>NZ_SMKI01000330.1 GCF_004348415.1 Streptomyces hainanensis
GGGTGGGGGAAAAAGGCTCAGGCCGCGGCCGCGAGTTGCGTCAGGTCGTGGCGGAGGTGCGGCGTGACCTCGCGTATCGTCCGGGCGACGTGAGCCGCGGGGTAGGCGCGCGGGGCGCCCTCCGTGAGCATGATGACGTGGAGGTACGTCCGGTAGAGAGCCATCCGCAGGCGCTCCGTCGGGGAGAGGGCCGCCGCGCCGTAGCCGGCGAGGAGGTCGTCGTCCAGCGGCGTCAGCAGGCAGAGGGACGCGAAGTCGGCGAGCGGGTCGCCCCAGAACATCCGCTCGCCGTCTATCAGGGCGCTGATCCGACCGTTCGACAGCAGGATGTTGCCGGCCCACAGGTCGAAGTGGACGAGGGCCGGCGCCGTGACCTCGTCGAGCGCCGGGGCGACCGCCGTGGCCAGGGCGCGGATCCGGGCCACCGGCGCCGGTAGCGGTGCGGCGTAGCGGTCGGCGTCGGTGAGGGCGGTGTCCAGCATGGTGGTGAAGGTGCCGCGCCAGTCGGCCGAGGGTGGGACCGCGCCGCTCGGGTAGCCGAAGCCGGGGCCGGGCACGGCGTGCAGCCGGCGGACCAGCGCGCCGAGTTCGTGCCGCAGCCGCGAGTGGTCCGCGCCCGGGGCGGGCGGGGCCTGCTGCCAGGAGACGCCCGCGCACTCCGTCATCAGCAGGTGGTCCTCGTCGAACGACACGACCGACGGCACCGGCGCCCCGGCCCGGGCGGCGGCCCGGTAGAACTCGGCCTCGCCGAGGAGCAGTCCACGCTCGTGGGTCAGCCCCGGCGTGCCGGGTGGCGGCGGCAGCTTCAGGACCAGTCGGCGGCCGTCCGTCAGCCGCAGGCGGTGGAGGGTGTTGTAGGTGCCGCCGCTCAGTGGCTCGCACTCCGCCACCTCGGCGGCGGAGAGGCCGGCCCCGGCGAGGCCCGCCGGCGGTTCAGCCACGCGCGTCGGCCGCGGCCAGCGCGGCCCGCAGGTGGCCGTGGCTGTCGGCGAGCAGCCGGTCGGCCGTGTCCGCGTCGACCCGGCCGAGGATGGTGAGGATCGCGTTCTTCACCTCGCCGCCGGTCGCCGTCAGCGCCGCCTCGATCACCGGTTCCGGCGCGCCCGTCGCCAGGTGGACGATGCGCCGCGAGCGGGCCCGCAGCTTCTCGTTGGAGGCGCGCACGTCGACCATCAGGTTTCCGTAGGTCTTGCCGAGCCGGATCATGCTGATGGTCGAGATCATGTTGAGCACGAGCTTCTGCGCGGTGCCCGCCTTCAACCGGGTGGAGCCGGTGACGAGCTCGGGGCCCACCACCACCTCGATGCCGTGGTGCGCGGCGGCGGCCAGCGGGGAACCGGGGTTGCAGGAGACGCCGACGGTCAGCGCCCCCCTGGTTCTCGCGTACCGGACGGCGCCGACCGCGTACGGGGTGCGCCCGGAGGCCGAGACGCCCACCACCACGTCGTCGGCCGTGACGCCGATCGCGGCCAGGTCGGCCGCGGCCAGCTCCTCGCTGTCCTCGGCGCCCTCGACCGCCGAGACCATGGCCTCGGGGCCGCCGGCGATGAGGCCCATCACCTCACCGGGGTCGGTGTTGAAGGTGGGCGGGCACTCGCTGGCGTCCAGCACCCCGAGCCGGCCCGCGGTGCCCGCACCCAGGTAGAGCAGGCGTCCGCCCCTGGCCATCCGCTCGGCCGCCGCGTCGATGGCGGCCGCGATGCTCGGCAGCTGGGCCGCCACCGCCGCCGGGACGAGGGCGTCCTCGGCGTTCATGGTGCGGGCGATCTCCAGCGTCGACAGCCGGTCGATGTCGGCGAGTTCGGGCCGGTAGGCCTCGGTGGTCAGCGAGTCAAAGTCCGTGGACATGCGGGTTTCGGCTCTCCATGTTTTCGGCCGAGGGGGGCCGGGACGAGGCGGGGGACGACGGCCGTGCGGGGCATCGGGTTCAGCGCTCGCGCGGCGAGTGGCGGTGGGCCAGCGCCTCGTAGCTGGCGTGCAACGCGGGCGCGGCCGACTCGTAGGTGCGCTGCGCGACACCGATGAACAGGCAGTCGATCACCAGCAGTTGGCTGGTACGGCTGGACATCGCGGCCGGTCTGAGCTCGCTCTCCCTGGCGGTCGAGGTGGTCAGCACGTGGTCCGCGTACTGGGTGACCTCGCCGTCCGGCCGGCCGGTGATCGCCACCGTCGTCGCGCCGTGGTCGAACGCCGCCTGGAGCGGCTCGATCACGTCCACCGTCCGGCCCGAGTGGGTGATGGCCACCGCGACGTCACCGGTGCGGAGCTGGACCGCGTTGGTGACGGCCAGGTGCGGGTCCGCGTGGGCGTGCGCGACCAGGCCGATGCGGAGCAGCTTCTGCGCCAGGTCCTGGGCGACCAGCGACGAGGCGCCGATGCCGTAGACGTCGATCCGGCGGGCGGACGCCAGCGCGCTGACCGACGCCTCGAGCTGTGCCAGGTCGAGTGCCCCCGCCGTGTCGGTGAGGGTCTGCCGCTCGTCCTGGGCGAGCTTGGCGACGACGTCGCTGAGCGGGTCGTCGACGGATATGTCGGCGGTGACCGCGGGGGCGGCGCCCGACGCCTGCTGGGCGGCGAGCCCGGCGAGCGCCAGCCGCAGGTCCCGGTAGCCGGGGTAGCCGAGCAGCCGGGCCGTGCGGACGACGGTGGCCTCGCTGGTGCCGGTGCGCTCGGCGAGGCCGGTGACGGTGAGCGCCGCGCAGCCGGCCGGGTCACCGGCGACGGTCTCCGCCACACGCTGCATGGATCGGGTCATGGAGGGTGCCATGGTGCGCACCTTCGCGGCGAGCGCCCCGGGCTCCGGGGGAGCGGGGCGGGGTGCGACGGCCGCGACGGGTCGGGGTCTGCCGACACGTCGGACGAAATTTTCCTTCATCGCATTCCTCACAGGCGAAACGTATTTTCGGGAGCGAGGGTCCGTCAAGCCCCCGTGAAGCGCTGGTTGGTATCCGCTGGTGTGCCAGGTGGTGGTCCAATGGTCTGTATGGAGGAGCCGACTTCGGAAGAGGCCATTCACCGGGGCAGGGCCCTGGTGCTGGCGGATCTGACCGCGGACGGGCTGGCCGGTCCGAAGGAAGTTTCCATGTTGGAGAAAGCAGTTTCCCATCGGCGCTGGTGGTCCGACCAGTGGCCGGAGGGCGCGGTTTTCGTGCCCGGGCTGCTCGCCCAGGACATGCAGGACGCCCTTCTCGAACACCGCGGGCGCTGGCCGCTGTGCCCGTTCTGCCAGCCCGTGCCCCCCGAGGGGGAGCCGCACGCCCTGGATCTGGAGCCGGAGCTGGGCGAGAACCCGCACTGGGTGTGCGGGGTGACGGGCCGGGAGGTGGCGCCGCTCGGCTCGCTCGCCGACGCCCGCAGCTGATCCGAGGCTGACCGGATGTTGACCGGGTGCAGACCGGGTGTTGACCGAGGGCGCCCGTTCCGGCGCCGTTCGGGCCCGTTTTCAGTGATCGGGCCAACGGCGGACGGCCGAAACCCGTCGAATGGGCGAGCTGCCGGGAATGCGCCGCGCGCGGCGCCGCGTTGCAACGGGACGTGTCCCCAGATTCCCCGCCTGCCCGCTTCGCTCCGCCCGCGCGGCTCCCCCTCGCCGTCTACGTCCTCGGCGGCGCCGTGTTCGCGCTCGGCACCTCCGAGTTCATGCTCTCCGGGCTGCTGCCCGAGGTGGCCGACGACCTCGACGTCTCCATCCCCACCGCCGGCCTGCTGATATCGGCCTTCGCGATCGGCATGGTGGTCGGCGCGCCGGTGCTCGCCGCCGCCACCCAACGACTGCCACGCCGGGTGACCCTCGTCTGGCTGCTCGCCGTGTTCGCGGTCGGCCACGTCGTCGGCGCGCTCGCGCCGAACTACGCGCTGCTCTTCGCCTGCCGGGTGGTGAGCGCGCTCGCCTGCGCCGGCTTCTGGGCCGTGGGCGCCGCCGTCGCCATCTCGCTGGTGCCCCAGGGCGCCAGGGCACGCGCGATGGCCGTCATGATCGGCGGCCTGAGCGTGGCCAACATCACCGGCGTGCCCGGCGGCGCGGTGCTCGGCCAGAGCCTGGGCTGGCGCTCGGCGTTCTGGGCGGTGGCGCTGCTCTCCGCCGTCGGCCTGGTCGGCGTGCTGCTCTTCGTCCCCCACACCGCGCGGGCCGAGGCGAGCGGCGGCCCACGGCTCCGCGACGAACTGCGGATCTACCGCGACCGCCTGGTCTGGCTCGCCGTGGTGACCACGGTGCTGTTCGCCGGCGGCACCTTCTGCTTCTTCTCCTACCTGGCGCCGCTGCTCACCGACGAGTCCGGCCTGTCCGAGAGCTGGGTGCCGGTGGCGCTGGTGCTGTACGGCGTCGGCGCGCTCGGCGGCACCGTGCTCGGCGGCCGGCTGGCCGACCGGCACATGTTCGGCACCCTCTACGCGGGCCTCGGCACGGCCGCCGGCGTCCTGGCCCTGGTCGGGCTGCTGGTCTCGGTGCCGGCCGCCGTGGTGACGCTGGCCGGGGTGCTCGGCTTCGCCTCCTTCCTCTGCGCGCCCGGGCTCAACGCGCGGATCTTCAACCTCGCCGGCGCCGTGGCCCCGACCCTGGCCGGCGCGACCGCCACCTCCGCCTTCAACACCGGCAACACCATCGGCCCCTGGGCCGGCGGCCTGGTGATCGACGGTGGCCTCGGCTACGCCTGGACGGCGTGGGTCGGCGCCATCCTGGTGCTGGGCGCGCTGGGCTGCGCCTGGCTCCAGTCCCGCGCCTCGCGCGGCTCCCGGCTGGTGGCGCGGCACGAGCTTGCATCTGACGTAAGCGTCAAGTTCTAGCGTTGCCGGGTCCGAGCGATCCTCAGCCCGTCACCTGGAGCACCCCATGACCGCCGCCACCCACCGCGTGATCCACCTGGCCGCCCGTCCCGCGCCGGGCGTCGAGCCCGCCGACGCGTACTTCGACGTGGTGACCCGCCCGGTGCCCGAGCCGGGCCCCGGGCAGGTGCTGGTGCGCAACCGGCTGATGGCCGTGGTGGCGGTCACCAGGACGCTGATGAACGAGGACCTCGACCTCGAGGCCTCCATGCCGTCCCTCGCGGTCGGCGAGCCGATGACGGGCCCCGCGGTGGGCGAGGTGGTGGCCCTCGGACCGGGGGCCTCCGGCCTCGCACCCGGCGATCTGGTCCAACACGGCCTCGGCTGGCGCGAGTACGCGGTGCTGGACGCCGCCGCGGTCCAGCCACTCGACCCGACCGTGTTCGACGACCCGGCCGCGCACCTCTCGCAGGCGGCCACCGCCTGGATCGCGGTGACCAGGGGCGCCGAGGTACGGGACGGCGACACCGTGCTGGTCACCGGCGCGGCCGGCGGAGTGGGCACGCTCACCGGCCAGTTCGCCCGGCTGCGCGGCGCCGGGCGGGTGATCGGCACCACGGGCTCCGCGGCCAAGGGCGAGCGTCTGGTCGCGGAGTTGGGCTACGACGACGTCGTGCTGCGCGGCGGCGAGGAGCCGTTCGAGGAGCGGCTGCGGGCCGCCGCGCCCGACGGGATCGACGTCGTCCTCGACCTGGTGGGCGGCGAACAGCTGACGGCGGCCCTGGCACTGGCCGGGCCCAGGGCCAGGGTGGCGCTGCTCGGGGCGATGTCGGTGCAGGCCACCGGCGGCATGCGGTCGCCGGTCGAGGTCGACACGTCGTCCCTGCTGGCCCGCGGTATCACGCTGCGCGGGGTGCCTGGCTACCACCACCTGGACGTGGTCGCCGAGGGCCTGCGAGAGTTCGGGGATGGGCTGCGGGCCGGCCGGCTCGCGTTCCCGCACGTCAGGCTCGCGGGCCTGGACCGCGCGCCCGCCGCGCTGCGCGAGCTGCTTGCCGGCCGGCACCTGGGGTCCGTGCTGGTGGAGGTGTAGGTGCGGATCGGCGAGGTGGCGGCGGCGGCCGGGCTGACGACGCGCGCGGTGCGGTACTACGAGCAGCGCGGCCTGCTGACGGCGCGCCGCGCCACGTCAGGGCACCGCCGCTACGAGCCGGCGGACGTCGACTGGCTGCGGTCGATCCGCGAGATGCTGGCCACGGGGCTGACCATCGAGGACGTCCGCACGCTGGTCGACGCGTGGCGGGTAAGCGTCGAACCGGCGAGCGGCCCGCCGCCCGACCTGACCGCCGGCTCCGAGACCTGCCCGCTGCCGCGTACCGTCATCCGCCGTCGCCTCGCCGACCTGGACGCGCGCATCGACCGCCTCACCCGGCTCCGCGACACGCTCGCCGAGCGGGCCGGCGAACCGCTGCGCGCGCTGGTCCGCGACCACCCCGGGACGCGGCGCTGAGCCGCCGACCCTCTCGGCACCGTGATCGTCAGCGCCGTCGTGCGTAGTCGTCGGCAGACCTGGCGAGCCGCCGCGCGGCCGCCGAGTCCGGCAGGGCCAACTCCGCGGCGTCGGCGGGGATCGCTCCCGCGCGGGGGTCCGCCGGCTCGCCGATCCAGAGCTGCACCGCCTCCCACCCGGAGAGGCCGGCGTCCCTGGCCTCCCTGAACCGCCGAAGCCACGGCCCGCCGGCGTCGAAGCCGACCGCTCCGGTGCCCGCCCTGCTGACGTAGCCGGCGGCATCCTCGGTCTCCGAGCCCCAGAGGTAGCCGATCACGTGGCCGCGAAGCACGACCGGCAGGCAACGGACGGGCGCGTCGGTGCGGCCCAGGTACTCCGTCCGCTCCAGGGTCCACGGACCCAGCGGCCCGAAGTCACCCGGCCGCCCGGTCGGTTCCCAGGGGGGCTCTGGCACGGTCTACTCCCGCGAGTCGAGGCGTCACGCCATGGTGGCCGCACCGGCCGCCACCCCGCAACGACCGCGCGTTCCGGCGGCCGGCCCCCGAACGGACCGCTCGGCGGAGCGGCACCGCACCACCGCTGATACGGTCAAACCCGGGCAAAAAACCAACGGAGCCGCCCGGTGATCGCTGCACGTATTCGCTGGCCCCGCCACCTGCTCGGCAGGTCGACGGCGTCAGGACCTCCGTCCGGGCGCCCCCCGGACGGCAAGCCCGACGGGTCGGGCCGGCGGAACCCGCCGGACCCCTCGCAGCCGCCGGCCGGCTGGCGGCGTTGGCTGTGGCCGCTGATCGTGGTGCTCGCCGCCGTCGCCTTCCTCGTGCTGCTGCTGGTGCCCGGCCGCGAGGGTCCCTCGCTCTCCTACAGCGACTTCCTCGGCAAGGTGAACGACGACAAGGTCAAGTCGGTGACGATCAACGACCGCGGCGGCATCGAGGGCAAGTACCACAGCGGCGGCCACTTCACGAGCCAGATCCCCACCGCCCTCGACACCAACGCCCTCACCGGCCGGCTCCAGGAGCACCACGTCAAGATCACCGGCAGCCAGCAGCGGGCCGGCGGCGTCGGCGACACGCTGCTCGCGCTGCTCTTCGTCTTCCTGCCGGTGCTGCTGCTCATCGGCTTCTTCGTGTGGATGGGGCGCCGTGCCGCCGGCTCGCTGGGCGGCGGCCTCTCCAGCATCGGCCGCTCCCGCGCCAAGATCATCGAGGCCGAACGCCCGACCACCCGCTTCGGCGACGTGGCCGGCTACGACGGCGTCAAGCAGGAGGTCAGCGAGGTCGTCGACTTCCTGCGCCGCCCCGAGCGCTACGCCGCCGCCGGCGCCAAGGGGCCGCGCGGCGTGATCATGGTCGGCCCGCCGGGCACCGGCAAGACGCTGCTGGCCCGCGCCGTGGCCGGCGAGGCCGAGGTGCCGTTCCTGTCCGTGACCGGCTCCGCGTTCGTCGAGATGTTCGTCGGCGTCGGCGCCTCCCGGGTCCGCGACCTCTTCCAGGAGGCGTCCAAGCGCGCCCCCTCGATCATCTTCATCGACGAGATCGACGCGCTCGGCGCCCGCCGCGCCGGCAGCCACCCCGGCGGCAACGACGAGCGCGAGCAGACCCTCAACCAACTCCTCGCCGAGATGGACGGCTTCGACCCCCGGAGCGGCATCGTGGTGCTCGCCGCCACCAACCGCCCCGAGGCGCTCGACCCGGCGCTGCTGCGGCCCGGCCGCTTCGACCGCCAGGTCACCGTGCCGCTGCCGAACCAGGCCGAGCGCTCCGCCATCCTGCGGGTGCACGCCCGGGGCAAGCACGTCGCCGACGACGTCGACTGGGAGGTGGTGGCCCGCGCCACCCCCGGCTTCTCCGGGGCCGACCTCGCCAACCTCGTCAACGAGGCCGCCATCAACGCGGTCCGCGCCGACCGGGACACCGTCGACGCCGGCGACCTCGACGCCGCCCGCGACCGGGTGCTGCTCGGCCGCCGCGACTCCTCCAACGCGCTGCTGCCCGAGGAGCGCCGCTCGGTCGCCGTGCACGAGTCGGGCCACGCGCTGGCCGCCGCCGTCTGCGAGCACGCCGACCCGGTGAGCAAGGTCACCATCCTGCCCGCCGGGCCCTCGCTCGGCGTCACCGAACAGCTGCCCGAGTCCGAGCGCCACCTCTACAGCGAGAGCTACCTGACCGACCTGCTCACCGTGCGGCTCGCCGGCCGCGCCGCCGAGCTCGTGGTCTTCGGCGAGGGCTCGACCGGCGCCGCCAACGACCTGGCCGGCGCGACCCAGATCGCCACCCGGATGGTCCGCGAGTTCGGCCTCTCCTCCGCCCTCGGCCCGATCGGCTACGCGGACGGCACCCCGCAGTACCTCGGCGGGCACGGCCTGGACGAGATGCTGCGGCGGCCGTACTCGGAGGCGACACAGCGGGCCATGGACGAGGAGGTGGCGCGGCTGGTGCGGGAGGCCGAGCAGCGGGCCGTCGACCTGCTGAGCTCCCACCGCGCCGCCCTCGACCGGCTGGCCGACATGCTGGTGGCCCGGGAGACCGTGGACGGTTCCGTGGTGCTGCAGATCCTCCGCGACCACGGCCCAGGCCAGGCGGGGGAGGGCAGCCCGGTGCCGCCGGAGCCGACCAG
>NZ_SMKI01000331.1 GCF_004348415.1 Streptomyces hainanensis
GGCTCGGGGACGGTGGGCCGCTGGGCGAGCAGGGCGGCGATCTTCTCCAGGGAGGCGGCCGCCGACTGGTAGGCGTCGGCGACTCCGCCGAGCCTGAGGGGGTTGTCGTAGAGCTGCCGCAGACAGAGGACGGCAGCGGCGAACACGCCCAACTCCAGTTCGTCGGAGACGACCCTGGAGGCGCCCCACATCACCAGGGCGGCGACAGCGACGTTGGCGACGAGCCGCGACGAGGTGACATAACGGGCCATCTCCAGGCCGGCGTCACCGTTCGTCCGCTCGTGTTCCCCGTTGAGCGCGGCGAAGGCGGCGCCGCTGGCCTCTTCCCGCCGGAACGCCTGGACTGTGCGGACACCGCCCAGGGTTTCGGCGAGTCTCGCGACGACCACCGCCATCGCGCTCGACCGCCTGCGATAGACGCGCGCCGACCGCCGCCGGAACGACCGCATGGTCCAGGCGAGCGGTCCCATGACGAGCACCGCGGCCAGGCCCAACGGCCGGTCGAGGTACAGCAGTGCCGCCGTGAGGTAGGCGGTGGACACGGCGGCGGTGACGATCGTCGCCAGGCCCTCGTCGAGCAGGCCGCGCAGCGCCGCGACGTCCGTGGTGATCCGGGAGGCGAGGCGGCCGGAGGTGTAGCGCTCGTGGAAGTCCAGGCCCAGAGTCTGGGCATGCGCGAACATACGGACGCGCAGGTCGAGCAGCACATCCTGGCCGATGCGGGCGGAGACCGTGACGAAGGCGTACTGCAGGGCCCCGGAGGCCAACACACACAGCAGGTAGCCGATCGCGACCGTGGTCATCGGCCCACGGTCACCCGTTCGCCAGGCCGGCACCGCCCGATCGATGGTGTACGCCACCAGCAGCGGGCCCGTCAGCGCCGCGCCCCGTTGCGACAGCACCAGGGCGCCGGCCAGCCAGAGGCGGCGCGCGTGCGGGCGCAGCAGGGACGCCAGCAGCGACCGGGCCGCTCTCCCGGGGACGGAGGGTGAGTCCGTCCCGAACGGGTGTCGGCCGTGGCCGGCGCCCGACCGGGTCATCGCGTACCGCCCCCGTCGGCCGCGACCGGGCTCATCAGGGAGGCGTACTCCGGATGGGTTCGCAGGAGATCGTCATGGGTCCCGACGGCGGTGATCCGGCCGCCGGACAGCAGCGCGACCCGGTCGGCGAGCAACACGGTGGACGGCCGGTGCGCGACGACCAGGGCCGTCGTGGTGGCCAGAACCCGGCGCAGCGCCGCCTCGACGAGCGATTCCGTGTGGATGTCCAGGGCGGAGAGCGGATCGTCCAGAACGAGCAGGCGGGGTCGGCCGACGATGGCACGGGCCAGTGCCAGCCGTTGACGCTGGCCGCCGGACAGGCTCATGCCCTGCTCGCCGACGTGGGTCAGCGCACCGTCGGGGAGGGCCCGGACGAAGCCGTCGGCCTGGGCGATGTCCAGGGCCCTGTCGAGGTCCGCTTCGTCGGCGTGCTCGGCTCCCAGCAGGACGTTCTCGGCGACCGTCGCGGAGAAGAGCGTGGGCTCCTCGAAGGCGACGGAGACCTGACGCCGCAGCTCCGCGCGCGTGAGCGCCGTGACGTCCGTACCGTCGAGCAGGATCCGGCCGCCGGTCGGCTCGTGCAGCCGGGGGACCAGGGCGACCAGGGTGCTCTTGCCGCTGCCGGTGGCACCCACCAGCGCCACGGTCTCACCGGGCGCGATCCGCAGGCTGACGTCCCGCAGCACGGCCGGCTCGCCCGGCGGGGCGTCCGGGTAGCGGAACTCCACGCTCGCGAAGACGACGTCGGCCGCGGTCGCCCCGGCCGCGGTCGCCCCGGCCTCGGACTCGGCCCTCGTTTCCGGGCCCGCCGAAACCGTGACGCGATGCGCCCGCGCGTCGTCGGCGGGGGTGGGCTGTTCCATCACCTCGAAGTAGCGGTCGGCCGCGGTCGCCGCGTCGCTGCTCATCGCCAGCAGCGATCCGGTCGACGCCACCGCCGGGCGCAACTCCAGCGCGATCGCCAGGAAGGCCAGGAGCGTGCCGGCCGACAACTCGCCGTCCGCCACCCGCACCGCGCCCAGCACCAGCACGGCCCCCAACGACGCGTCCGGCAGCACCGCGAGGATCGTCGAAAGGGCCGCCAGCAGGCGGGCCTTTGCCAGTTCGGTGCCACGAATCCGGCGGGCCGACTCCCGGAAGGCCCGGGTCAGGCCGCGGTGATGACCGAAGCTCTTGACGACGCGGACGCCCAGCACCGACTCCTCCGCCATCGTCGTGAGGTCGGCGGTCCGCTCCCGCGCCTGGCGCGCCGCGAGCGCGAAGCGCGTCTCGAGAAAGGAGCACAGGGCCAGCACCGGCACCACGGGGGCCAGCAGCACCAGGCCGAGCGACCACTGCTGGGCCAGCAGGAGCACGCAACCCACCAGCAGCGTCACGCCGTTGACCACCAGGAACGGCAGCGCCACCGCCAGGAACCCCTGTAGCGACGCCAGATCCGTGGTGCCTCGCGACACGAACTGTCCCGACGACCAGCGGTCGTGAAACGCGACGGGCAGCCGCAGCAGGTGGTCGTGGAGCGACTCCCGCATCGACGCCTCCACCGCGGCCAGTGGCCGCGCCGTCAGCCAGCGCCGCACGCCGAAGATGCCCGCCTCGACGACACCGAGCAGCAGGAGGACTCCGCCACCCAGCCACACCCCCGCCGCGTTCCCGTCGCTGACCGGACCGTCCACCAGCCACTTCAGCACCAGGGGCATCACCAGGGCGAGACAGGAGGCGACGACCGCCAGCAGCATCGCCAGGAACACCTGCCCCCGCACCGGCCGCACGTACGGCCACAGCCGCAACAGTGAACGCGCCGTGGAACGTTGGGGAGTGTCAGCGAGCAATTCCACCACCAAGGCAGGCGTCGGCAGCGAACGATAGCGACGCCTGTTCGGGCGGTCACCCGCTTTTCCGGGTTCGGTGGTGAACTCGCCGCGTGTGACGGTAGGCCCACGTAACGACCGGGAAAGGGCGCCGAACGTCGCACCGGCGAGCGCTCCGCTGCCGGCGCTCGGTCCGCGGAGGGCTCCGCGGGGCGTGTGACCAAACGCACCGGGCGGGATCCCCCGGAGGGGCGTAAAGAAGCGGAGGCCGGCCACCCAATCATGGGATGATCGGATTGTTCCGAGCGATTCACCGGAGAGGTGCATGATTCAGCCCGGCCAATCCCCGACGGCCGCCACCACACTTGACCCACAGACCTCGATCACCCGGCCCGCGACGACCGGCAAGAGAGCACCGCAGCTCTCCCGCCGGCGGCGGGCCGGACTGCTGCTCACCCTCATTCTGGGCAGCCTCACCGCCCTCACCCCGCTCTCCATCGACACCTACCTCCCCGCCCTGCCCGAGGTGGCCGACAGCCTCGGCACCGGTGCCGCCACCGTCCAGCTCACCCTGACGGCGTGCCTCCTCGGCCTCGGCCTCGGCCAGCTGGTCGTCGGCCCCATGAGCGACCAACTCGGCCGCCGGCTGCCGCTGCTCGTCGGCATGGGCGGCTACGTCGTCGCCTCCGCCGCGTGCGCCTTCGCGCCCAACGTCGAGTCGCTGACCGCCTTCCGGCTGCTCCAGGGCCTGGCCGGCTCGGCCGGTGTCGTCGTGGCCCGCGCCATCGTCCGCGACATGTTCGACGGCGTCGCCATGGCCCGGTTCTTCTCCACCCTGATGCTGATCTCCGGGCTCGCGCCCATCCTGGCCCCGGTGCTCGGCGGCCAGCTGATGCGGTTCACCGACTGGCGCGGCATCTTCGTCGTCCTCGCTGTCGCCGGACTGGTGCTCACCCTGGTCGCGGCCCGCTGGCTGCCCGAGACGCTCCCCGCGGAACGGCGCGAAAGCGGCGGCGTGCGTGCCGCCCTGAGCACCATGGGCGGCCTTTTCAGGGACCGCGTCTTCACCGGCCACCTGCTGGTCGGCGGCCTCACCTTCGCCGGCCTCTTCGCCTACGTCGCCGCCTCCCCGTTCGTCATCCAGGAGATCTACGGCGCCTCGCCGCAGACCTTCAGCCTGCTGTTCATGATCAACTCGATCGGCCTGGTGATCATGAGCCAGGTCAACGGCAAGATCCTGGTCGGCCGGGTCGCCACCCACCGGATCATGGCCACCGGCCACGCGCTGCTGCTGGTCTCCGCCGCCTCCCTGCTGCTGATGACCTCCGGCGTCCTCGGCGACGTCGGCCTCGTCCCGATCGCCGCCGGGCTCTTCGTCCTGATGGGCTCGATGCCGCTGGTGCTGCCCAACGCCAACACCGAGGGCCTGCAACGCACCCCGCACGCCGCCGGCTCGGCCTCCGCGCTGCTCGGCGCCTCGCAGTTCTTCGTCGGCGCCATCGCCTCCCCGCTGGTCGGCGTCGCCGGCGAGCACACCGCGGTCCCGATGGCCGTCGTCCAGCTCGGCTCGGTGGTGCTCTCCACGATCTGTTTCCTGGCCCTCGTCCGCCCCTGGGGCCGCGCGTCTACACTGCGGCGGTGACCAGCCCCACCACCACCCCGCTCGGCGCCGCCCTCGACCGGCTGCTCGACGGCCTGCCGCCCCGGCAGGCCACGGCGGCCGTCGAGCGGCTGATCGCCAGCTACCGGGGGCGCACCGTCTCCGCGGCCCCCATCCTGCGGGACCGCGCCGACGCCGTCGCCTACGCCGCCTACCGGATGCCCGCCACCTTCGAGGCGATCTCCGCGGCGCTCAGGGAACTCGCCGGCCGGCTGCCCGACTGGGCCCCGGACAGCCACCTCGACCTCGGCGGCGGCACCGGCGCCGCCGTCTGGGCCGGCGCCGGGACCTGGCCCGGCGGGCCGCGCGAGACCACCGTCGTCGACTGGTCGGAACCGGCCATCGCCCTCGGCCGCGAGCTGGCCGACGGCGCCGGGCTCCCCGTCGACTGGCGGCGGGAACGCCTGACGCCCGGCGTCGGGCTCCCGGCCGCCGACCTGGTCACGGTCTCCTACCTGCTGGGCGAGCTGCCCGAGCCGGCCCGCGAAGGACTCGTCGACGCGGCCGCCGCGGCGGCCGGCGCCGCCGTCGTCGTGGTGGAGCCCGGCACCCCCGACGGCTACCTCCGCGTCCGTGCCGCCCGCGACCGGCTGCTCGCCGCCGGCCTGGTGATCGTCGCCCCCTGCCCGCACGACGCGACCTGCCCCATCGAACCCGGCGCCGACTGGTGCCACTTCGCGGCCCGGGTGAGCCGCTCCGCCCTGCACCGACGGGTCAAGGGCGGCGTGCTGCCCTACGAGGACGAGAAGTTCTCCTACGTCGCGGCGACGAGGAACGCGCCGGCCACCGCGGCCCCGCCGCGCGTCGTCCGCCGCCCCCAACTCCGCAAGGGCCAGGTCCTGTTGGACCTGTGCACGCCGGACGCGGCACTGCGCCGCGAGACCGTGACCCGCCGGCAGGGCCCGGCCTACCGGGCGGCGCGCGACACCAGCTGGGGCGCCGGCTGGCCGGAGTGACCTCCCGCGCCCCCCGGCCGGTCAGCCGTCACCCGGGCCGTTCCCGGTGAGTAGGTGCAGCCGGAGCGCCAGCTGAAGCTCCAGCTCCCGCTCCGGACTGTTCCAGTCCGGCCCCAGCAGCGCCTGGATCCGGTCGAGGCGCTGCACGACCGTATTGATGTGCACATGGAGCCGGTCCTTGGCCCTGGTGAGGCTCCGCCCACAGCCGAAGTAGGCGTGCAGGGTGCGGATCAGCTCCGTGCCGCGCCTGGCGTCGTACGCGAGCAGCGGGCCGAGCGTGGCGGCCACATAGCCGTGGACGTCCCGGCCGTCGCCGAGCAGCACACCGAGGAAACCGAGCTCCGCCGCACACGCCCCCTCGCCGGCCCGGCCGAGGACCGCGAGGGCGCGCAGGCAGCGGACGGCCTCCGCGTGCGCGGTGAACAGCCCGGCCGGACCGGCCGCCGGACCCGCGGCGCCGACCGTGACCGGCGCCCCGACCAGCTGGGTCAGCTGGGCCGCCGCCGTCCTGGCGGCCTCGCCCGGGTCGGCGTCCAGGTCGTGCGGGACGAGCAGCACCGTGGCGGCCGCGTGCTCCGCGCTGACGCTCTCGCTGCCGAACAGGTACTGCCGGGCGGCCGTGGCCAGCCGCTTCCGGGCCGTCGCCGTGGTCTCGGCCACCAGCAGCAGGTGCGGCCGCGCCAGGTCCACGCCCAGCCACCGGCCGCGTTCCACCAGCCCCACCGGGTCGCGGTCCGGCGCGGTCAGCAGGTCGGTGATCAGCTCGCCCCGGATGCGGTTCTCGGCCTCCGCCACCGAGCGGCGCAGCAGCAGGAGCAGCGCCGTCACCATCGCCGCCCGCTCGAAGAGCCGCCGCTCCGCGTCGGCCAGCCCCGGGCGGCCGTGCAGCACCAGGCTGCCCAGGAGTTCCTGACCGGCCAGGGCGGCGCAGACCCAACGGTCGCCCCTCGCCACCGCCCGCCCGCCGCCGTGCGAGTCGGCGACGGCCTCGGCCAGCTCGCCCGCGGCCATCCGCTCCCCGAACGGGCCGCCGTCGCGACGCACCGCCGTCAACGCCCGGCCGTCCGCGTCGTGGATGGTGATCGCGCCGTCCAGCAGCCCGGCGACCGCGGTCGCCACCTCGGGCAGCTCGCCGCCGCGCAGCACCAGACCGGTGAGCCGGTCGTGGGCCTCCGCCGCGCGCTGCATGGCGGCGGAGTGGGCGCGGATCACGGCGTTGGCCCCGGCCAGCTCGGCCAGCGCGGCCCGGGTGTCGGCCAGCGCCCTCGCCGTGTCGATGGCGATCGCGGCGTGCGCGGCGAGCGAGCACAGCAGCGCCACCTCCTCGGGGGCGAACGTCCGCGGCGTCCGGTCGGCGGCCATCAGCACCCCGATGACCTTCCGCTCCCGCCCGTCACCCGTGCCGAGATGCAGCGGCACCCCGAGGATCGCCACCAGGCCCTCGTCCAGCACGCCGGCGTCGATGGTCGAGGTGTGCAGGAACCGCCCGTCGGTGCGGTACTCGGGCGTGGCATAGGGGGTGGCGGTCTGCGCGACGAGGCCGCCGAGCCCCTCGCCGAGGCCGAGCCTGAGGTTCTGGAAGAGCGGCGACACCGACCCGTCGGTGACCCGCATGTAGGTGTCGCCCGCCTCCTCGTCGTGCAGCGTGAGATAGGCGGTGTCGGTGCCGAGGAGGCTTCTCGCCCGGCGCACGATCGAGTTGAGGACGGCGTCGAGGTCGCGCAGCGCGGCCAGGTCGCCCGCCGTGTCGAACAGCGCGGTGAGCTCCGCCTCCCGCCGCCGGTGCTGCCGCAGCGCGCGGTGGATGCGCAGCGCGGCCGCGGTGGCGCGCTCGACCTCCGCGAGCTCGTGCGCCGCGACGCCACCGAGGCGGGCCTCGGTGGCGACGGCGCCGAAGCGCTCGGCGGGGGCGTCCGTGGTCAACAGGTCGAGCAGCCTGCTGACATGGTGGGCGGCCGACGCCGTCTGACCAGTCATCGGGCAGCCATCATGGCAGGTGCCGGGCGGCCCGTCAGGAGGTCCCGCGGCCCTCGACCGCCGCGGCCGCCGCCGGGTCGGGCGCCGTCGCGTCGGGCGCCGGTTCCGCGTCGTCCTCGCCCAGGTCGCTGCCGCGCGTCTCACGGGCGGCGACCAGCGCGACCACGGTGAGCAGCGCGGCGGCCGTGACGTACAGCGAGATGGCCCCCGAGCCGCCCGTGGACTGGAGCAGCGCCGTGGCGATCAGCGGCGCGGGCGCCCCGGCGGCCACCGACGCGAACTGGGCGCCGATCGAGGCCCCCGAGTACCGCATCCGGGTCGCGAACAACTCGGAGAAGAACGCGGCCTGTGGCGCGTACATGGCGCTGTGGAACACCAGCCCCACCGTGACGGCGAGCAACAGCGCCGGGAACGACTCGGTGTCGAGCAACGTGAAGAACACCCACGCCCAGGCCCCGGTGCCGACCGCGCCGAAGAGATAGACCGGCCGGCGGCCGACCACGTCCGACAGCGCCCCGAACACCGGGATCAGACAGAACTGCACGGCGGAGCCGATCAGCACGGCGTTCAGCGCCGTCTGCTGCGACAGGTCGAGGTGGTCGACGCAGTAGACGAGGACGAAGGTGGTGATGACGTAGTAGGAGATGTTCTCCGCCATCCGCGCGCCCATCGCCACCAGGATGTCCCGCCAGGACTGCCGGATCACGGCCAGGATCGGCGGCTGCTCGTCCCGCCCGGTGGCGCGCTGCTCCCGCTTGCGGCGTTCGGCGCTGGCCAGCGCCGCCTGGAAGACGGGCGACTCGTCCACGGAGATCCGGATCCACAGCCCGACCAGCACCAGCACGGCCGACAACAGGAACGGCACCCGCCAGCCCCAGGTCTCGAACGCCTCGTCGCTGAGCAGCGTGGTCGTCAGCGACAGCACGCCCACCGCGATCAGGTTGCCGGCCGGCGCCCCGCCCTGCGGCCAGGACGCCCAGAAGCCGCGGCGCCGCGCGTCACCGTGCTCCGACACCAGCAGCACCGCCCCGCCCCACTCGCCGCCGAGCGCGAAGCCCTGCACCAGCCGCAGCATCGTCAACAGGATGGGCGCGGCGACGCCGATGGTGGCGTACCCGGGCACGCAGCCGATCAGCGTGGTGGCGCAGCCCATCATCACCAGGCTGACGACCAGGAGCTTCTTGCGGCCGACCCGGTCGCCGTAGTGCCCGAAGACGAGGGCGCCGAGCGGGCGGGCGGCGAATCCGACGGCGTAGGTCAGGAACGACAGCAGGGTGCCGGTGAGCGGATCCGACTCCGGGAAGAACACCTTGCCGAAGACCAGCGCGGCGGCGGAGCCGTAGAGGAAGTAGTCGTACCACTCGATGGTGGTGCCGATCAGGCTCGCGGCGACGACGCGGCGGAGCTTCTCCGGTGCGGGTGGGGC
>NZ_SMKI01000332.1 GCF_004348415.1 Streptomyces hainanensis
CCCCCACCCCCACACCACCGCAAGACACCACGCGAGACCCAAGGGAACGAAGAGGTTCGTCATGTCCGACGCCTACACGCTCGTCGCGTTCGGCGCCGCGATCATCGCCCTGGTGCTACTGATCGCCCGCTTCAAGGTCCACCCCGTGGCCACCCTGTTCATCATCGTGACCACGCTCGGCCTGGTACTCGGGCTCGGCGGCGCCAGGACCGTCGAGCTCGTGACCGAGGGCTTCGGCAACACCATGGCCAGCGTCGGCCTGCTGGTCATCTTCGGCTGTGTGCTGGGCAAGATGCTGGAGCTGAGCGGCGCCGCGCTGCGCATCACCGAGGAGGCGCTGCGCGTCTTCCCCGGCCGCCGGGTGCCGTGGGCCGTGGCGCTGGCCTCCACCGTGGTGGGCATCCCGCTGATCGCCGACACCGTGGTGCTGATGCTGATACCCGTGGTGTCGGCGCTCGCCTTCCAGGCCCGGATGTCGATGATGCGGCTCGGCCCGATCCTCTACATCGGCGCCTACGTGATGACCTCGCTCGTCCCGCCCGGGCCCGGTCCGCTGGCGGCCAGCTCGCTGCTCGGCGTCGACCTGGGCCGCGCCACGCTGTTCGGCGTGCTGGTCGCGCTGCCGGGGATCCTGGTGGCCACCCTCTACCTGCTGACCATCAAGACGCACGTCGCGCCCAAGGAGGAGTTCGTCAAGCACCTCGCGCCGGCCGGCGCCGGCGGTTCCGACGAGCCGGCGGACGACGCCCCGGTGGCCGTCGGGGGCGGCGCGGACGCGGACCGGCCGCGCCCGCCGCTGTGGCTTTCGCTGGTCCCGATCTTCCTGCCGATCGTGCTGATCATGCTGAAGTCCTACCTGGTCGACCAGGTGGGCGCGGGTTCCGGGTTCGGCGCGGTGCTGGACTTCGTCGGCGAACCGCTGGTGGCGCTCTTCCTCGGCTGCCTGGCCGCCCTGCCGCTCTTCGGCCGCCGCTGGAACGACAAGGAGACCCTCAACGACCTGTTCGAGGCGGGGCTCCGGCTGGCCGCCCTGCCGCTGGCGCTCACCGGGGTCGGCGGCGCGCTGGCCCAGATCATCCGGGAGACCGAGGTGGCCGACAGCGTCGCCGAGATCATCCAGGACTGGGGCGTCGCGCCCATCGTGGTGCCGTTCCTGGTGGCCGCCGCCATCTGCACCATCACCGGCTCCAATATCCTCGGCGTCATGACGGCCGCCGCGATCATGGAGCCGCTGGCCGAGGGCCTGGGCATCTCGGCGTTGGCGATCTACCTGGCCTGCGGCACCGGAGCGCAGATCATGAAGCACGCCAACTCGTCGGGCTTCTGGGTGACCACCACGCTGTCCAACCTCACGGTGGGGCAGGGCATCAGGTCCATCGGCGTGGCCTCCGCGCTGTCCGGGGTCACCGGCTTCGCGGTCGTCTACACGCTCTACGAGCTGGGACTGATATAGCCGCCACGGCGGCCCGAGAACGGAGAGAGACCGGTGACGGACGAGGCACCGCTGATCCCGGACCAGCGACGGGAGTTGCTGATCAGGCTGCTGCGCGGACACTCCGTGCTGAGCGTCCACCAGCTCACCGAGCTGCTCGGGGTCTCGCACATGACGGTACGCCGCGACATCGCCGCGCTGGAGCGGCAGGGGCGGGCGTACTCGGTGCCCGGCGGCGTCCGGATCGCCGGGCAACTCCACGACGAGCCCAGCTTCGTCGACAAGTCGATGATGGACCAGCCGGCCAAGCTGGCCATCGCGCGCCGGGCCGGCAAACTGCTCCACGACAACACGACGGTGTACCTCGACGCGGGCACCACCTGCCAGGCGGTGGTGCCCGAACTGGCCAAACATCGCGGCATGACGGTGGTGACCAACGACTTCACCACCGCCAACACGCTGATGGGCGACCCGTCGGTCCAGGTCATCCACACCGGCGGGCACGTGGAGCACGCCAACCGCTCCGCGGTCGGCCGGCTGGCCGCGCTCGCGCTCGGCGAACTGGCCCTCGACCTGGCCTTCGTCTCCACCAGTTCCTGGGACCTGGCCCGCGGGGTCACCACGCCGTCGGCCGCCAAGGTCGAGGTCAAGCGGGCGGCCATGGCGGCGGCCAACCGTTCGGTGCTGCTCGCCGGCAGTGCCAAGTACGGCACGTTCGGCATGTACCGGGTGGCGGGGCTCGGCGAGTTCGAGGCCGTGGTCAGCGACGACGGCCTGTCCCCCGCCGCGCGCGAGGCGTTGCGGGAGGCCGGCGTCGAGCTGCTGCTCGGCACCCCGGAACCGTCTCAGACCTGACCGGAGATCGTCACAGGAATGCTCATATGAAGTGCCCAAGCGGACGGATAGGGCATCATCAGGCTGCATGGGAACAGTCGCCGGCCTCGACAGCTCGTCCACCCACACCCGCATCGTCGTCTGCGACCCGGAGACCGGGCGAATACTGCGACAGGGGCACGCCCCGCATCCGACCGACGAACCGACGCCCGGGGCCTGGCTGTTGTCCCTGGGTGAGGCCGCCGACGGCGGGCTGCTGGAGGACGTCACCGCGATCGGCGTCACGGCACAGCCGCTCGGCGTCGTCGCGCTGGACGGCGAGGGCCAGCCGGTCCGGCCCGCGCTGACCGGCGGGAACGAGGGCGCGCGCGCCGCCGCGCTCGGCCTGGTGGACGCGCTCGGCGGGCGCGCCGCGTGGGCCGAGGCGGTGGGCGCGGTGCCGGGCCCCGGCCACCCGGTGTCCCAGCTGCGCTGGCTCGGCCGCGCCGAACCGGAGGCGGCCCGCCGGGCCGTGGCGGTGCTCCAGGCACAGGACTGGCTGGTCTGGCAGCTGCTCGGCCGGCCGGGGCGTCGGACCACCGACCGGGGCACCGCCTCCGCCACCGGCTACTGGTCGGCGGTCTCCGAGTCCTGGCGGCACGAACTGGCCGAACTCGCCCTGGGCCACGAGGTCGAGCTGCCCGAGGTGCTCGGCCCGGCCGAACCGGCCGGGCGCACCCCCGAGGGGCTGCTGATCTCGGCCGGCACCGGCGAGACCATGGCCGCCGCGTTCGGACTCGGCGTCGGCCCCGGCGACGCCGTCATCTCGCTCGGCGCCTCGGGATCCGTCTGCGCCGTCCACGACGAGGCACTCACCGACCCCACCGGCACCATCACCTCCTACGCCGACGCCACCGGACGCCACCTGCCGGTGGTGCGCACCCTCAACGCCACCCGGGTGCTGCGCGGCACCGCCGACCTGCTGGGCGTCGACCTGCCCGGCCTCTCCGAGCTGGCGCTGCGCTCCACGCCCGGCGCGCACGGCCTGGTCCTCCTGCCCTATCTGGCCGGTGAGCGCACCCCCGAACTCCCGCACGCCTCCGGCACTCTGACCGGCCTGCGGCGGGAGAGCATGAAGCCGGAACACCTGGCGCGGGCGGCGTTCGAGGGCATGCTGTGCGGGCTCGTCGACGCCACCGCCGTGCTGCGCGGTCGCGGGGTGCGGATCGAGCGGGCCTTCCTGCTCGGCCCGGCGGCCGAGCTGCCCGCCGTCAGGGCGCTGGCCCCCGGCCTGTTCGACGCGACGGTGGTGATCCCCGAACCGGCCGACTACACCGCGCTCGGCGCGGCCCGGCAGGCCGCCTGGGCCCAGGGCGTCGCCGACGGCACGCTGACCGTCGAGGAGCCGCCCGACTGGCCGTCGGCACTCGGCGAGACGCTGGAGCCGGGTGACGAGGCGACCGTCGGCGCGACCGTGTTCCAGCAGTACACGGCCGTCCGCGACCAGATCCACCCGGAGGCGGCGACCGGCGGTCAGTCCAGGTAGCCGCGCAGCTGCTCGGCGTAGGCGTGGTCGCGGAGCTTGCTCAGCGTCTTGTGCTCGATCTGCCGGATCCGCTCCCGGGTGACGCCGAACAGCCGGCCGATCTCCTCCAACGTGCGGGGCCGGCCGTCGAGCAGGCCGTAGCGCAGTTCGACGACCCGCCGCTCGCGGTCGCCGAGGGTGGAGAGCACGGCCTCCAACTGCTCGCGCAGCAGCAGGAACGCGGCGGACTCGGCGGGCGACGGCACGTCCGCGTCCTCGATCAGGTCGCCCAGGTTCACGTCGTCCTCGTCGCCGACCGGCGCCTGGAGGGAGACCGGGTCCTGGGCGAGCCGCAGGATCTCGCTGACCCGGGCCGGGGTGAGGCCGAGCAGCACCGCGACCTCCGCCGGGCTCGGCTCGTGGCCGCGCTCCTGGAGGATCCGGCGCTGCGCGCGGATCACCCGGTTGATCAACTCGACGACGTGCACCGGCACCCGGATGGTGCGGGCCTGGTCGGCGATGGCCCGGGACATGGCCTGCCGGATCCACCACGTCGCGTAGGTGGAGAACTTGAATCCCCGCGCGTAGTCGAACTTCTCGACGGCGCGGATCAGGCCGAGGTTGCCCTCCTGGACCAGGTCGAGCATGGTGAGGCCGCGGCCGATGTAGCGCTTGGCGACGGAGACGACCAGCCGCAGGTTGGCCTCGATCAGGTGCCGCTTGGCCAGCCGGCCGCGCACGATGAGGTGGTCCAGGTCGAGCGCCAGCTGGTCGTCGAGATCGACGCCCGACTCCAGCCGCTCCTCGGCGAACAGTCCGGCCTCGATCCGGCGGGCCAGCTCCACCTCCTCGGCGGCGGTGAGCAGCGGAATCCGGCCTATCTCACGGAGGTACTGGCGGAAGAGGTCACCGGTGCCCGCCGACCCGCCACCGCCGCCGCCGGCGTTGTGCCGCGAGCGCTTCCGCGGCGGGGCACCGGGCAACTGGACGGCGGCCGGAGCCGCGCTGGTGAGCGTCTGGGTCTGCACGAGGCGACCTCCAGTGATCGCGGCACGGGGAGAACACGCGGGGCAACACGGGGGAGAGCGGAGGAGACGGAGCGAGCGTGAACAGACGGACGACGGAGCGGCACCGCACCCAGTGTGCGGTACGGCACACTCCGTCCACGAGGGTCGTGCGCGCACTTTCTCCCGCCGGCGGTTCCCCGGCCCGCGTCGGGCCCGTGGCCCCGCCGGCCGCTAGAGGGCGGCGGCGCCGCGTTCCTTGAGGGAGGTGCGGTACTGGACGAGGGTCCAGAGTTCCTGCCGGATGTCGGCGGCGGACTGGGCGTTGCCGGACTGCGCCTCGGCGCGCCTCGCGGACGACTCGAGGTCGGCGATGCGGCGGTTGACGGCGGCGAGGCGGACCTGGACGAGGTAGTCCGCGGCCAGCCGGTCCAGCTCCCGTTGGCGGCGCGACGTGGCGATGGCCTCGACGGCGAACTCGTTGATCATCACCCGAACCGTGTCGTCGGGTGCCGCCTCGCTCAGCCGGCCGAGATAGCCGTCGTCGGCCGCGACGACCCCGCCGGCCTCGGCGATGACGCGGCGGATCACCGCGTAGGGCGCGGCCGTGAACTCGTCCTCGCCGTAGGCGTCGAAGGCGGGGGCCACGAGCTCCGGGAACTGGATGGCGAACTTGAGCAGCTCGCGCTCCGGGAGGTAGCCGGGGCTGCGGAGGTTCAGCGGGGGGCCGCCCCGCTGGGCCGGCGGCACGGGGGTCGCCGCCGGCGCGGCCGTCGGCCGCTCGTCGGTGCCGGCGCGCTGCCGCTCGCGGCCCCAGCGGGCCAGCTGGCCGATGCGGCGGATCACGAACTGCTCGTCCGGGTTGCCCACGATCTGGGAGAGCCGGACGCCGTAGTCGTGCCGGATCGACGGGTCCTTGATCTGCGCGATCAGCGGCGCGGCGTGTTCCAGGGCGGCGGAACGGCCCTCCACCGTGTCCAGGTTGTGCCGCGCCGCGATGGACCGCATCGCGAACTCGAAGAGCGGGCTGCCGGACTCGATCAGCTCGCGGACGGCCTCGTCGCCCTTGGCGAGCCGCAGCTCGCACGGGTCCATGTTGTCCGGGGAGACGGCGATGGAGGTGCGGGCGGCGAACTTCTGGTCGTCCTCGAAGGCGCGGAGCGCGGCCTTCTGGCCGGCCGCGTCGCCGTCGAACGTGAAGACGACCTCGCCGGCGCTGTGCGCGCTGGAGTTGTCGAGCAGGACCCGGCGCAGGATCTTGACGTGCTCGCCGCCGAACGCGGTGCCGCAGGTGGCGATGGCGGTGGTGACGCCGGCCAGGTGGCAGGCCATCACGTCGGTGTAGCCCTCGACGACCACGGCCCGGTTGTCCTTGGCGATGTCCCGCTTGGCCAGGTCGATGCCGTAGAGCACCTGGGACTTGCGGTAGATCGGGGTCTCCGGCGTGTTCAGGTACTTGGGCCCGTTGTCGTCGTCGCGGAGCCGGCGGGCGCCGAAGCCGATCACCTCGCCGGTGATGTCCCTGATGGGCCAGATCAGCCGGCCGCGGAAGCGGTCGATCGGGCCGCGCCTGCCGTCCTGGGCGATGCCGGAGAGGAGCAGTTCCTTGTCGGTGAAGCCGCGGCCGCGCAGGAAGCGGACGGCGTGGTCCCAGCCGGCGGGGGCGTAGCCGACGCCGAAGTGTTGGGCGGCGGCCTGGTCGAAGCCGCGTTCGGCGAGGAAGCGGCGGCCGATCTCGGCCTCGGGCGAGGCCAGTTGTTCGACGTAGAACTGGGCGGCGACCTTGTGCGCCTCGACCAGCCTGGTGCGCTCGCCCTGCTGCCGGCCGAGGCCGTATCCGCCCTGCTCGTAGCGGAGGGTGATGCCGGCCTGGGCGGCGAGCCGCTCGACGGCCTCGGCGAACGACAGGTGCTCCAGCTTCATCACGAAGCTGAGCGTGTCGCCGCCCTCCTGGCAGCCGAAGCAGTGGAACAGGCCCTTGCTCGGGCTGACCTGGAACGAGGGGGACTTCTCGTCGTGGAAGGGGCAGAGGCCCTTCAGGTTGCCGCCGCCGGCGGGGCGCAGCTGGAGGTACTCGGAGACCACGGCGTCGATCGGGACCGCGTCCCTGACCGCCTTCACGTCCTCGTCGTTGATCCTGCCCGCCACGACAGAAGTCTACGACCGGCCGCCGACAGTCGGCGGCGCGGTCCGGCGGTGGTCAGGGGCGCGGGATGTTGCGGAGGTTGGAGCGGGCAAGCTGGGTCATCCGGCCGACGCCGCCGGCCAGCACCATGCGGCTGGCGGAGAGGGCGAAGCCGGTGACCATCTCGGCCTTGATCTTGGGCGGGATGGAGAGCGCGTTGGGGTCGGTGACGACGTCCACCAGGGCCGGGCCGCGGTGCCGGAACGCCTCGCGGAGCGCGCCGCGCAGTTCCTTGGGCTTCTCGACCCGGATGCCGTGCGCGCCGGCCGCCCTGGCGATGGCGGCGAAGTCGGGGTTGCGGTTGGTGGTGCCGTAGGCGGGCAGTCCCGACACCATCATCTCCAGCTCGACCATGCCGAGCGAGGAGTTGTCGAAGAGGACCACCTTCACGGGCAGGTCGTACTGGACGAGGGTCAGGAAGTCGCCCATCAGCATGGTGAAGCCGCCGTCGCCCGACATGGAGACGACCTGGCGGCGGCGGTCGGTGAACTGGGCGCCGATGGCCTGGGGGAGGGCGTTGGCCATCGAGCCGTGGCTGAAGGAGCCGATGACCCGGCGGCGGCCGTTGGGGGTGAGGTAGCGGGCGGCCCACACGTTGCACATGCCGGTGTCGACGGTGAACACGGCGTCGTCCGCGGCCTCCTCGTCGAGGACGGCGGCCACGTACTCGGGATGGATCGGCACGTGCTTGTCGACCCGCCGGGTGTAGGCGTGCACCACGCCGTCCAGGGCTTCGGCGTGCTTGCGCAGCATCCGGTCGAGGAAGCGGCGGTCCTTCTTCTCCTTCACCCGGGGGGTGAGGCAGTCCAGGGTCTCCTTGACGTCGCCCCAGACGGCGAGGTCGAGCTTGGAGCGGCGGCCGAGGTGTTCGGGGCGGACGTCGACCTGGACGATCCGCACGTCGTCCGGCAGGAAGGCGTTGTAGGGGAAGTCGGTGCCGAGCAGGATCAGCAGGTCGCACTCGTGGGTGGCGTCGTAGGCGGCGCCGTAGCCGAGCAGCCCGCTCATCCCCACGTCGAACGGGTTGTCGTACTGGATGAACTCCTTGCCGCGGAGCGCGTGGCCGATGGGGGACTTGACGCGCTCGGCGAAGCGCATCACCTCGGTGTGGGCGCCGGCGGTGCCGCTGCCGCAGAACAGGGTGACCCGGCGGGCCCCGTCGACCATCCTGGCCAGCGCGTCGATCTGGTCGTCGGAGGGGCGGACGGCCGGGCGGCTGGTGACCAGGGCGTGTTCCTCGGCACGTTCCGCCACCTGTTCCGCGGCGATGTCGCCGGGGAGGGCGACGACGCTGACGCCGCCGCGGCCGACGGCGTGCTGGATGGCGGTCTGCAGGACGCGCGGCATCTGGCGGCGGTTGGAGATCAGCTCGCAGTAGTGGCTGCACTCGCGGAACAGCTGGTCGGGGTGGGTCTCCTGGAAGTAGCCGGTGCCGATCTCGGAGCTGGGGATGTGGGAGGCGAGGGCGAGCACCGGGGCCATCGAGCGGTGGGCGTCGTAGAGGCCGTTGATGAGGTGCAGGTTGCCGGGGCCGCAGGAGCCGGCGCAGGCGGCGAGTCGGCCGGTGACCTGGGCCTCGGCGCCGGCCGCGAAGGCGGCGACCTCCTCGTGTCTGACCTGGATCCACTCGATCGAGGAGGTGCGGCGGACGGCGTCCACCACGGGGTTGAGGCTGTCGCCGACGACGCCGTAGAGCCGGCGCACGCCGGACCGCACCAGGATGTCGACGTACTGCTCCGCCACGGTCTGTTTGGCCACACGGGAAATCTATCCGTGATGTACCGGTATCGCCCGGTGGGTTACTCGATGTGGAGCACCCGCCGCCCGAGGGTTGGCGGGCCGCCGAGACGCTGCCGTTCTCCTCGGCCC
>NZ_SMKI01000333.1 GCF_004348415.1 Streptomyces hainanensis
AGAGACAGGGGGAGAACCGACGGCCGTGACCCGGCCGGTCAGGCCAGGGGGGCGAGGCGGCCAGGGGTGCCGACGCGGTCCTGCGGCTGGTAGAAGCCGCCGAGGGCGCTGCCCTTCAGCCACTCCTCCCAGGAGAGGTTCCAGTCGCCGAAGCCGTTCCCGAACGGCGCCATGTCGTCGCCGAAGCCGTTGACGTGCTCGACGATGTCACCCGGTTTGACCAGTTCGTAGAACCAGCGGGCGTTCTCCGTGGACAGGCCCGTGCAGCCGTGGCTGACGTTGTCGTAGCCCTGGGAGCCGACCGACCAGGGGGCTCCGTGGACGTACTCGCCGCTCCACGTCAGCCGGGCGGCCCAGTAGACGGGCAGGTCGTAGGACTCGGACGAGCCGGCGGGGATGCCGATGCTGGTGCCCGTCATCCGGACGAAGGACTCGGTGCCGAGGATGACCTTCTTGCCGTTCCTGGTGGCGAAGCCGGCCTTGCCGGTGGTGATGGGGATGGTCCGCAGTTCCTCGCCGTTGCGGGTCACCGTCATGTGGTGGTTGGCGATATCGGCCACGGCCTCGACCCGGTCGCCGGTGCTGATCTCCAGCGCGTCGGTCTCGCCGCCGCGCAGGCCGTCCCTGATCGGGAGGCCCTCGAGCGACGAGGTGACGGAGATCGTCGTGTCGCTGGGCCAGTACTCCTTGGGGCGGTAGTGGAGCTCGCCGCCGTCCACCCAGTGCCAGGCGCCCTCGACGCGTGGCTCGGACCGCACCTCGAGCGCGCCCTCGATCTTGGCGCGCTCCTTCGCGTCGTCGATCTCCTCGCTCAGCTCGGCCGTGATGGGCTGGCCGACGCCGTAGGTGCCGGCCTCGGGGCCGAAGGTGACGTCGAGCCGCTTGGCGTCCGAGTCGCGGGTGCGGAAGTTGTGCTCGCCGCGGCCCGCGGCGCCGCCGCCGTTCTCGGTGGCGACGAGCACGGTGTACTCGGCGCCCGAGGCCAGCGGGTCGGTGCTGCGCCAGGCGCGGCCGTCGGCGGTCAGCTCGCCGGAGACCCGGCGGCCGGCAGAGTCGGTGGCGATCACGTCGGTGATCCTGGATCCGGAGCCCTTGGTGCTGATCTTCAGCGGGTCGTCCGGGTTCACTTCGGCGCCGTCCCCCGCGGAGCCGAAGGAGAGCTGCCCTACGGCGTCGTACGGCTCGCCCGCGAGGGGCTTGCCACCGCCGCCGCAGCCGGCGAGGCCCGCGACGAGCGGGGCCAGCAGCAGCGCGCAGCCGAGCTGTATCCGAGGTGTGTGACTCATAGGCACAACGTACGGACGGTACCCGGGAGCGGCACGCCGAGTGACTGCAAACGGGTTGGCCCCCGGTGGTGAGCGGGAGGGCTCGTCACCGGGGGCCGGATGGTCCCGAAGGGGTTCCCGACCGGTTCCCGAAGGGTCGGTCAGGGGCCGGGGGTCACTGGGTCTGGTTCTCGCCCCGGTAGTACTCGAAGACCCACAGCCAGAGGCCGACGGCGAGGAACGGCGCGGTGAAGTAGAGCAGCCACCAGCCGAACACCGGGCCCATGAAGGCGCAGACGGCGCCCGCGCCGAGCGCCAGCGGCGCCCAGCTGTGCGGGCTGAAGAAGCCCAGTTCGCCGGCGTCGTCGGCGACGTCCGCGTCCTTGTTGTCCTGCGGACCGGTGTCCGTCCGGCGCGCGGTGAAGACCAGGTAGAACCCGATCATCGCCATCAGCGCGAAGGAGAGGAACAGGGCGGTGGTGCCGACCGGTTCCTTGGACCACACGCCGTAAACGATCGCCACCACCAGCATGAAGATGGCGACCCAGGTGAAGAGGTGTCCCTGGATCCTCACTTGCCGGACTCCTTTCCGGACAGCGCCGCGCGGTCGTCGTTCTCCAGCTGGTCGAGCGCCGCGACCTCGGGGTGGTGCAGGTCGAAGGCGGGCGACTCGGAGCGGATCCTCGGCAGGGAGACGAAGTTGTGCCGGGGCGGCGGCGAGGAGGTGGCCCACTCCAGGGAGCGGCCGTAGCCCCACGGGTCGTCGGCGTTGACCGGCTCCCCGTACTTCCAGGTCTTCCAGACGTTGTAGAAGAACGGCAGCATCGACAGGCCGAGCACGAACGAGCTGATGGTCGAGATGGTGTTGAGCGCGGTGAAGCCGTCGGCCGCCAGGTAGTCGGCGTACCGGCGGACCATGCCCTCGGCGCCCAGCCAGTGCTGGACGAGGAAGGTGCCGTGGAAGCCGACGAACAGCGTCCAGAACGTGATCTTGCCGAGCCGTTCGTCCAGCATCTTGCCGGTCCACTTGGGCCACCAGAAGTGGAATCCGGCGAACATCGCGAACACCACGGTGCCGAAGACCACGTAGTGGAAGTGGGCGACGACGAAATAGGTGTCGGAGATCGCGAAGTCCAGCGGCGGCGAGGCCAGGATGACGCCGGTGAGACCACCGAAGAGGAAGGTGATCAGGAAGCCGACCGACCACAGCATCGGGGTTTCGAAGCTGAGCGATCCCTTCCACATGGTGCCGATCCAGTTGAAGAACTTCACGCCGGTCGGTACGGCGATCAGGAACGTCATGAAGGAGAAGAACGGCAGCAGTACCGCGCCGGTGACGTACATGTGGTGGGCCCACACGGTGACCGAGAGGCCGGCGATGATGATGGTCGCCGCGACCAGGCCGATGTAGCCGAAGACCGGCTTGCGGCTGAAGACCGGGATGATCTCGGAGACGATGCCGAAGAACGGTAGCGCGATGATGTACACCTCTGGATGGCCGAAGAACCAGAAGAGGTGTTGCCAGAGGATCGCGCCGCCGTTGGCCGCGTCGAAGATATGCGCCCCGAAGGTCCGGTCGGCCTCCAGCGCGAACAGCGCGGCGGCGAGCACCGGGAAGGCCAGCAGCACGAGCACCGCGGTGAGCAGCACGTTCCAGACGAAGATCGGCATCCGGAACATCGTCATGCCGGGGGCGCGCATGCAGATGATGGTGGTGATGAAGTTGACCGCGCCCATGATGGTGCCGAAGCCGGAGAGCGCGAGACCCATGATCCACATGTCGGAGCCGACGCCGGGCGAGCGGATCGCGTCGGACAGCGGCGAGTAGGCGAACCAGCCGAAGCCGGCGGCGCCCTGCGGGGTGAGGAAGCCGCCGACGGCGAGCAGGCTGCCGAACAGGTAGAGCCAGTAGGCCAGCATGTTCAGCCGCGGGAACGCCACGTCGGGGGCGCCGATCTGGAGCGGCATGATCCAGTTCGCGAAGCCGGCGAACAGCGGCGTCGCGAACATCAGCAGCATCACCGTGCCGTGCATGGTGAACAGCTGGTTGAACTGCTCGTTGGTGACGATCTGGCTGCCGGGCCTGGCCAGCTCGGCGCGCATCACCAGGGCCATGATGCCGCCGATGATGAAGAACGCGAACGAGGTGATCAGGTAGAGCGTGCCGATCGTCTTGTGGTCGGTGGTGGTGAGCCACTTGACGACGATGGCGCCCCGGGATTTCCGCCGGGCCGGTGGCTGGATGCTGGGAGCCGCCTGGCTCTCTTCGACGGTTGTCACGATCGACCCTCGTTGGTCTCGGCGTTCACGGCGGGCCCGGTCTGCGGGATGCCCGCCGGGACGTAACCGGTCTGGCCCCGGTCCGCCAGCTCCTGGAGATACCGGTCGTACTCCTCGGCGGAGACGACCTCGACGTTGAAGAGCATGCGCGAGTGGTCCTGGCCGCAGAGCTCGGCGCACTTGCCCATGAAGACGCCCTCGCGGGTCGGGGTCACCTCGAAGGAGTTGGTGTGCCCGGGGATGGCGTCCATCTTCATCAGGAAGGGGACCACCCAGAAGGAGTGGTTGACGTCCCGCGACGTGATGACGAACTGGGTGGTCTCGTTCACCGGGAGCACCAGGGTCGGCCCGGGGTTGCCCGTCTCCGGGTTCCGGTCCTGCAGGGTGCCCACCTCGTAGACGCCGTCCGCGTTCTCCGGGAAGCGGTCCTTGAACCGGTCGGGGATGCCGGCCAGCGCCGGGTCGGTGAGCGGGTCGGTGTCACTCGCGCCGACGGGCTCGATGTAGTTGAAGGCCCAGCTCCACTGGAAGCCCACCACGTTGATGATGTGGTCCGGCTCCTCGGAGGTCTTCAGCAGCTCGGTCTGGTCCCGGGCGGTGAAGTAGAAGAGGACGGAGACGACGATCAGCGGAACCAGCGTGTACAGCGCCTCGATGGGGAGGTTGTAGCGGTTCTGCGGGGGGACCTCGACCTTGGTCCTCGACCGGCGGTGGAAGAACACGCTCCAGAGGATCAGGCCCCACACCAGCACACCCGTGGCGAGCGCGGCAGCCCAGGAGCCCTGCCAGAGCGACAGGATTCGCGGCGCCTCCTCCGTCACGGGGGTGGGCATGCCGAGGCGGGGAAAGTCCTCGGAGGTGCAACCTGTCGCGGTTGCCAGGACCAGGCCCGCGATCAGCGCCCGCGGCAGAATCCTCCGCCGCATCGGGCGCCGCGACGAGCGGTCGGAGCCGTTGGGACTCACGTAGCGCCTTCCCGAGAGTCTCGCCCATGGTTCCGGGCTGCCGTCGCACGGAGCGGGGGCCGGCCCTGACACGGGCAGGGTTTGGATGTTTATGCGGACCAAACCCTACTCGACGCTCCTGAGGGGCTCGCGGGGAGGGGGCGTTTGACGGATCCTTCGCGTCGCCGCAGGTGCCCGGCGGTTGTTAGCGTGCCGTGTGACCTACTTCGACGCCGCCTCCTCGCTGCCCCTGCACCCGGTCGCCCGGGAGGCGTTGCTCGCCGCGTTCGAGGACGGCTGGGCCGATCCGGCGCGGCCGCACCGCGAGGGGCGGCGGGCCAGGCTGCTGTTGGACGCGGCGCGGGAGACGGCGGCCGAGGCGGTGGGCTGCCGTCCCGACGAACTGACGTTCACCACCTCGGGGACGCGGGCGCTGCACACCGGGATCGCCGGGGCGCTGGCCGGCCGGGCCCGGGTGGGCCGGCGGCTGCTGGTGTCGGCCGTCGAGCACTCGGCGGTGCTGCACGCGGCGGAGGTCCACCGGGACGCGGGCGGCACGGTGACGGAGGTCGGCGTCGACGCGGGCGGCCGGGTCGGCGCGGGGGCGGTGGCCGAGGCGCTGGGCGCGGGCGGCGAGCCGGCGGCGCTGGTGTGCGTGCAGTCGGCCAACCACGAGGTGGGCACGGTGCAGCCGGTGGCGGAGATCGCGGCCGAGTGCCGGGCGGCCGGGGTGCCGCTGCTGGTGGACGCGGCGCAGTCGCTCGGCTGGTCCGCGGTGCCGGGCGACTGGTCGCTGCTGGCCGGCAGCGCGCACAAGTGGGGCGGTCCCTCGGGGGTGGGGCTGCTGGTGGTCCGCAAGGGCACCAGGTTCGCGCCGCCGGGACCGGTGGACGAGCGGGAGTCGGGGCGCGCGCCCGGCTTCGAGAACATCCCGGCGATCGTGGCGGCGGCGGCCTCGCTGCGGGCGGTGCGGGCGACGGCGGACGCGGAGGCGGCGCGGCTGCGCGGCCTGGTCGAACTCGTCAGGGCGCGGGTGCCGGAGTCGGTGCCCGACGTGGCGGTGGTGGGCGACCCTGTGCACCGGTTGCCGCACGTGGTGACGTTCTCCTGCCTCTACGTGGACGGGGAGGCGCTGCTGCACGGCCTCGACCGGGCGGGGTTCGCGGTCTCGTCCGGCTCCTCGTGCACGTCGAGCACGCTGACGCCCAGCCATGTGCTGCGGGCGATGGGCGTGTTGTCGGAGGGGAACGTGCGGGTGTCGCTGCCGCCGGGGACGGAGGAGGCGGACGTGGCGCGGTTTCTCGCGGTGCTGCCCGAGGTGGTGGCCGGGGTGCGCGGCCGGCTCGACGCGCCGCCCCCGCCGGCCGCCGAGCGGACGGACGCGGCGGACGGGGCCGACGGGGCGGACGGGGCGGACGCGGCCGACGGGGTGACCGTCGACTCGCTCGGCCGGCTCTGCCCGATTCCGGTGATCGAGCTGGCCAAGGCGATCGGCCGGGTGCCGGTCGGCGGCGTGGTGACGGTGCTGGCGGACGACGAGGCGGCCCGCCTGGACATCCCGGCCTGGTGCGCGATGCGCGGTCAGGAGTATCTGGGCGAGCCGACCCGACACACCTACCGGGTGCGGCGGCTGGCCTGACGGCCCCGGGCGGCTACCTGAGGTGCGCCCGGACCTCGTCGGCGGCCGGCTGGCCGTAGGCCTTGGCGAACCGCTCGACGAACGGGCCGCGGTTGAGCGTGTACTCCTGGGTGCCGACGGTCTCGATGACCAGGGTGGCGACCATGCAGCCGACCTGGGCGCTGCGCTCCAGGGAGGCGCCCCAGGCCAGTCCGGCGAGGAAGCCGGCGCGGAAGGCGTCGCCGACGCCGGTCGGGTCGGCCTTGACGGTCTCCTCCGGGCAGCCGACCTCGATGTCGGGCTCGCCGCGCCGCTCGATCCGGACGCCGCGGGCGCCGAGGGTGGTGACCCGGGTGCCGACCCGCTCCAGGATCTCCTTGGCCGACCAGTCGGTCTTGGTCTCGATCAGCGCCTTCTCGTACTCGTTGTGGAAGAGGTAGGTGGCGCCGTCGGTGAGGGCCCTGATCTCCTCGCCCTCCATCCGGGCGAGCTGCTGGGAGTAGTCGGCGGCGAAGGGGATACCCCGGACGCGGCACTCCTCGGTGTGTCGCATCATCGCCTCGGGGTCGTCGGCGCCGATGTGCACGAGGTCGAGCCCGCCGGCCCGGTCGGCGACGCTCTTGAGCTCGATCAGCCGGGCCTCGCTCATGGCGCCGGTGTAGAAGGAGCCGATCTGGTTGTGGTCGGCGTCGGTGGTGCAGACGAAGCGCGCCGTGTGCAGTATCTCGGAGATGCGGACGGCGCTGGTGTCCACGCCGTGTCGGTCCAGCCAGTCGCGGTACTCGTCGAAGTCGGCGCCCGCGGAGCCGACCAGTATGGGGCTGGCACCGAGCTGGCCCATGCCGTAGCAGATGTTGGCGGCCACCCCGCCGCGTCGCACCTCCAGCGAGTCGACCAGGAACGACAACGAGACCGTGTGCAGCTGGTCGCCCACCAGTTGGTCGGCGAAGCGGCCTGGGAAGGTCATCAGATGGTCGTTGGCGATGGAACCGGACACGGCGATGCGCACGATGGGGTCGCTCCCGGGAGTGTCGTCGAAGGGAAGTGGCGTCGAAGGAAGGACAAGGTTATCGGCCCGGGAACCTCGCACCGTCAGGGTCCGTCCAACGGGCATATCAAATGACCTGTCTACGTGACCGACCAGCGGGGAGAAGCACGTGGCTGACGACGAGACCTCCGAAACGGCGGAGTCGCCGGAGACGCCCCAGGCGCCGGCCGACGAGCCGAGGCGCCGCCGGTGGCCGGCGGTGACGGCGGTGGCCGCCGCCGTCACACTGATCGCTGGCGGCGTCTTCGGGGCGCAGAGCCTGTGGGGTGACGGGAGTTCCGCCCCCGAGACGCAACCGGCCGGCTCGGGCGGCGGCGCCGCCGACGGCGCCCTGCCGTTGGACGACTCGGCCGGCCTGCCCTGGGGGTCGTACGCGGCGCTGGTGCCGGCGGGCGAGCTGCCGGAGGCGCCGGAGCGCGCTTCGATCTACCGCTACCAGGACGGCGCGGTCACCGAGGAGGCGGCGGCCGGTCTCGCCGAGACGCTCGGGGTGGACGGCGAGCTGCGGGAGTCGTCGGGCGACACCTGGACGGCCGCCGGCCCCGACGCCGAGCTGCCGCCACTGACCGTGCTCCGCCAGGCGCCCGGTTTCTGGTCCTACGGCGGCTCGGTCTCCGCGGCCGAACCGGCCCCCACCGAGTCGGCGGAGCCGATCGGCGCCGACGAGGCGCTGCGTGCCGCCGAACCCCTGCTCACGGCCCTCGGCCTGGACGCCGACACGGCGCGGCTGACCGCGGACCAGGTGGCGGGCTCGACACGCACCGTGCAGGCGGTGCCGCTGGTGGACGGCCTGCCGACGGTCGGCCTGGAGACGGAGCTCCACTACGACGCCGACGGCTCACTGCTGATGGCCTACGGCGCGCTGGCCCTCCCTGAGCCGGCCGAGGAGCGGACCACGATCGGCGCCCAGCAGGCGCTCGACGCCTACAACACCGACCCCGACCGGCCCGTGATCGCCCCGGCCGAACCGCAGTGCGTGGGCACGGGCTCCGGCCCCGCCGAGCCGATGCCGCCGGCGGACGGCGAACCGCTGGAGTGCGGTCCCGTCACCGAGACCGACAAGCCGGAGAACGCGGAAGCCACGGCGGAACTCGGGCTGGTCCTGCACCAGTCGGAGGGCTCGCCGGTGCTGGTGCCGTCCTGGCTGTTCACCACCGACGGTGTTCTCGCGACGAGTTGGCCGGCCGTCGACCACCGCGTCGAACCGGCCGCCGGCTCCGGCGAGACCGGTGAGACCGGTGAGGGCTCCCCCGGCGAAAGCGGCGAACAGCCGGCCGACCCGGGCCCGATCGACGAGACCGGCATGACGGTCGAGTCCTACGCTCCGGACGACGAGTCCCTGACGATCACCTTCTGGGCGGGCGTCTGCGACGAGTACACCCTGGTCGCCGACGAGTCGGACGACACGGTCCGCGTCACCGTGGAAGCCACCTCCCCCGCCCCCGACGGCGAGTGCATCGCCCTGGCCGAACAGCAGACCGGCGAACTCGCCCTGACCGCCCCCATCGCCGACCGCACCCTCCTGGACGAGGCGGGCCAGGAGCTCTCCACCACCGACTGACCCGACCGCTCGGCCTGTGCCCCGCCACTCACGCGGCACGGGCCGGCACGGCCCCCGGCCCCGGCCCGCCGGGGCCACTGGCGTGCGGCGCGCCGGAAGGGGCGGGCG
>NZ_SMKI01000334.1 GCF_004348415.1 Streptomyces hainanensis
CGGAGAGCACCCGACCCACCTCGGACAGCGGCCCGGCCAGGTCCTCGACCAGGCCGTTCACATCGTCGATGGCCTTGCCCCAGGCGCCCTCGCAGACGCCCGTCTCGAGCCGTTCGGTCAGCCGACCTTGGCGGTATCGAGGCCGCCCCGGGCCGTTCACGACGGCGAGTGGGCTAGTTGTCTAGTCGTGTTGGTCGTTGATGATCTCGACGCCGGAGCGTGTGCCGGAGTCGATGACGGGGGCGGCGACGGTGTCGGCGAGGTAGAAGCCGAACAGGGCGATCACGACGACGAGCCAGGGGCGGACGCCGAGGAAGCGCACGGCACCCCAGGCGATCAGGCCGAGGATCACGACGAGGGGCAGGCTGACGGTCACGTCCAGGACCTCTCTTCTCAGCGGATGGGGCAGCGGTGCGTACGGGCGGCGAGTTCGGCGGCGGATCGGGTGTCGTACTCGGCGGAGAAGCCGCAACGGGGCGCGGTGCAGGCGGCGGTGTGCCTTTCCTGGCCACGGCTGTCATTGGCCGTGCCAACCTGAACCGGTCCGACACGGACGACGCTGCGGAAGCGCCTGAAACGGGCCACGGTGGTTCAGTCCTCCTTGGGTTGCTGGGGAAACAGGCGGCGGATCCGGGCGGCTTCACGGGGATCGGGGGTGCGGTCGGCGGCGTCCTCGGCGAGCAGCCGTGCGAGGACGGGACGGCCGGTTGTGGCCATCTCCCGAGCCGCATCGAGGAATTCGCAGGGGGTTGGGTCACGTCCGGCCATGCGGGGTGTCTCCTTCAGACGAGGTGCGTTGCGATGGCTTCGGCGACCGGGGCCGGGACGCCGAGACGGGCACGGAGGGTGGGCGTGTCGATCGGAGTGCCCGTGCGCGTGTGATGTTCGGCGGCGACCTTGCGCGCGTGGTCGACGAGCGCGGCCGGTACGGCGACGGGTGGCCGGTCGACGGTGGGGGGCTTCGCGAGTTCGGGCAGTGGACCAGTGCGGTTGTGGGCGAGGAGGGTCCCGCCGAGGAAGGCGACGGCCGGCCAGCCTGCGACGAGGATGCGGAGCCAGACGGGAACGTCGTTCATGTCGAGGAGGCCGGCGGTGGCGACGTTGGCGCCGAGGGAGGCGATCAGGGCGATGACGAACCAGCACCAGCCGGCGGCCTTGCCCGCGCCGCCGGTACGCAGCCGGCCCCAGGCGGCGACGAGGAGCAGGTCAACGGAGATCGGGTAGGCCCAGGCTTTCCACCCGTCCTGTCCGGCAGCGGCGGCGAGATCGTGAATGTGGGCGAAGGACAGTGCGGCGGCGATAACCGCTTGGACGAGAACGGCGTCAACACGAGCCAGGTACGCGCGCACGGCGGAGCAGCCTCCTTCCTGTTCAGGCATGGCTGGGGTAGGGACCGGGCGTCAGGGACGGGTTGGCGCGGTCAGGCAGTGACGGCCGAGGCGGGTATCACCGGCGCGAAGGGCTTCAGCGCGGGCAGGTCCGGCACGAGGTGCGCGGAGGCCGCGCAGCGGGCGGCGGCATCGGCGAGGGACAGGTAGGCGGTGCGGATGCGGGACCAGCCGCCGGAGGTGTCCCCGGCAACGGCCAGGCCGGGGCGTTCGGGGGCGATGGCGCAGGCGGCGGCGACCGCTTCGGGCGCGATGTCGCCGAGCGCCATCTTGGCTGAGGCTTCGTCGTTGACGCGGTGGCAGACGCGGCCGGTCAACTGGGCCCGCAGCATGGTCGCGCCTTTGCCGAGTTCGGCGCCGAAGCGCTGGCCGCAGACTTCGAGGTAGATGCCGGCGGCCCGGCCGAGTTGAGCGAGGCGAACGAGGTGGGTGACCATCTCGTCCCGCCGTTCCTCGTCCTTCCGCGTCGCGATCAGGAAGAGTTCGGCCACCTCGTCCACGAACACCACCACCGGCACCGGCCGCTCATCCTCCGGCAGGCCCCAGATGTCGGAGGTGATTTCCTCGTCCGGGGTGCCGGCCGGTATGCCTTGTCGGGCGCGTATCAGGTCGTACCGCTCATCCATCAACGCGACCAACACGGGCAGTAGCTCAGCCGCCTTCTCCGGATCAGTGGCCAGCGCCGACAGACGTGGGGCGAACGGCGCCAGCTCGACCCCGCGCTTGCAGTCGATGCCCACGAGCGCGACATCTTGTGCGGCCAGGCCGGACAGCAGGTGCCGCAGGTACATGGACTTCCCCGAGAGCGTGGCGCCGAGAGTGAGCGCGTGCGGAACGGTGCGGTAGTCACGGACGAACGCGGTGGCGTCCTCCCGCAACGCGACCGGCACCCGGAGATATCCGCCGCCGGTCTTGCGCGGCATGCGGACCTCCCGAAGCACATCGAAGCCCACCAGCCGGAGTTCGACCGTTCCCGGTTTGATCTCGGCGACGTGCACGGCGTGGACGCCCCATGCGTGCCGGAGACGTTCGGCCGAGGCGGCGACGTCCGCCGGTTCCTGCCCCGGAGCGAGCCGCAGCCGAAGCCGCAGCCCGGTCGAGGTCGGCCGCAGCAGCCCCCGACGAGGCGGGACCGGCCGCACCTCACGACGCGTCGCCGCCCGCACCGCCAGCGCCCGCAAGCGGGAGGGCGGAACGGCCAGGCCGCACGCGTCCATCACCGAGCCGTAGGAACCCAGCAGCCGGCCGGCGGAGAGCGGCAGGCCCACCGTCGACCAGTACAAGGCCGGGTGCCTGTGCCGGGCGTAGACGGCCGAGCCGCCGACCACGGCGACCGACCCACCCACACCCAACACCGAAAGCAGCTCGGACATGTCAGGCCCCCACCGCGACCGGGAAGGCCGCCGGAGTCACGGCGGCGGCGCGGAAGGCGATGCCGTGCCGCTGCTGCCCGTTGAACACCGACTCCCACGGCCGAGCCACCAAACCCGGCAGAGCAACCGGGGCCCCAAGCGCCAGCCCCTCGGAAACACCGCTCTCGGGAACCGTGACCTGGATCAGCGAGGACTCACCGTCCTCGATGTAGACGACGCCGATCCGCATCAACGTCTCGCCGCTGACCGCGTCCTTGGCAATCTCCCCGGTCTGCCGATCCCGCACCTTCGGGGCCGGAGCCTCAGTCAACAGGACCGTGGCGGCCGAGGTCTCAACACGAATGGAACGCAACGTAACTCTCCTTGAGCTCAGGAACCGACACGACAGCCAGCTAGTCATCTAGACAAGATGCGCCGCGCCGATCCCTTGCGAGTGGTGACGAAGTCCAGCATGCCACACACTCACCCACTCGTCTATACGAGTATGTGTGGTGGCGTATACGAGTCGCCGTTCCCGCAGCTCACGCCCCGTGACCCGAGGCGGCTACGTCGCCGGAAGCTGGTAGGCGAGCACGTAGGCGTCAGCCGCCATTACCGTGTCGCACACCTCCACCGGCCGCCCTTCCTTGTCGAACGCCGTGCGGACCAGGTGGATCACGGGCACGCCGGCCGCCAGGCGCAGGAACTTGACCTCGCTGGGGGTGGGCATGCGGGCGCGGATCTCTTCCTCGAAGTGGTCGAGGCGGTGGCCGAGTTCTTCGAGCCGGGCGTAGATGCCGCCGGGGCCGGGGTTGGGCTCGGCGATCGGCGTACCCCGGGCGATGTCGAGCGGGAGGTAGGAGGTGGCGAACTCCACCGGCCGCCCGTCCAGCAGGTACCTCCGCCGCCGGGCCAGTACCCGACGCGGGCCGCCCAGCCGCGCGGACACATCCTGCGTCGGTCGTTCTTCCTTGACTTCGAGGCTGTCCACTTCCGGGTGACTTCCCGCGGCTTCCGCTTCCACGGTGAAGGCGGCCTTGCCCTGGTCGCGGTGGCGCCGGGCGAACCGGTCGGAGGCCAGCCGCCGCACCGGGGGACGGGGTCGGACGAAGACGCCCTTGCCGTGCTCGGAGTGCACCAGGCCCTCGCCTTGGAGGACTGAGAGGGCGTTGCGGACGGTCATGCGGGAGACGCCGTAGTGCTCTACCAGCTCGGATTCGGACGGGAGCTTGGCACCTTCCTTGAACCGTCCCTTGTCGATCGCTTCCCGCAGCTGGTCAGCGATCTGGCGGAACACCGCCCGGTCGCTGGTGGAATCCAGCGCGCCCAGCACGCCGGAGGGGATAGCGGCCATAGCCGATTACTCCTTTAGGTATCTAGACGAGATGCCAAGTTCTGTTGCTACGGTGGAAAGCCTAGCCAGCCGTGAGGATCGAGAACCATGAGCACCCAGCGCCCGCACTCCGTGAGCGTCGCCGGAGTCATCATCGACGACGCCGGCCGCGCGTTGCTGATCCAGCGACGCGACAACGGGCACTGGGAACCACCGGGCGGAGTCCTCGAAGCCGGCGAGACCATCCCCGAAGCCCTTGAACGCGAAGTACTCGAAGAGACCGGCATCAAGATCGCCCACCCGGCCACCTTGACCGGCATCTACAAGAACATGAACGCGCTGATCATCGCCATGGTCTTCCGCTGCGAAGCACTCGACGGAACGGCGACGACCGGCACGGAGACCAAGGCCGTCCGCTGGGCCACCCGAGACGAAGTCAGCCAGCTCGCCGACGAGGCATACGCCGTGCGCGTCCTGGACGCGGCCAACCCGCCGGCCATCCGCGCCCACGACGGCGTGAAACTCATCTAGCACAACTGACCTGCCCATAACCGTCTACCAGCAGAAAGCAACTTGTATGCACGAGTATATGAGTAACTTGCGTGTCTGGGTAGTCACCTGCCGCGATATCCCCGAGGAGATCCCCCGAGTCCGCCGCTTCGTCCGCGAAATCTTCGACGGCGAACCCTGGGCCGACGACGCCGCCCTGATCGTCACCGAACTCGGCACCAACGCCCTCACCCACACCACCAGCGGCGGCTTCCACCTCACCCTCGTTCGTTCCTCCGAGGGCATCACCATCGCCGTGACCGACTCGGGAGGCACCAGCACCCGCCCCCACGTTCAGGACCCGACGGCCGACAGCGCGGGCGGTCGAGGCTTGGCTTTGGTCCACGCCTACGCCGACACCGTCACCATCCACGGCGACCACCGAGGCCACACCGTCACAGCCGAACTCCGCCCCAAGCCACCAGGGGCCAGCTCATGCTGACCAGGACCCGCGCGGTCCGTCTCGAACTCCGCCTTGGGTTCTGGTGCGAGGCCATCGCCTACTACCCCCAGGGGCACCGAACGTTCTGGCTCGGCTCACACTCCGCAGCCACACCCCGCCTCGCGATGCGCTGGCTCCACACGCGCGCCGCCCACATCGCAGACCAACTCGACCCACCAGCCGCCGCCATCACACGCCACTGGCTCACCGACCAAGCCGAGCACGAACACGCCCTGGCCCTCCTCGTCAACGGCGAGCTCTACGCCCACGCCATCCACGAGGACAGCCTCCGCTACCTGCTGTCCGCAAGACCCGCCAACCGCACCGCACTCCCCAAGCAGGCACCATGACCGACCAACACCCCGCCCACGACGACCAGGCCGACGAGGCGCCACTCCGCCCCGAGATCGAGCAGGGATACCGAGACGAGTTCCGCGTCGCCATGAACGCCGTCATCCAGTACTGCCGCAACGTCGTCAACGAACACGGCCACCGCGGCCTCTGGGCACCACGCGGCAACAGTCCAGACCACTACGAGTTGATCAGCCAGGCTCGCCGGGACATCCTCACCAAGCTTCGTCTCGTCCTGGACTGCGCCGAGACCATCGCCTACGAGATCGAACGAGACCGACAGCGCCCACACCGCCGACAGACCAAGTGAGTTACAACCTTCTCCACGACTTCAAGGCGCCGCGCCCCCGGCGCGGCGCGCGCGGCAGCGGCGGCCCCGGGCCGCCGCTCCTGTCTCCGCCCCGCTCCGGCCCGGCCCGCCGGCCGCGCACCAGCTCGGGTACGAGCCTGGTTGCGGTGAGAGAGGTGTCCGTCGTGGCTGGGGGTCGGCTCCACGGCTTTACCCACCTGCCCGGTCCGGGGCCCTCATCGGGCAAGGCCAGGGGGCCATCGGCCGGATTTACCGGGCAGGGCTCCGCCCCGCCCGATCAGCTGAGGAAGCATACGGCCCCCTGACCATGCCCGATCCCAGCCCAGGCAGGACACCGGCCAAACCCGCTCCGCCGCCCTGTCGATGAGGCCAATCACTGTATTCCCGAGACACCCGCCGTTCAGATCCTGCATCATGCGAACATGCTGTCTCTAACCATGCGAAGAGCGGACGTCGACGAGAGGGCTCACGCCCGCTTCGGAGCCCTCATTGCTCAACTCTCTACAACCTTACGCCCCCTCCTAGGACCTGCCGTGCAACGACAGGCAGAGATCATCGGGGTAGAAGCAGAATCCCTCGAAGCATTCGATTTTTCGGACCGGTATCTGGATACCATTACGGCTACACGCGCGGAGATCTTCGCTGATGCGGGATGCCTGTATATTTTAACGCTAGATAACCCCTCCGGGTATGACTCCTCCCCGGAAGATGAGCCGCCAAACAGACTGTCCGTTTCCGTGGTTTCAACAGGAAGCCCTGCAAAACATCTGGACAGGATCCTTGAAACCTGCAAAGAGGTGATGGGATGTGCACTTAGCGAGTATCGCTATCCTTCGGTTGACTTCAAGCGACTGCGTGAGGAAGTTGGCGCGGCACTCACCCCTCCGAGCGACATCGAGACGTCCTCATCTTACGCATTGATGGCCAAGGAAAACCGCGAGCTTGCCATTCGAATCAAGAAGTCCTTCGGGATGCTGGTCGGAGATCTCGACAAAAAGAGCCAGCAAGCAACCGAAATTGATGTTGAGTCAGCTCGCGAGGCGCTAGAAAAGGCGGGCATCGTGAGCTCGGAATTCATGGTGACCTGCAGGCGGCAAAATCACCAGACTGCGCGAGCACCCTCCGCCAAGCTGATTGAGCAGATGAGCGCTTCAGGGATCAAATGCGCTTGCGGTAAGCCTATCGCCGAAGAACCTCTAGAGGAAGCGCTCACGATCACAGACCTGGGGCGCTCGCTTCTCGACAAAAGTCGCTGGCTGTCCCTAGTCGTGATGAACGAATTGCAACGACTCGGCGTGCGCGATGACGAAATTCTGATCGAGAGCACTATTGGCGGCGACGAGCTTGATTGCATAGCCAACGTGAATGGCGAGCTGTGCCTATTCGAACTCAAGGACAAAGAATTCAGCCTCCGGGAGGCTTACTCTTTCGGTGCGAAGATGAGCATCGTGGAGCCGAGGCACGCGTTGATCATCACCTCTGAATACGTGGGAGGTGATGTCAAGGAGCACTTTGAGCGCTCAAGGAAGGGCGGCAGAAAGGCGCGGTCGGTGCGTCGTGAGTTGTCTGGAAGGTCGGTAATTTACGTTGAGGGGGTCGACAACATCCGCCCGAAACTAGAGGAGTTTGTATCCTCCATTCACCGGAATGACTCGGCGCATGCCCTGACACACGCACTCCCATTCGCCGCGATTTCTCCCGCTTCCCTGCTCAAAGCCCTCGAACAAGGTGGCCCTAGCGAACGAGAGGACGAGGGAGGCCACTCCTCTTCCCGCCGGAGACCGAGAACGCGCGCGAAGGAGCAAGCCCCGCAGTAGTTCGCGTGTACAGCAGCGGAGTACAGCAACCGCCCCGACCGACAGCAACCGTCACCGCCCCCGGATGGCCGTTCGGCCAGCCCAGCAGACCTCAGCGACCGCCTCGCCCGTAGTTCGGGACGAAGAGGTCGTGGGTTCAAATCCCGCCACCCCGACGCCACATCAAAGGCACCTACCAATATTGGTAGGTGCCTTTGTCGTTTCCCACGCCGGGCCGGCCCCGACCGGCCCGGCGCCGACGTAGTCGGCGTTCGGTGCGTGATGCGTGGCGAAACGACGGTCCGTGCCCGTTGCCCGACGACGGACCGGCCGGGAGGATGGGGCGTCGGGATGCCGAAGGGGGACTCACCGTGGCGGTCAGCACCAGCGAGCTCGTGACGGCCGTCGACGCGCTGGGGATCGCGGGGAGGCCGGTGCTGGCGCACGTCTCGCTGCGGTCGTTCGGGGCGCCCGTCGCGTCGGGTGCCGACGGTCTCCTGGACGCGCTGCTGTCCCGTGGCTGCACCGTGCTCGTCCCGTCGTTCAGCGAGCCGCAGTTCCGGGTGGATCCGCCGCTCCCGACGCGCCCGGCCGGGAACGGCGTGGACTACTCGCGGCTGCCCTGGGCCGCCGAGCCCGCGGCGAGCGGCCCGCCCTACACGGTCGACTGCGGTCTCATCAACGCGACGTTGGGGGCGCTGCCGGCCGCCCTCATCGCGCGGGCGGAGGCCAGGCGCGGCCGGCACCCGCTCAACTCCTTCGCGGCGGTCGGGGCGTTGGCCGACGAACTCGTCTCGACACAGAGCCCCACCGACGTCTACGCCCCGCTGCGGAAGCTGGTCGAGCACGACGGCGTGGTGCTGCTGGTGGGCGTCGGGCTCAACCGGATGACGCTGCTCCACCTGGCCGAACAGCGCTCCGGGCGGCGGCTGTTCGTCCGCTGGGCCCTCGGGGCGGACGGCCGGGTGATCACGGTGGAGGTCGGCTCCTGCTCGGAGGGGTTCCCCCGGTTCGAGCCACACCTGAGGGGGCTGGCCGGGACCGTCACGGTCGGTGTCTCCGGGTGGGCCGCCTACCCGGCCGGTCCGGTGCTCGACGCCGCCGTGGCCGCCATCGCGAACGAGCGGGACATCACGCGGTGCTCCGACGCCGGCTGCCTCGCCTGCCGGGACGCCGTGGCCGGCGGGCCCGTCGGGGTGGGCCCCCTGGGGT
>NZ_SMKI01000335.1 GCF_004348415.1 Streptomyces hainanensis
GCCCACGACCGCACCCCGGTCGTGGAGGCCCCGGTCGGCCTCACCCTCGTCACCTACGAGAACCCGCCCGGCGTCCACACCGCCGCCGACCGGGTCCGGGCGTTCACCAACGGCCCGGCGGCCGGCTGGTTCCGCCACGTCAACGTCAACGCCCACGACCACGGCGGCCACTTCATCCCCTGGGAGAACCCCGACGCCTGGGTGAGCGACCTGCGCCGCACCTTCCACGGCCGGAGGCCCTGACCCCCGGTCGGGGAGATGTGGCGCGACGGTGCGGCGCCCACCCCTCACGTCCACGGTGGTGCGCGCCCCTTCGCGTCGACATGTCCGTCGCCAGGGGGCCGGTGAATCAAAGGCGCCCGGCGCATTGTCGAATACGCCGGGCGCGTGCCGCGAAGTCACCTGGCATTCCCAGGAGTTCGAACTGGGGGGCGCGTTCATAAGAACGCGCGCCCCTCGCGCGCCCTTGTGCTTCCCCGGGGCGCGCATTCGTGTGTGCAGTGCGGTGGTGTCGGGCGAGGATGTGTGGGTTGAGGGCACTCGACACAGATGGGGAAGCGACTGCCGGGAGGGACCGGGCGTGATCCGATTACAGCTCGTGCACGACACCAATCTTCTGCGGTGTGCGCTGGCTTCGCTGCTGGCCGCCGAACGGGACATCGAGGTGTCGGCGTCGTCCTGGCGGGAGGTCGAGCGGCCGGGCACCCCGGCGCACTCCGCCGACGCGTGGTTGGTGGACGCCGACTGCGCCGGTTTCGCCGCGCTGACCGCGAGGGACCCGGTGGTGGCCGGCGGGGGAGCCGGCCACCGGGGCGCGGCGTGGAGCGGTGCCGCCCGGCCCCCTCGGGAGGACGGCGAGGGCCCGGCGCCGGGCCTCGTGGTGCTCGCGCCGACGGGGCGACCGGGGCTGCTGCACCGGGCGTTCGCCGCCGGCGCGCTGGGATTCGTCAGCAAGGACGCCCGGCCGGCCCGTCTTCTGGACGCCATCAGAAGTGTCGTGCGCGGAAGCCGATATGTGGATGACGCGCTTGCCTTCGATTTCTTCAGCGCGACACATATGCCGCTCACACCACGGGAGTTGAATGTTCTCTCACTCGCCGCCGACGGCGCCCCGGTACCCGAGATCGCGGAACGGCTGTGGCTCGCCGAGGGAACGGTGCGCAATTACCTGGCCGCGATCATTCGGAAGACCGGTGCCCGCAACCGGGTCGACGCGATCCGGATATCCCGTGGCGCCGGCTGGGTCTGACCAGTCGGCCGTCAGCTCGCGGTAGCCGGCGGAGCGTCGGAGCAGTTCCTCGTGCGAGCCGAGGGCGTGCCGGCCGCCGTCCAGCAGGAGCACCCGATCCGCCCGGCGCGCGGAGCTGATCCGGTGCGCGACGACGACCAGGGTGGAGCCGGGCCGGGCCGCGAAGGCCCGCTCGGCGCGCGCCTCGGCGGCCGGGTCCAGGTGGCACGTCGCCTCGTCGAGCACCGTCACCGGCGCCGGCGACAGGTAGGCCCGGGCCAGGGCGAGCGACTGCCGCTCGCCCGCGGACAGGGCCGTGGGCGTCACCCGGCCGCCCGGGCCGCCGAGCCGCTCCACCAGGCCGCCCGCGCCGACCGCCGCGGCGGCGGCGAGCACCTCGTCGTCGCCCGGTGGCGCGGGGCGCAGGTATCCCAGGTTCTCGGCGACGGTGCCGGAGAACACGTACGCCTCCTGCGGGATCAGCACCCGCAGCCCGGCCAGCTCCGCCGTGCCGCGGCCGGCCAGCGGCTCGCCGCACAGGACGATCTCGCCGGCGCCGGGCCGCAGCAGCCCGGAGAGCAGCAGCGCCAGCGTCGACTTGCCGGTGCCGCTCGGTCCCACCACGGCCAGGTGTCCGCCGGCCGGGAGCGTCAGATCGAGCCCGTCGAGTACCGGGTCGGCCCGCCCGCCGTAGGCGAAGGAGACGCCGCGCAGCACGAGTGCGGGCCCGCCGACCGCCCCCGGCGCGCGGCCCGGCGGTTCGGCCCGTGGTTCGGCCCGTGGTTCGGCAAGCGGTTCGGGCGGCGGTTCGGCGAGCAGCCGCCCGGTGACCACGGCCAGCCGGGCGCCGGCGCCGCCGACGCCCTGCACCAGGCTGGTCAGGGCGGGCAGCAGCCCCTGGAGCACGAAGGTCACCGCCCCCACCAGCTCACCCGCCGTCACCCCGCGGTCGAGCAGCCAGGGCGCCAGGCACACCAGCAGCACCAGCGGCACCTGCCCGCCGAGCGCGAGCGCCACCACCCGCGCGGACCCCCAGCGGGCCAGCGACAGCGCGGCGCGCAGCTCGCCCTCGACCCTGTCCTTCGCGCCGGCCGCCACCCCGTCCTCGGCGCCGCAGGCGGTGATGTCCCGCAACCCCTCGCAGACCTCGCCGAGTTCGCCGGCCAGCGCCTCGTCGGCCGCCAGCACCGCACGCTGCCGCCCGGCCAGCGGCCGCAGGCTGGCGGCGAAGACGCCGAGCGCGAGCAGCAGCGGCGGCAGCACCACGAGCAGCAGCACCGGCGCCAGCAGCAGCAGGCCGAACAGCGCGCCCGCCGTGGTGAACAGGAACGTCTGCGCCACCAGCACGAGTCCGGCCAGGCTGTCCCTGGCGATCTCCGTCTGCGTCGTCAGCCGCGACACCGCCGCCGCGCCGTCCCGCTCCGCGCCGCGCACGGCCCGGTCGAGGGCGCGGTCCACCACCGCGCGCACCAGCGTGTCGCGCAGCGGCTCCACCAGCTCGGCGACCGCCCGGTACACCCGGCCGGTGCTCAACGCGCCGGCCAGCACCCCGACTCCGGCCAGGGCCAGCCAGCCGAGGCCGGCGCCGGGGCGGCCGGCCAGGAAGCCGCCGTCCAGGGCCCTGGCCACGCCGTAGCCGAGCAGGAACGACTGCCCCGCCTGCACGGCCGACCAGCCCGCCAGCCGGGCCACCACCCGGGGCCGCCGGCGCAGCGCGCGCAGCCCGGCGGCCACCTGCCGCCGGGTCGTCACCTCATCGGCCATCGGACTCCCTCCACAGCGCCCGGTAGTCGGCCCGCGCGCACAGCTCGCGATGGGTGCCGAGCGCCCTGATCCGGCCGTCGTCCAGCCAGGCCACCAGGTCGGCCCTGGCGGCGGACGCGGGGCGGTGCGCGATCACCAGCCGGGTGCGGGCGCTCGCCGCCCGGTGCAGCGCGGCCGAGACCCGCCGTTCGGTGACGGTGTCCAGGCCCGAGGTGGCGTCGTCCAGCACCAGCAGCCGCCCGCGGTGGGTGAACGCCCGTGCCAGCCCGAGGCGTTGCCGTTCCCCGCCGGAGAGCGGGGCGGTCGCGCACCGGGTGTCGTAGCCGTCCGGCAGCCGTCTGACGAAGCCGTCGGCGTCCGCCGCCCTCGCCGCGGCGACGACCCGCTCCCGCTCGGCGGGCACCGGGCCGAGCCCGATGGTGTCGGCGATGGAGCCGCCCAGCGGCGCGGGCCGCTCGAAGGCGTACCCCACCGCGTCGCGCAGCGCACGGCGGGGCAGTTCGTCGACGGGCACCCCGTCGAGCAGCACCCGTCCCGCGTCCGGCTCGGCCAGCCGGCCGGCGAGCGCGGCGAGCAGCGACTTGCCCGAGCCCGAGCGGCCCACCACCGCGACCGTGCTGCCCCCGGGCACCACCAGGTCCAGATCGCGCAGGACCGCCCGGCCGCCGCGCCGCGCGGTCACCCCGTGGAACGCCAGCTCCCCGGGGCCGCCCGCCGGCAGCAGCCGTGCCCCGTAACGCGGCGGTGGTTCGGCGAACACCTCCGCGAGACGCTCGGCCGCCCCCCTGGCCCGCACCAGCCGGTGCACATGGGCGACGAAGCCACCGATCCCGGTGGCGAGCACCACGTAGCGGGTGGCCGCGAGCAGCCCGCCGACGGACAACGCGCCCGCCGCGAGCAGCAGTCCGGCGACGGCGACGACCGTCAGCTGGAGCAGCGGGACCAGCGCCGCCGCGCGGGCGCCCGCCCTGGCGTTGATCCGCCACATCCGGCGGCCCTCGGCGCCCAGCTCCGGCAGCGGGGCCAACACCCTTTCGCGCTCCCGCCGTTCGGTGCCGGCGGCGGCGATGGTCCGGGCGCCGCCGAGCGTTTCCAGCAGCCGGCCGGCCAACTCCCCCTGGGTCCGCTGGTAGCGGGCGACCGAGTCGGCGGACGAGCGGGCGAACACCCGCAGCAGCAGCACCAGGAGCGGCGCGCCGGCCGTGAAGGCCACGGCGAGCCGCCAGTCGAGCAGGGACAGCGCCACCACGCCGCCCACCGGCGTGGCCAGCGCGGCGCCGGCGGCGGCCAGCGCGGCCGGGGTGGCGCCCGCGTGCGAGGCGTTGACGGTGGCCCTGGCCACCAGGTCGCCGGCCGGGAAGCGGGCCGCGGCCCCCGGCCCCAGGTCGAGCACCCGGCGCACCAGCCGGCCGCGCAGCCACGCCGCGGCGCGGGCGTCGGTGGTGGCGGTGAGCACGGTGCCTACGGCGTTCGAGGCGGCCTGGGCGACCAGCAGCAGCGCGCACAGCGCGCTCCAGCGGCCGGCCGGCGGCGCGTCGGCGAGGAGCAGGTCGAGCGTGTGCCCCAGGGCCGCGGGCAGCGCCAGCGCGACGGCCGAGCCGGCCAGGGTCAGCGGGAGCAGCACGGCGACGCGGGCCGCGCCGTGCCCGGCCGTGCCGAGGGGGTCGAGCGGGCGGGAGCGTGCCACGGTGTGGTCCTCCTGGCGGACGGCCGGGCCGGGTAAGGGGGGCGGCCCCGCGCGAAGCTCGCGCGGGGCCGCCGACGTCCGTGCGGACGGCTCACAGACAGAGCAGGAAACTGTTGGAGCTGTGGGTGTCGCAGATGAGAAGGCTCAGGCTGCTGGTGTCGCCACCGCCGCCACCGCCGCCACCGCCGGTGGCGGCCGTCTCGGGCTCCATGGACTGCAGGTCGAGCAGGGACATGGGCTTCTCCCTTTCGTCGGTGACGTGGTCACCAGTCGGGCCGCCACCGCGGGCGCGGGGCGGGTCTCGCTACGGCCCCGCCGAGGCGGGGCCGGTCTCAGGGCCGCCCGGGGGGCGGCAGGAAGGGCAGCCTCGGGCCGTGCCCGGGGCCGCCCGTGGGCGACGCGGCCCGGGCCTCGGCGGCGCCGAGCGCCAGCAGGCAGCCCGCGGTGCCGGTGGCCAGATCCATCGAGAGCCGCATCATCTGGTCGCCGGGGAAGGCCAGTTCGCCCTGGTACGACATGCCGTACCAGTCCATCGCCGCCGCCTGCGCGGCCAGCGCGGCGGGCGTGGCGCCGGGCGTGGTGGTCCTGGCCAGGTGCCAGACCATGCCGGCCCGGCCGCGGAAGAGCCCGGGCTGCGCGTAGTAGCGCAGCGCGGCGCCGGGCAGGATCGTGGCCCTGGCCCGCTCGAACTCCGGGTCCGCCACGTGCGCCAGGTAGTCGTCGAGCACCGCCGCGATGCCGACGCTGCCCTCGCCCAGGTACGGCAGGACCCGGTCGCCCTCGTCGACGTTGAGCATGCCGCGGCGGTCCACCGCGCAGTGCGCCAGGTCCCGGCGCAGCGCGGTGGCGGCCAGGTCGAGCAACGCCCCTTCGCCGGTGCGCTCGTGGCGGCGCAGCAACAGCAGGGCGGTGCCGGTGGCGCCGTGCAGCAGCCCGGCGCGCCGGCGGCCGCGCGGTTCCGGCGGCTCCGACAGGCGGGCGGCGGCCAGCTCGGTGGCCCGCCGGGCCCCGGCGGCCAGGGTGTCGTCGCCGGTGGCCGCGGCCAGCTCGTCGAGGACCAGACCGATGCCGGCCAGGCCGCCGAAGAGCGGGGCGGGCAGTCGTTCCCACCGCTCGCCGAGGGCCCGGCTCGCCAGTTCGTGCGCGGCCTCGGTGTGGCCCAGCCGGTGCAGGACGTGCGCGACGCCGAGCAGCCCGTCGTACAGGCCGAGCGGGGTGCCCTGGGGCGGTTGGGCGGCCTGCCGCAGCAGCCACTTCTCGCCCTCCTCGTAGCGCTCGGCGCCGCACTCGGCCAGCGCGTGGAGGACGCCGGCCGCGCCGTGCGCGAGGCCGAGGCCGCCGCCCGGCGAGAACTGGGCGATGTCGCCGGGGAACAGCCGGTCCTCGCGGTCGGGGGTGGCGGAGGACAGGAGGGCGCGGACCATCGACTCCCGGGCGGCCGGCCCGTCCACCGGCGCCGCCGGGTCGGGGCGGGTGGCCGGGGCCGCCGGCTTCGCCGACGCCGGCCGGGGGGTCGGCGCGTCGCCGCCCAGGATCTCGGTCACCGCCTCGGCGAGGTAGCCGGCCGGCAGATCGGGGAACTCGCGCCCCGCCACCTCGGCGAGGTGCGCGGCCTTGCCCGGGTCGATCGCCAGCAGCGAGGTCAGCGGGATGAACAGGGCGAGCCGCAGGCAGGCCAGGGCGTAGCGGTCGACGGCGAAGCCGGTGCGGTCGGCCGGCGCCAGGAACCCGGGGTGGGCGACCGTCTGCCGGGCCGCCGCTGACTCGGGGGCGGCGGCCTCGAAGTCCAGCAGGCTGACCGACTCGCCGTCCGGGGCCACCATGATGTTGAACATGTGCAGGTCGTTGAAGACCAGCCCGCGTCCGTGCAGGGCCGCCACGGCCCGCTCGGTGCCGGCCAGCACGGTGCGCGCCCACCGGGTGTACCCGGCCACCTCGACGCGGTCCGGTGTGACCGCCAGCAGCGGATGGCGTTCCGCGAAGAAGGAGTTGAGGGTGCGGCCCGGCAACTCGTCCATCACCAGGAAGCGGTGCTCGCCCAGCGTGAACCAGTCGCGCACCTCGGGCGCGATCCCCAGGCCCGAGACGCGTTCCAGCGCGGCCTTCTCCCGCTCCAGCCGGGTCACCGCGTCGGCCGTGTCGGCGGCGAGCCCCGCGTGCGGGCGGGCCTCCTTGAGCACCACCGCCTCGCCGGTGCGCAGGTCGGTGCCGCGGTAGACGCCGCCGCCGTTGGAGAAGTGCAGCGCGCGGTCGACGCGGTAGGGCAGGTCGGCCACGGTGACCTGGTTGCGGGCGGCCAACTGCGGGGCGAGGAAGTCGGGGAGCGTCACCCAGTCCGGGACGCTGAAGGTCGGGGTCCTGCGGTCCGGCACCAGACGGCCGGCGCCGTCCTCGATCGCCGTCACCAGGTTGCCCGAGCCGTCGTCGCAGTGGCGTGGGGCGAACGCGCCGTACCGGACGTAGAGCGGGCCCTCCCGCCAGCGCAGGTCGGTCAGGACATAGGGTCCCGGCTCGCCCGCCAGCAGTTCGCCGAGTTCCGTGAGCACCGTGTGCAACTGGCGCTCGTCCGCCGGGTAGAGGGTGGCGAACTTCCCGCTGTTGTCGCGTCCCGCGTACTTGGAGTTGCGGAGGAACAGCAGGTGGCGGGCCGGCACGAACTTGAAGGGGATCCCCCGGGGGACGCAGTACTCCCAGATCCTGGCGGCCGTCCCGTCCGCGCCGTCCAGGGTGGCGGAGACATGGATCTTCCAGCCCTGGAGGGGCAGTTCGGCGGCCACCGGCTGGAGATGCAGCCAGTCACCGTTGCGTGCGCCGCGCCAGCCGTCCGGCACCCGGCGCAGCGCCGTCTCGTACGACTCCTCGGTCCGCACCCGGCCGTCGGAGTGCATGGCCAGACGTTCGGGAGTGTCGTAGAAACACCTGTCGATGAGGCAGAACACCTCGTACCGCTTGTCCATCGCCCTCCTTCGGCACGGGACAAGAGGTTTCCAGGAGCGGAGGAGGGCCGACAGTGGCGGCTGTCACGAATGGGCCGTGCAGAACGCACGACCCCTCGCACCCCGACAGGACCTAGAGGAGCGTGGGCCCGATGACGGACAGCAGTCGGAGTTTCTCGTGGCTCTCGCTGCCGGGGACCGCGGTGTAGACGAGCAGCGCGTGCCCCTGGCCGGGGTCCACCAGCCCCTGGCAGTTCAGCTCCAGCGGGCCGAGCTCGGGGTGGACGAAGTGCTTCACCTCGTCGGGTCGGACGCCGACCTCGTGTTCGTCCCACACGGCCCGGAACTCCTCGCTTCGTGCGAGGAGCAGGTCGACGAGGTGGGCCGCGCGGGAACCCGGACCACGCAGGGTGGCCGCCTCGCGCAGCATCGAGGTGAACATCCGGGCGAGGAACGGATGGTCCTCGGGGGCGTAGAGCTGGCGGGTGGCGGGGTCGGTGAACCAGCGGTAGCCGATGCTGCGGGCCGGGCCGGTGTACCGGGTGGTGTCGCCGGTGAGCGCGACGCCGAGCGCGGTCTGCCGCAGCGTCTCGCCGAGTTCGGTGACGATCTCGGCGGCCGTGTCGTCGAGCCGGTCGAGCACCCGCAGCAGCCCGGGGCTGATGTGGTCGCTGACGGCGCCCCGGGTGGGCGGGTTGTGCCCGGCCAGCCGGAACAGGTGGTCGCGCTCGTCGAGCGAGAGGTGCAGGCCCTGCGCGATGGAGGCGATCATCTGCTCCGACGGGCGGGGGCCGCGTTCCCGTTCGAGGCGCGCGTAGTAGTCGGTGGACATGTGGCAGAGCGCCGCCGCCTCCTCGCGCCGCAGCCCCTCGGTCCTGCGGCGTCGCCCGCGCGGGAGGCCGACGTCCTCGGGTCGCAGTGACCCGCGGCGGCGCCGGAGGAACTCCGCGAGTCCGGTCCGATCGATCGTCATGGGTGCCCTCCCTCGGTACCGGGTCTGGCCCGACGCCGCCTGGCGGGCCGCCCTCCGCGACCTGGTCGTCACCGACACTTCCGGCGCCGTCGCCGGCTTCCTGCGTGACGCCGACCCGGAGCGCGGTATCGGCCTGGTCGACCTG
>NZ_SMKI01000336.1 GCF_004348415.1 Streptomyces hainanensis
GCCCCCTCCAGCCCGCCGTCTCGGCCTCCGAGATCCGGCACGACCCCCTCCTCGACGAGCACGTCGGCTACGCGGCCCACCGCCAGTCCCGCACCTACCACCCGCCGGCCGACCAGTGCCCGCTCTGTCCGACCAGGGGCGACCGGCTCAGCGAGATACCCGCCGACTCCTACGAGGTCGCGGTCTTCGAGAACCGCTTCCCGTCCTTCGGCGGCGACGTCGGCCGCTGCGAGGTCGTCTGCTTCACCCCCGACCACGACGCCTCCTTCGCCTCGCTCACCCCCGAGCAGGCCGCGCTCGTCCTGCACGCCTGGACCGACCGCACCGCCGAGCTCGCCGAGCACCCGGGCGTCCGGCAGGTCTACTGCTTCGAGAACCGCGGCGCCGAGATCGGCGTCACCCTCGGCCACCCGCACGGCCAGATCTACGGCTACCCCTTCGTCACCCCGCACACCGCGCGCGCCCTGCGCTCCGTCGCCGCCCACAAGGCCCGCACCGGCGGCAACCTCTACGACGAACTGCTCGCCGCCGAGCGGGCCGACGGGCGCCGCGTCGTGCTGGAGACCGACACCTGGACCGCGTTCGTGCCGCGCGCCGCCCGCTGGCCCTACGAGGTGCACCTCTACCCGCGTCGCCGCCGCGTCCCCGACCTGCCGGCCCTGGACGATGACGAGCGCGCCGGCTTTCCCGCCGTCTACCTGGAGCTGCTGCGCCGCTTCGACCGGATCTTCGGCGAGGGCGCGGGGCCGACCCCGTATATTTCCGGCTGGCACCAAGCGCCCTTCGCGATGCCGGACCGCGAGGACTTCGCGCTGCACCTGGAGCTGTTCACCATCCGGCGCAGCCCCGGGAAGCTCAAGTTCCTGGCCGGCTCCGAGTCGGGCATGGGCGCCTTCGTGAGTGACGTACTGCCGGAGGCCGCGGCCGACCGGCTCCGAGAGGTGGCGACAGAGGCATGAGGTACTTCGTAACGGGCGGCGCGGGCTACGTCGGCGGCACGGTCGCCGCGCACCTGCTCGCCGCCGGGCACCGGGTGACCGTGCTCGACGACCTCTCCACCGGCTTCCGCGCGGGCGTGCCGGCCGGCGCCGAGTTCGTCGAGGGCCGGATCCAGGACGCCGGCAAGTGGCTCGACGGCAGCTACGACGCCGTGCTGCACTTCGCCGCCTGTTCGCAGGTCGGCGAGTCCGTCGTCGTCCCCGAGAAGTACTGGCGCAACAACGTCGCCGGCACCCTCGACCTGCTGACCGCGATGCGCGAGGCGGACGTGCGGACCCTCGTCTTCTCCTCGACGGCCGCGGTCTACGGCGAGCCGACCGCCACCCCGATCACCGAGGACGCGGCCACCGCCCCCACCAACCCGTACGGCGCCAGCAAGCTCGCCGTCGACCACATGATCACCGGCGAGGCCGCCGCGTACGGCCTGGCCGCCGTCTCGTTGCGCTACTTCAACGTGGCCGGCGCGCACCGCGCCGACCCCGCCATCGGCGAGCGGCACGACCCGGAGAGCCACCTGATCCCCGTCGTGCTCCAGGTCGCCCTCGGCCGCCGCGAGACGATCAGTGTCTACGGCACCGACTACCCGACGCCCGACGGCACCTGCGTCCGCGACTACATCCACGTCGACGACCTCGCCGAGGCCCACCTGCTCGCGCTGACCGCCGCCACCGCGGGCGAGCACCTGATCTGCAACCTCGGCAACGGCAACGGCTTCTCGGTCCGCGAGGTCGTCGAGACCGCGCGCCGCGTCACCGGCCACCCCATCCCGGAGACCGAGGCCGGCCGCCGCGCCGGCGACCCGGCCGTGCTGGTCGCCTCCGCCGAGCGCGCCCGCGAGCGCCTCGGCTGGCGGCCGAGCCGCGCGGAGCTGTCCGACATCATCGCGGACGCCTGGGCGTTCGCCACCCGCGACGAGGAGCCGGTCCGATGACGGGCGTCGAAAGCGGGCGCTGGGCCGCCCCAGGACGGGTCAACCTGATCGGCGAACACACGGACTACAACGAGGGCTTCGTGATGCCGTTCGCCCTCCCGCACACCACCGGGGCGACGGCCGCCAGGCGCGCCGACCGGGTGCTGCGGCTGTCGTCCGCCCAGATCGACGGGGCGCCGATCGAGGTCTCCCTCGACGGGCTGGCACCGGGCTCGGTGCCCGGCTGGGCCGCCTACCCGGCTGGCGTCGCCTGGGAGTTGGAGCGGGCCGGCCACCGGCTGGCGGGCGCCGAACTGTCCTTCGACTCCAACGTGCCGACCGGCGCCGGGCTCTCCTCGTCGGCCGCGCTCGAGGTCGTCACGGCCCTCGCGCTGAACGACCTCAACGACCTCGGCCTCACGCCCGAGGCGCTGGCCCGCCTCTCGCAGCGGGCGGAGAACGACTTCGTCGGCATGCCGTGCGGAATCCTGGACCAGATGGCCTCGGCCAGCTGCGCCGCGGGGCACGTCCTGTTCCTCGACACCCGCGACCTCTCCCGCCGCCAGGTGCCGTTCGACATGGCGAGCGAGGGGCTGCGGCTGCTGGTGGTCGACACCCAGGTCAAGCACAGCCACGCGGACGGCGCCTACGCCACCCGCCGCGCCGAGTGCGAGACCGGCGCCGCGACGCTCGGCGTCCCGTTCCTGCGGGACGTCGCGTACGACGACCTCGACGCGGCGCTCTCCCGGCTCCCCGACCCGGCCATCAGGCGCCGGGTGAAGCACATCGTGACGGAGAACCGCCGGGTCGAGCGCGTCATCGACCTCCTCGACGCCGGCCGCGCCCGCGAGATAGGCCCGCTCCTCACCGAGGGCCACGCCTCGCTCCGCGACGACTTCGAGGTCTCCTGCCCCGAACTCGACCTGGTCGTCTCCACCGCCGTCGCCGAGGGCGCCCTCGGCGCCCGCATGACGGGCGGCGGCTTCGGCGGCTCCGCCATCGTCCTGGTCGAGGAGGAGGCGGTCGACGCGGTGGCGAAGGCGGTCAAGGACGCCTTCGCCACGTCCGGTTACCGGGCGCCCCGCACCTTCGAAGCCACCCCTTCGGAAGGCGCCCGCCGCGTCGCGACGCCGTAAGTCCCTCCCCGGCGAGCCCGGGGCCCGGGGGGCGGAGCCCCCGGGGGAACCAGCCCCCGAGGTCCGCGGTCACCGGTAGGCCGGCAGGCCGTTCCGGCAGGCCGTGATCGCTTTGATATCGCGACTTCCGCCAAACCACTTCCGCCACCCGGCCCCGCCCGTACCCTGAGAGAGACGCACCGGTGGGGGCCGGTGCTCGTATCAGGGGGCGAGACAGGTGGGTGCGACGCCCACGGCCCGGCACCGGTGCCGTGCGGCGGCGGCCGCACGGTTCTCCCCGGGGCCGGGTGCCGGCGTCGCGCCCGCCCGAAGCCGAGGGGCTTACGCGAGGGGTGGTTGTGGATCGCATTCGGGTGCTGGTGGTGGACGAGCACCGGATCTTCGCCGAGTCGTTGGCCACGGCGCTCACCGCCGAGCAGGACGTCGAAGCGGCGGCCGTGGGTTCGCTGCCCGCCGCCCACCAGTTGCTCGAGCGTGCCCCCTTCGACGTGCTGCTCCTCGACGCCGGTATGGCGGACGGCGTGGAGGGCGAAGGATCGCTGCTCGCGTCGGCGCAGGAGCGTCTACCGGCCCTTCGCGCTGTCATGCTCGCGGCATACGACGATCCGAAGGTGGCCGCCCAGGCCCTCTCGGCCGGCGCCAGCGGCTGGGTGGCCAAGGACAGTTCGCTGGCCCGGCTGCTCCAGGTGGTGCGCGGCGTGCTGCGCGACGAGACCCACGTCCCGGCGGCCCTGCTGACCGGCGTGCTGCGCGAGTTGAGCCGGGACCGCCGGCACCGCACCGAGCACCAGCGGCTCGTGGAGTCCCTGACGCCTCGCGAACTCGAAGTCCTCCGCTGCATGTTGGCCGGCCTTGGCCGCAAGGCCGTCGCCGAGCGGCTCTACCTCTCCCCGCACACGGTCCGTACCCACATGCAGAACGTCCTCGGCAAGCTCGGCGTCCACTCCACCCTCGCCGCCGTCGCCCTCGCCCGCCGCGCCGGCGTCACCCCCGCCGACTGACCGCGCGGGACGGCGGCCGGCGAACTCAACCCGTGCGGTGACGTCAGGGCCCGGCGCCGCCCACAGAATGGCCGGCATGAGCCAGTTGAACGCGGTCCCGTCGCGGGCTGAGCGAGAACACCTGTCCTTCCGGCTGAGTCGTGTCGCGGCCGAGGCGTGGGGGTGGCTGCTGCGCTGGTCCCGGTCGCCCGGTTTCCCGGCGCAGAGCACGACGCTGCTGGCCTGGGGGCCGGTATGGCTGGTGGTGCTGGTGCCGGCCGAACCCTCACCGCTGGCCGTGCTGTTCAGCGTGCTGGCCCCGCTGCCGCTGCGCTGGCGGCGTCAACGCCCCGCCCTCGCCGGGCATCTCGCCGTGCTGGCCGGCCTCGCCGTCTTCCTGGCCTTCCCCTACGCGGTGCCGCCGCTGGCCGTCGGCGTCCTGCTCGGCTGCTACACGCTCGCCCGGCACCGCGTGCACCATCCCCTCGTGCTGCTGCTCGGCGGCTCGGCGGCGGCGCTGCTGGTCAACTGGGCGCAGGTCCCGCTGCACGAGTGGGGGCCGTACGAGTTCGGCACCCCGCTCGGCACGCAGTTCCTCCCGTCGCTGCCGATCGCCGTCGGAGTCCTCTGTGCGATCGTCGCGGGCGAGGCCGAGCGCGGCCGGGTCGACCTGCGGTGGCGGCGGCGGCGCGACGAGCGGCGGCGCGTGGCGGCCGAGGAGGAACGGGAGGCGATCGCCCGGGAGTTGCACGACATCGTCTCGCACTCGGTGTCCCTGATCGCGGTGCGGGCGGAGAGCGCCACCTACACCACGCCCGACCTGTCGTCCGAGGCCAGGGAGGGCTTCCAGCAGATCGCCCACTCCTCCCGCGAGACGCTGAACGAACTGCGGCAGCTGCTCGGCGTGTTGCGCTCCGACCGGGCCGACGCCGCCTCCGGGGAGGCGGTTCCGGTGCCGCAACCGACGCTCGACCGGCTCGGCGACCTGCTGAACGACCACCGACAGGCGGGCGGCAGCGCCGAGTTGCTGGTGGACGGGACCCGCCGGCGGCTGCCGTCCTCGGTGGAGCTGGCGGCCTACCGCATCGTCCAGGAGTCGCTGACCAACGCGCGTCGGCACGCCCCCGAGTCGCACGCCAGGGTCTCGATCAGGTACCGGGCGGACGGCCTCGCCGTCCAGGTCCTCGACGACGGCCCCGGCCCCGCGGTGGCCGAGGACGAGTCGCACGGCGGGCACGGGGTGATCGGCATGCGCGAGCGCGTGGCGCTGCTCGGCGGCGACTTCTACGCGGGCCCCGGCCCGGACGGCGGGTTCTTCGTCAGCGCCGTGCTGACCTCGCGGACCGCCGGGGAGGCGTCGGCGTGACGATTCGCGTGCTGGTCGCGGACGACCAGGTCGTGGTGCGCGCCGGGTTCGTGGGCCTGCTGCGCACCCAGGACGACATGGAGGTCGTCGGCGAGGCCGCGGACGGCGTCGAGGCACTGGAGATCGCCCGCGAGCAGCGCCCGGACGTGGCGCTGTTGGACATCAGGATGCCCAGGATGGACGGCATCGCGGCGGTGCGCGGGATCCTCGCGGAGCCGGGGTGCCGGACCCGGGTGCTGATGCTCACCACGTTCGGCCTCGACAAGTACGTCTTCGCCTCCCTGGAGGCGGGCGCCAGCGGGTTCCTGCTGAAGGACGCCACCTTCGCCGAACTGCTTCACGCCGTCCGGGTGGTGGCGCGCGGCGAGGCCCTGCTGGCGCCCGGCGTGACGCGGCGGCTGATCGAACGGTTCGTGCCCCGGCGCCGCCCGCGCCTCACCGTGGCGCGCGGGCCCGCCCGCCCGCTACCCGGACTGACCGCGCGGGAGACCGAGGTGCTGACGCTGATCGCGCGGGGCCTGTCCAACGCGGAGATCGCGGCGGCGCTGCTGGTGAGCGACCACACGGTCAAGACCCACATCAACCGCGTCTTCGCCAAGATGAACCTGCGGGACCGGGCCCAGGCGGTCATCCTCGCCTACGAGTCCGGCCTGGTCGGCACCGCGCGCGACGCCGGCTAGGTCCGGTCGCCCGGGCAGGCCCTAGCCACCGCTTCCCCTCGTCGCCCGCAGCGCCCGCTCGCCGACGCCCCGGAGCTGGTCGACCAGCTCCGGCGGCCGCCGCACCGTGAACTCGCAGCCCAGCGTGACCAGTCGGGCCGCCAGCCACTCCACCGACTCGTCGACCTCGCCCCGCAACTCGCAGCTCTCGGCGTCGATCGGCCGCGGCTCGGGCAGGCCGGCGCCCAGCCGCCGTGCCGCCTCGGCGGCCGGCAGGCGCAGCGTCGCCTCCACCTCGAACCGGGGCCGCAGCGAGGCCAGTCGGCGGGTCACGAAGGCCGCCGCGTCGCCGTCCGGCGGTTCGCGGGGCGCGACCCGGACGCCGGTCGGCGCGGGGGCGGCGATCCGGTCGACGCGGAACACCCGCCAGTCGTCCCGTTCCACGTCGAACGCCAGCAGATACCAGCGCCGCCAGGCCGCCACCAGCCGGTACGGCTCCACCAGACGGCGGCTCTCCCGCCCGTCCGCCGCCCGGTACCCGAACCGCAGCCGCTCCCGCCCGGCCGCCGCGCCGGCCAACACGGCCAGCGCCTCCGGATCCACGGCGCCGTCCCCGCCCCCGGGCCACAGCGGCACCGTGGCGAGGCCGAGCGCCGCGACCCGGCGTCGCAGCCGGGCCGGCAGCACCTGCTCCAGCTTGGCCAACGCCCGCAGCGAGGACTCCTCGATCCCGGCCACCGCCGCGTCGGCCGCCGTCCGCAGCCCGACCGCGATCGCCACCGCCTCCTCGTCGTCCAGCAGCAGCGGCGGCATCGCGCTGCCGGCCGCCAGCCGGTAACCGCCGACCACACCCCGCGTCGCCCGCACCGGATAGCCGAGGTCGCGCAACCGTTCGACGTCCCGCCGCACGGTCCGCCGCGTCACCCCGAGCCGCTCGGCCAACTCGCCGCCCGGCCACTCGCGCGGCGTCTGGAGCAGGGAGAGCAGCCGCAGCAGCCGTCCCGCCTGGTTCTCGCTCATGTCGTCAGCCTCATGTCCCCAGCCTCATGTCCTCAGCATGCCGTGTGAACGAGGACCGAAACGGTCCTGTATCCCTCCTAACGTGCCTGTCATGAGCGACGAGATCCTCCCCTTCCGCATCGACATCCCCCAGGCCGAGCTGGACGACCTCCGCGACCGCCTCGCCCGCGCCCGCTGGCCGCGCCAGCTGCCGGGCGAGGGCTGGAGCCGGGGCGTTCCGGTCGCGCACCTCCGCGAGCTGGCCGACCACTGGGCCACCGACTACGACTGGCGGGCCTGGGAGGCCAGGCTCAACGCGTTCCCGCAGTTCACGACGGAGATCGACGGGCTCGACATCCACTTCCTGCACGTCCGCTCCCCGGTGCCGGACGCGCTGCCGCTGATCCTCACCCACGGCTGGCCCAACTCCGTCGTGGAGTTCCTCGACTTCGTCGAGCCGCTGACCGCCCAGGGCTTCCATGTCGTCGCCCCGTCCGTGCCCGGCTTCGGCTTCTCCGCCCCGCCGTCCACCACCGGCTGGAGCGTGGCCCGAGTGGCCCGGATCTGGGCCGAGCTGATGCGCCGCCTCGGCTACCGGCGGTACGGCACGCACGGCGGTGACCTGGGCGCCTACATCGCGCCCGAGGTGGCCGTCGCGGACCCGGAGCATGTCGTCGGCGTGTACATCGACGGCGGCCTCGGCTTCCCCACCGAGGCCGACGTGCCGGAGATGACCCCGGACGAGCTGGCCGGCTACGAGCTGATGAAGACGTGGTCCACCGGCGGTGTCGACCACCACGCGCTGCTGCGCGCCGCGCCGCAGACGTTCTGCTACGGCTGGGACGACTCGCCGATCGGCCAACTGGCCTGGCTCGCCGAGAAGTTCCACCAGTTCAACGTGCAGACCTCGCGGGACGTCTTCCTCACCAACGCGACGGTCTACTGGCTGACCGGCACCTCGGGCACCTCGTCCTGGCCGATGTACGAGACCACCGGCTTCGGCTGGCCCGGCGGCCAGAAGGCCGTCCCCTCCGGCGTCTACGCGGGCCCGCCCGGAATCCGCCGGCTGGCCGAGCGGACGAACCACGTCATCCACTGGCCGGACTCCAACCCGGGGCAGGGCCACTTCCCGGCGATGGAGGTCCCCGAGGCCCTGGCCGCCGATACTCGTTCGTTCTTCGACAAGGCGCTCGCCTACGCTGCCGAGCATGAACAGAGTCGAGCGGCTGCGCGCTGACCACGCCCCCGCGCTGCTGGCGTTCGAGCGGGCGAACCGCGCCTTCTTCGCCCGCTCGATCCCGGACCGCGGCGACGCGTACTTCGCCGACTTCGCCGCCCGTCACCAGGCACTGCTGGCCGAACAGGAGACCGGTGCCTGCCACTTCCACGTCGTCCTGGACGCGGCGGGCGAGCTGATCGGCCGGATCAACCTGGTGGACGTCGAGGCCGGCGCCGCCGAACTCGGCTACCGGATCGGCGAGTCCGCGACCGGCCGTGGCGTGGCGACGGCCGCCGTCGCCGAGGCCTGCCGTCTGGCGGCCGCCGCCTACGGCCTGACCGAGCTGATCGCCGTCACCACCCGCGACAACATCGGCTCGGCGACGGTGCTGGCACGCAACGGCTTCGCCGCCGTCGGCGACATCACCCTCGCCGGCCGCCCCGGCACCCGCTACCGCCGCC
>NZ_SMKI01000337.1 GCF_004348415.1 Streptomyces hainanensis
CGGCCCGCCCGGGAGCGCGCGCCGCCCGGCGCGGCCCTCCGCCGCGGGCCGCCCCACCCGGGCCCCGTGCTCTCGCGGTCAAGGCCGCCCCGTCCCGGGGGTCGGCAGCGGTTACGCTGGTTGTGTGGCAGTTGTCGACGTATCCGAAGCTCTGAAGTCTCTCGCCTCCACCATGGAGTCGATCGAGGCAGTCCTCGACCTCGACAGCCTGCGGGCCGAGGTCGCCTCGCTGGAGGAGCAGGCGGCCGCCCCCACCCTGTGGGACGACCCGGAGCACGCCCAGCAGGTCACCAGCAAGCTCTCGCTGCTCCAGGCCCAGGTGCGCAAGACCGAGGAGCTGCACGGTCGGATCGACGACCTCGAGGTGCTCTTCGAGCTCGCCGAGGCCGAGTCCGACGCGGACACCCGCCGGGAGGCCGAGGTCGAGCTGGCCTCCGTCCAGAAGGCGGTGGACGAGCTCGAGGTCCGCACGCTGCTCTCCGGCGAGTACGACCAGCGTGAGGCCATGATCAGTGTCCGGGCCGAGGCCGGTGGCGTCGACGCCGCCGACTTCGCCGAGCAGCTGCAGCGGATGTACCTGCGCTGGGCCGAGCGCCGGGGCTACCCGACCGAGGTGCTCGACACGTCCTACGCGGAGGAGGCCGGCATCAAGTCGACCACCTTCACCGTCAAGGCCCCCTACGCCTACGGCACGCTCTCCGTCGAGCAGGGCACCCACCGCATGGTGCGCATCTCCCCCTTCGACAACCAGGGCCGCCGCCAGACCTCGTTCGCCGGCGTCGAGGTGCTGCCCGTGGTGGAGCAGACCGACCACATCGAGATCCCGGAGAACGAGATCCGGGTTGACGTCTTCCGCTCCTCGGGCCCCGGCGGCCAGTCCGTCAACACCACGGACTCGGCGGTCCGGATCACCCACCTGCCCACCGGCATCGTCGTCTCCTGTCAGAACGAGAAGTCCCAGATCCAGAACCGTGCCGCCGCGATGCGCGTGCTGCAGGCCCGGCTGCTGGCCCACCAACGGGCTCAGGAGCAGGCGAAGATGGACGCGCTGAAGAGTGACGGCGGCAACTCCTGGGGTAACCAGATGCGGAGTTACGTCCTCCAGCCGTACCAGATGGTCAAGGACCTGCGTACCGAGCACGAAGTCGGAAACCCCCAGGGCGTTTTGGACGGGGATATCGACGACTTCCTCGAGGCGGGAATCCGCTGGCGGAAACAGCAGGAGAAGTAACCTTCACACAACTTTCGTGCCCCGCTCGGTATTTACCGGACATCCCGCTTGACGGGGGTCGATTCAGCGGGAAAGCTGTTCGCCTGGCATGCCTATGTCCAGGGGTGCGTGTTGCACAAGGGCCGCGCGAGAGGCTCTCGTAGCCCCCGCATCGCCGCCGCCCTTGCGTGAGGCTGCCCATGACAAACGGGACATAGTCTGTACCGAACAGCTACAGGGGGTAGTGGATCTATGGCCAGTCCCAAGACACGCGCCAACATGGCTCGCGTCGCAGCGGCCGCCGTCTTCGCCGCGGGCGCCTCGCTCGCCGTCGTCGGCACGGCTTCCGCGAGCGGCAGCGAGAAGACCTCGGTGGAGACCCAGGAAGACCCGGCAACGCTGGGTGGCGTCTCCGAGGGGCAGGACGGGGGTCTGATCGGCGGGCTCGTCGGCGGCCTCATCGGCGGTGGCGACTCCGACGGTGACCCCGAGGGTGCTGTCGGCGGTGAGGACCCTGAGGGTGCCGTCGGTGGCGAGGACCCTGAAGGTGCTGTCGGCGGTGAGGACCCTGAGGGTGCCGTCGGTGGCGAGGACCCCGAGGGTGCTGTCGGCGGTGAGGACCCTGAGGGTGCCGTCGGTGGCGAGGACCCCGAGGGTGCTGTCGGCGGTGAGGACCCTGAGGGTGCCGTCGGTGGCGAGGACCCTGAAGGCGCTGTCGGCGGTGAGGACCCCGAGGGTGCCGTCGGCGGTGACGACGAGGGTGGTGCCACCACCGACGGCGTCGCCGAGGGCGGCGCCGGTCCGCAGCCCGACTCCGCGGGTGCCACCAGCCCGATCGAGCAGAACGACCCGTCCGAGCAGCTGACCGAGGCCGAGGCCGAGGCCACCACCGGTGGCAACGGCGAACTGGCCGAGACCGGCGCCTCCATGAACGAGACGCTGCTGATCATCGGCGCCGCGACCATGATCGCGGGCGGCGTGGCCTTCCGCTACCTGCCGCGGCTGATCAACAAGGAGGGTGGCGCCGCTGCCGCCTGACCCACCGGGTCACGGCACGCGCACCCCGCGTGACACAGCAGAAGGGCCCGGGGCGGCACAGCCGCCCCGGGCCCTTCTCACGTGGTCCTCGGAGATCGTACGGGGATCGGGCCCGCCCTCAGGCGGGCCTGGCGACCAGCGCCAGCACGGCCACCAGCGCCAGCAGCAGGGCGACGAGACCGGCCGGGCCGCCGAGCGTCGCCCACGGGCCGCGCTCCGCCCGCAGCCGCGCCAGCTCGGCCCGGCAGACGGCGCAACGGCCCTCGCTGACCCGCCCCGCGCAGTTCGCGCACACAAGCCACTCGGCGGTCATGCGATCGTCTCCTCTCATGTCCCTCGCTCTCTACTCTGCCAGGGTCCCACCGGAATCGCAGAAGCCGAGCCGGATCCCGGCCGGAAACGGGTGCCGGGGCCGGTGCGCGGCGACGGTGGATCGGCCGCGGATCCCCCCAACCGGCGCGAAACCCCGCAAAAGCGGATTGCCTGGGACGCCGCCTGCGGACCACGCGTCGCTTCGCGTATGGTCTGCCCCAGCGACGGGGAGCCCCCCGCATGTACCCCATCCCGACATGGTGTAACCGTGATCCGATTCGACAACGTCTCCAAGACGTACCCGAGGCAGAACGCGCCGGCCCTCAGTAACGTGTCCCTCGAGGTCGAGCGTGGCGAGTTCGTGTTCCTGGTGGGCTCCTCGGGCTCAGGCAAGTCCACCTTCCTGCGCCTGCTGTTGCGCGAGGAGCGGGCCTCCCACGGCTCGGTGCACGTGCTCGGCAAGGACCTGGGCCGGCTCTCCAACTGGAAGATCCCCCAGATGCGCCGCCAACTCGGCACCGTCTTCCAGGACTTCCGGCTGCTGCCGAACAAGACCGTGGGCGAGAACGTCGCCTTCGCGCTCGAGGTGATCGGCCGGCCCCGCGGTCAGATCCGCAAGACCGTGCCCGAGGTCCTGGAACTCGTGGGCCTCGGCGGCAAGGAGGAGCGGATGCCGGGCGAGCTCTCCGGCGGTGAGCAGCAACGCGTGGCCATCGCGCGGGCGTTCGTCAACCGGCCGATGCTGCTGATCGCGGACGAGCCGACGGGCAACCTCGACCCGCAGACGTCGGTGGGCATCATGAAGCTCCTCGACCGCATCAACCGCACCGGCACCACCGTCGTCATGGCCACCCACGACGCGCAGATCGTGGACCAGATGCGGAAGCGCGTCATCGAACTCGAGCGGGGCCTCCTGGTGCGCGACCAGGCCCGCGGCGTCTACGGCTACCAGCACTGAGCCCCGACTGAAAGGACGCCATGCGCGCCCACTTCGTCCTGTCGGAGATCGGCGTCGGTCTCCGCCGGAATCTGACGATGACCTTCGCGGTGATCGTGTCGGTCGCCCTCTCGCTGTCCCTGCTCGGCGGCTCGCTGCTGACCAACCAGCAGGTCAACAGCATGAAGGACTTCTGGTACGACCGGGTCGAGGTGTCGATATTCCTCTGCAACGAGAACGACGCGCAGACCGACCCCGCCTGCTCCAGGGGCGCCGTCACCGAGGACCAGAAGGAGCAGCTGGTCGCCGAGCTGGAGGAACTGGAGCTCGTCGAGGACGTGTTCTACGAGTCGGCCGACGAGGCGTACGAGCACTACCAGACGCAGCAGGCCGACTCGCCGATCGCCGCGGTGGTCACCCCTGACCAGATGCAGGAGTCGTACCGCGTCAAGCTGACGGACCCGACCAGGTACGACGTGGTGTCGTCCGCCTTCGCCGGCCGGGAGGGCGTGCAGTCGGTGCAGGACCAACGCTCCACGCTGGAGAACCTCTTCGACCTGCTGAACGGCGTCAACTACGCGGCCCTCGGCCTGATGGCGCTGATGCTGATCGTGGCGCTGCTGCTGATCGTCAACACCGTCCGGGTGTCGGCGTTCAGCCGGCGCCGGGAGACCGGGATCATGCGGCTGGTCGGCGCGTCCAGCCTCTACATCCAGCTGCCGTTCATCCTGGAGGCGGCGATCGCGGGCCTGCTCGGCGCGCTGTTCGCCTGCGTGCTGATCGTCGGCGTCAAGTACTTCGCGATCAACAACTTCCTGGCCGAGCAGATCCCGCTGATCAACTTCATCGGTTGGGACGCGGTGCTCTCGGTTCTGCCGTTGGTGCTGGTGGTGGGCGCCCTGATGCCGTCGCTTGCGGCCTTCTTCGCGCTCCGCAAGTACCTACGCGTGTAGGACGCGTGTGATGTATCACCGCCACGTGCTTCGGAGCGTCGCGGGTGAAACTCCCGTGCGCCCCCCGGGGGTGTCCTACACTCCGCACCATGTCACGACGGTGTCACGGAGTTTCGTTTCGGTCGCGGAGCCCGCGCTCCGCGAGGCGGGGGGCCGCCCTGGCATGCGTCTTCGCCGGTGTGTTGGTGACGGGGGCCGCCACCGGTTCCTGGCCGGAGGCCGCCGGCTCCACCGAGCTCCCGGTGGCCACCGGGCCGGTGCCCGAGCGTGCCGAAGCGGGTGACGACGCCCGGGAGTTGGTGAGTCGTAGCGGCGACCGCTGGGCCGCCGCCTACTCGGCCGAGGAGTACCAGGCCGTCGAGCTCACCCTGGCCGGCGAGTACGTCGGCACCGGGATAGCGGTACTCAGCACCGCCGAGGGCCGGATCGTGGTGGGCGAGGTGCACCCCGACAGCCCGGCCGAGCGCGCCGGGATCGTGGCGGGCGACGAGCTCGTCACCATCGACGGGGTGCCGCTCGCCGGCCGGCCGGTCACCGACGCGGTGGGCCGGCTGCGCGGCAGCACGGGGCCCGAGCCGTCGGAACCCGGCACCACGGTGCTGCTCGGCGTCGGGCGGGACGGCGCCACCCGGCAGGTGGAGGTGGAGCGGGCCAGGCTCGCCGCGCGGCCGGTCACCGTCACCCGCGACGAGCCGGGCGTCACCCGGATCCACGTCAGCTCCTTCGTCGAGGGCTCGGCCGAGCTGCTGCGCGCCGCGGCACGCAGCGCGCCGCCCGAGGACGGCATCGTGCTCGACCTGCGCGGCAACACCGGCGGCCTGCTCGCCGAGGCGGCCGCCGCGGCCTCCGTCTTCCTGGACGGCGGCCTGGTCGCCACCTACGACGTGCGCGGCGAGCAGAACGCGCTGCACGCCGAGCGGGGCGGCGACACCGACACCCCGCTCGTGGTGCTGGTCGACGGCGGCACCATGAGCTCGGCCGAGATGCTGACCGGCGCCCTCCAGGACCGCAACCGGGCGGTGGTCGTCGGCACGCCGACCTTCGGCAAGGGCACCGTGCAGCTGCCCGTCGTGCAGCCGGACGGCTCGGTGGCCGAGCTGACCGTGGGCCGCTACGCCACCCCCTCGGGGCGCACCGTGGGCAGCGGCGGCATCGCGCCGGACCTGGTGGTCGAGCCGGGCCAGGACGCCGAGGAGCGAGCCGGAAACGTGCTGGGCGGGCTGGCGGCCGGCCGGTAGACTCGCCGGGTCATGGCAAAGGAAAAGGGACGCAAGCTGATCGCCCAGAACAAGAAGGCGCGCCACGACTATCACGTTCTGGACACGTACGAATGCGGGCTGGTACTGACCGGCACCGAGGTGAAGTCGTTGCGGCAGGGGCGCGCCTCCCTGGTCGACGGGTTCGGGCAGGTCGACGGCGGCGAGGTCTGGCTGCACAACGTGCACATTCCCGAGTACGCCCAGGGCACCTGGACCAACCACAGCGCCCGGCGGAAGCGGAAGCTGCTGATGCACCGGGCGGAGATCGACAAGCTGATCGGCCGCATCCAGGAGTCGGGCCTGACGCTGGTGCCGCTCTCGCTCTACTTCGTGGACGGCCGCGCCAAGGTCGAGCTGGCCCTGGCGCGCGGCAAGCGGGACTACGACAAGCGGCAGACGCTGCGCGAGAAGCAGGACCGCCGGGAGGCGGAACGCGTCATCTCGGCGACTCGCCGTCGGCAGCGTGCGTGACGTATCATGGAGGAAGCGCGGCCGGGAATGTTCTCGGCGGGCTGTTTGTCAATTCAACATGGGGATGATCGGTTTCGACAGCGGATGTCGAAGTAGGGGAAGCGAGCCGAGGAAGCGCGGCAATGATCTCGTTAACCATGTGCCGTGAAAAAATAATCGCCAATAACAAGCGCGATTCCTTCGCCCTCGCTGCCTGAGCAGCGACTCGCGAAGTGTCAGCCCGGGCCTGTTCCCGTCCCGGTTCCTGGCATCAGCTAGGGGACTTACCTCTTAGTTCCGGTCGCGGGAGCTAAAGGGACACCAAACAGCGGCTGAGCCCGTCGGAGACTTGTCCGTGTGATCTCCGGGGCTGAGAAAATCGCAGCGGACTGCGCTCGGAGAAGCCCTCCTTCTGCTTCGTTGGACGCGGGTTCGATTCCCGCCATCTCCACTTGTTCGACAGACGGCGGATGTCCGTGCCTCGGCACGGGCTCCGCCGTCTTTGTCGTTTCTGCTCGGCTCGGCCCGTGCCGCGGCGGTAAGGTGCGCGCCATGGGGAACAGCGCACCGGGGTGGGACCCGCAGCGGCAGCCGGCGAGTTGGCGGTCACATCGAAGCGTGGTGATAGGCGGCGCCGTGCTGGTCACGGTGCTCGCGGTGGTGGCCGTGCTCGTGCTGCGCGGCATCGAGGGCGACGGCCGTTCCGACCAGGCGCGGGACGGCGCGGACGCCTTCCTGAGCGCCTGGGAGTCCGACGACCTGGCGGGCGCCGCCGCGCTCACCGACGATCCACAGGGCGCGCGTTCGCTCCTGGACTCGGTGCGGGAGAACATGCGCCCGGAGCGGACCGAGCTGGAGATCACGGGCGAGGTCGAGGCCGTCGACAGCGAGTCCGGCGAGTCCGGCGAGTCCGGGCACGACGGGATGCGGGTGCCGTTCACGGTGACGTACACCCTGGAGGGGGTGGGCGAGTGGTCCTACGACTCGGCCGCGGTGATGGTGCCGGCCGAGGAGGACCACTGGCTGGTGCGCTGGGAACCCGGTGTGATCCACCCGCGGTTGGCGCCCCGCCAGACGTTGGTGCTCACCACCGAGGAGCCCGAGCGTGCCCCCATACTCGCGGCCGACGGCAGCCAGTTGGCGGGCCCCGGCACCGTCTGGGAGATCAGTCTCTGGCCCGCGATGCTCAGCGACCCCGAGGCGGCCTACCAGGCGATCGAGGCCCTGGACGCCGGCGTCGACACCGAGGCCCTCGCCGACCGGGTGGCCGAGGCGGAACCGGACGACGCCGTACCGGTGGTGTCGCTGCGGGACGCCGACTTCCAGGAACACGAAGGGGAGTTGGCCGCCGTCCCCGGAATCCAGTTCGCCGAGGACACCCGGCCGCTCGCGCACGCGGCCAGGTCGCTCGTCGGCGGCCTCGACCCCGAGTCCGGCGTCGGCTCCTCCGGCCTCCAGGAGCGCTACGACGAGCAGTTGGCCGGCACCGCCACCTCCGCCGTGGTGATCGCGGACCGCGCGTCGGGCGAGGCCGTCGACACCCTCTACGAGCAGGAGGGCGGCGAGGCGGGCCGCCCGGTGGAGACCACCATCGCCCCCGAGGTGCAGCGCGCCGCCGAGGAGGCGCTCGCCGACCTGGGAAGGGCCGGCTCGATCGTCGCCGTACAGCCGTCCACGGGCGACGTGTTGGCGGCCGCCGACTGGCCGCTCGACGGCTTCACCCGCTCCCTCCAGGGCCAGTTGGCGCCCGGCTCCACCTTCAAGGTGGTGACGGCGGCCGCGCTGCTGGAGGCCGGGATGACCCCCGACGACCGGTTGGGGTGCCCTGCCGAGGTCTCGGTGAACGGCCAACCCTTCGAGAACCAGAACGAGTTCGAACTCGGCCCGGACACCACGCTGCGTGAGGCGTTCACCGAGTCCTGCAACACGGCGTTCATCGGCAACCGCGACCGGTTCGGGACGGACACCCTCAACCAGACCGCGCGGGCCTTCGGGATCGGCGAGGAGTGGACGGTCGGCGCCGCCAGCTTCGACGGCAGCGTGCCGGTCGCCGCCGACGAGAACGAACTGGCCGAGTCGCTGATCGGGCAGGGCCGGGTGCAGGCCAGCCCGCTGGTGATGGCCTCGGTGGCCGCCACCGTCGCGGACGGAACGTTCCGCCAGCCACGGCTCGTGCCGGCCGCCGTGGAGACCCCCTACCAGGCGGACACCACACTGTCCGAGGGCACCCTGACGGCGCTCCGCGAGATGATGCGGGCGACCGTGACGGAGGGCAGCGCCTCGGCGTTGGACGGCGTCCCCGGCGAGCCGCACGGCAAGACCGGCACGGCCGAGTACCGGGCCGAGGACGGCGAACTCTCCACCAACGCCTGGCTGATCGGCTTCCTCGGCGAGGACGACCTGGCGTTCGCCGTCGTCCTGGAGGACGGCGGCACGGGGGGCCGCGACGCCGGGCCACTCGCGGCGAACTTCCTGCGGGGCCGGTAGGGATTCGCGGGTCGTTCACCGGCGCCGGTCCCGGCGCCGCGCGCTATCGCCGGGCCGGGCGGATCGGGTCGGGTGTGGGG
>NZ_SMKI01000338.1 GCF_004348415.1 Streptomyces hainanensis
ACTCTGCTCGGCTGACCGGCCGGGGTGGGGCCGGCCGGTCAGCCGAGCAGAGTGGTCACCTCGGCGCTCTCCGGCGCCGTGATGTCACCGAGCCGGGCGCGTGCCGCCCGCCACGCGGAGCGCGCCCCGCGCTCGTCGCCCTGACGGCGGCGGGCGCGGCCCAGCAGGAGCAGGACGCGGCCGTGCACCAGGCGTTGCCCGGAGCGGCGGCAGAACTCCAGTGCCCTGGCGCAGTGTCCGACGGCCCGCTCGACGTCGCCGAGGCCGAGGTGGAGGGCGGCGAGCAGCGCGTGCGCCTTGCCGAGCGCGAGGCGGTTCCGCTCGCGGGCCAGCGCCAGGGCCGCCGTCGCGTGGTCGAGGCCGGTGCGGTGGGCGCCACGGAGCAGCGCGGCCTCGGCCAGGCCGAGGAGCGTCTCGGAGCGGCCGGCGGCGTACTCGGTTCGCTCGGTGATCTCCAGGGCGGCGGCGAGCCGCGACTCCCCGCGGTCCGCCTCGCCCTCGCGCAGCAGGGCGACGCCGATCCCGGTCAGGCAGTCGGCCTCGCAGTTGCGGTTCTCGACCTCCCCGGCGATCTCCAGGGCCCGGGTGAAGGCGGCGATCGCCGCCCGGTGCCGGCCCGCGTCGAGATGGACCCGGCCGGCGGTCTCCTCGACGACGGCCTCGGCGTAGCGGGAGCCGGTGTCGGTGGCCGTGGCGCGGGCCCGGTCGAGCAACCGCAGGGCCTCGTCGAACGCGCCCTGTTCCTGCCTGACCAGGCTGCGGTTGACCAGGACGAGCGCGGCGACGGTGGAGTTCGCGGCGTCGAGCAGCGGCCACAGGGCGCGCAACGCCTCGTCGGCCGCGGCCAGTTGCCCGAGGGCCAGCCGGGCGGAGGCGAGGTTCATCAGGCAGGTCAGTTCGCCCCGGGAGTCGTCGAGCCGCCGGTGGATGTCGAGGGCCCGCTGGTACTGCCGGACGGCGTGCCCGACCCGGCCGAGTTGTTTGGCGACGACGGCGGCGCCGATCAGCGCGGAGGCCTCGCCCCACGGCCAGTCGGCTCGGCGGGCCAGCTCCCCGGCCCGCCCGAAGTGCCGGCCGGCGGTCCGCAGGTCGGTCATCCGCCAGTGGATGTTGCCCAGGTTGAGATGGGTGACGGCCGACCAGCGCGGGTCGCCGACGCGGCCGGCGGCCGCCAGGCCGAGCTCCGAGAGGCGGAGCGACTCGGAGGGCGGCCTGAGCATCAGGAAGGGGTGGGCGACGGCCACCAGCGGCCCGACGGTCTCGTGCGGGCCGTGGACGGCGGCCCGTTCCATGGCGGCGGCCATGTTGTCCCACTCCGCGTCGACCCAGCCGGCGGCGGCCGCGCGGTCGGGGAACGTCTCGGGCGACACTCCGGGCGCGGCCGGCTCCTCGGGGGGCAGCAGGACGTTGGCCCGGTGGGCCCGCGCGGCGGCGAAGACCGAGTGCAGGTAGTAGTCGAGGAGCCGCGCGCCGGCCCGCCGGGGCTCGCCCGGATCCTCGGCCTCGTCGGCGAGTTGGCCGGCGTACTCGCGCAGCAGGTCGTGCAGCGCGTACCGGCCACCGCCGGTCTCGGTGGCGAGGTGCACGCGGGTGACGGCCGCCAGGGCGCGCTCGGCGGCCGGCCGCGCCACGCCGGCCAGCGCGGCGGCGGCGGAGAGCGTGACGTCGGTGCCCGGGGCGTGGCCGAGCAGCCGGAACATGTCGCGGGCCTCGGTCGGCAGCGCGGCGTAGGAGAGGTCGAGGGCGGCGCGCACCACGGTGCGTTCGTCGTCGTCCACCCGCAGCCCGGTGAGCGGGCCACGGGCGACGAGGTCGGCGACGTGCTCGGCGACGCCGCGGAGCGGCTGGTCGGCGAGCCGGGCGCCGGCGACGCAGAGCGCGAGCGGCAGGTGGCCGCAGATGTCGGCGAGGCGGGCCATCGCCGCGGGCTCCGCGGCGGCCGGCTCGGCGCCGGCCCGGTGCGCGATCAGCGCCACCGCGTCCCGCCGTCCCATCGTCTCGACGGTGTGGCGGCGGGCGCCGTCGACGGCGACCAGGCCGCCGAGCCGGTGCCGGCTGGTGACCAGCAGCAGGCAGCTCGGCTCGCCGGGGACGAGGGGCCGCACCTGGCCGGGATCGGCCACGTTGTCCAGCACGATCAGCACCCGGCGGCCGGCGAGCAGCGTGCGGTAGCGGGCGGTCTGGTCGTCCTCGTGGGCCGGCACCCGCTCGGCCGGGCAGCCGAGCGCGACCAGCAGCCGGGGCAGCGCCTCGGCCGCCGACATGGCCGGGCCGGGCGCGAAGCCCCGCATGTCGAGGAAGAGTTGGCCGTCCGGGAAGAGATGGGCGGCCCGGTGTGCCGCGTGCACCACGAGGGCGGTCTTGCCGACGCCGGCCGGGCCGACCAGCAGCCCGACGCCGCCCCCGTGCAGCCCGGCCAGCCAGCCGATCTCCCGCTCGCGGCCGACGAACCGGTCGACGTCCCTGGGGAGTTGGCGGGGCACCGGCGGCCTGGCGGGCGGTGCCTGGTCGGCCGGGCCGGCGTCCTCCTCCCCGCCGGCGGTGATCCGCCGGTGCAGCTCGCGCAGCTCGGGGCCCGGTGCGGTGGCGAGTTCGGCGGCCAGCCGGTCCCGGAAGTCGCGGTACACGCGTAACGCCTCGGACCGCCGCCCGCTCCGCCACAGGCTCGACACCAGCCGCTCGCAGAGCCGCTCGCGCAGCGGGTCCTCGGCCAGCGCGCGGCTCAACTCGGCGGCGGCCCACTCGTGGTTGCCCAACGCGATCAGGGCGTCCGCGCGGTGCTCGACGGCCTGCCGTCGCCGTTCGGCGAGCGCGGTGGCCTCGGCCGCGGCGAAGGCGCCCGTGACGTCGGCGAGCGGCGCGCCCCGCCAGAGGCCGAGGGCCCGGTCGTACAGCTCGAACGCCTTCTCCGCGTCGCCGGCCGCCGCGGCGCTCGCGGCCCGCCCGGTGAGGTCGTCGAACGCCTGGGCGTCGGTCTGCCCCGGCAGCACCCGCAGCAGATAGCCGGGCGGCCTGGTGACGATCAGTCCTTCCGGGCCGCCCGCCCGGCGCACCTCGGAGACGAGCGCCCTGATCCGGGCGGCGGGGGCGGCCGGTTGGCGCTCGCCCCAGAGCGCGTCGGCCAGCCGGTCGACGGAGACGACCCGGTTGGCGTCGAGCAGCAGCACGGCGAGCAGCTCGCGCTGGCGGGCCGTCAGCGGGGCGCGGTGACCGCCCACGCTCAGCTCCAGCGGGCCGAGCAGCAGGAATTCGACGTCGGCCGGCGGCATGGCGGCCATGCTAGGCCCTGACCGGGCGATCCGCTTCGGGCCCCCGACTCCGCCCCAGCACTCCCTGCCGGCCCCCCGCCCGGGCCGCCAGACCCGGGGGAAGCCGGGGGCTGACCCGTCAGGACCGCCAGGACGGGCCCCGGTCGCGCCGTCCCGAGCACCGCGCGGCGGCCGGCACGCGACCTTCGTGCCCCCGTGCCCTGGTCCGTGCGCTCTGACGCGATACGCCCGGCGTGAGAGGGTCGCATCCGGTTCGGGCATTGCTCGCGCCCCCAGCGGGCATCAGCACCGACGGACCCACACCCAGGGGTCCCAGGGCATCGACACCGCGGCAGGTCAGCCTCGTCGACAGCGTCGTCACGGGGGCGTGGTCCGCGCCGACCGACCGCCCCGCGGGCGTCGGATCCCGCCGCTCACACGCACCGACCCCTCACCAGGAGGACACGTGCTTCAGCGCCGACCGCATCGCGACCCATCCGACGTCGTCATCATCGGCGCGGGCCCCGCCGGGCTCGCCGCCGCGTACCACCTGAGCACCGCAGGACTCACCGTGACCGTCCTGGAAGCGGCCGACCACGTCGGCGGGCGCATGGCCACCGAGGAACTCGACGGCTTCCGCCTCGACCGCGCCGCCCACCTCGCCCTGCCCGGCTACCCCGCCCGGGCCCAGCTTCCGGGGCCGCTGCCGACCCGCCGGCTGACCGGCGGCATCGTGCTCAGGGGCACGACCCACCAACACCGGGTCGGGGAGGCCGCCGACCACCCGGCCGCCGGTTCCGGCGGCCGCTCGCTGACCTCCGCGTTCGACCAGATCTGGCTGCGGGCCAACCTGGCCAGGCTCGGCCGGCTGCCGGACGCCAGGCTGCGGGCCCGCCCCGAGCTGACGGCGGCCGCCGCACTGGGCAGCCGCGGCATACCGGCGCGGATAGCCGAGGGCGCGCTGCGCCCGCTGCTCGCCGCGCTGTTGCACGATCCCGAGCTGGCCACGTCCAGCCGGCTCGGCGACCAGGCCCTGCGGGCCTTCGCGCGCCGCGGCCTCGGCCTGCCGGTGGGCGGCGCTTCGGCGCTGCCCGAGCTGCTGGCCGGGGCGCTGCCCGACGGCTCGGTGGTGACCGGGGTGCGGGCCGTCTCGGTGTCCACGACGGCCGTGGAGACCAGAGCGCACGGCACGTTCCGCTGCCGGGCGGTGGTGCTGGCCACCGGCGCGACCGAGGCCGCCAGGCTGCTGCCGGGACTGCGGGTGCCGGCGTTCCGCCCGGTGACGGTGCTGCACCACGCGGCGCCCGCCGCCTCGCCTGCCGGCCCCGCGCTGATCGTGGACGCGGCGGCGCGCGGCCCGGTCTCGCACACCGTGGACGCCTCGGCCGTCGACCCGTCGCGGGCGCCGGCCGGCCGGACGCTGATCACCTCCGTGGTCCTCGGGCCGCCGGCGGCCGAGTCGCCCGAGCTGCTGGACAAGGCGGCCAGGGCGCAGCTCGGCGAGCTGCACGGGGTGCCGGCGGACGACTGGCGGTTGCTGACCGTGCGGCACGATCCGCGGGCGGTCCCGGTGTTCGAACCGCCCTACCCGGGTGCCAGGTCGGCCCGGCTGCTCGACGGCCTCTACGTCTGCGGCGACCACCGCGACCTGCCTGGCCCGACCGGCGACCTCGCCTCCGCCGCCCGCGCGGCGGCCGCGCTGCTGACCGACATCGGCATGGCCCCCGCGCCCCCGACGGTCGCCGCCGAGGCGGTCTGACCCCCGACGGTGGCGGCCCGTCGGCCGCCACCGCACCGCGCCGCCCGGGCGGCCGTCAGCCGGCCGTGTGCGTGAGGACGGCGGCGGCCAGTTCGTCGTGGACCTCGGGGGGCAGCGTGTGTCCCATGCCCGCCACGATCATCAGCCGGGCACCCGGGATCTGTTCCGCGATGAGCGCGCCGTGGCCCGGCTTGGCCGGCTCGTGGCCGCCCTCGACGACCAGGGTGCGCGCCGTCACCCGGTGCAGCACGTCCACCGGCTCGAAGTCCGGCCCGGCCGCCGCGGCCAGCCGGTGGTTGGCCACCGCCGACAGGTCACGGGCCCGGTCGTGGATCCGTTCCTGAAGCCGACGCGCCGCGTCCTCGTCGAACGGCAACCCGGTGCCGTGCAGCAGCCGCTGCTCGGCGATCATGCCGTCGATCCTGGCCCGCCGGTCCGCCGGCGGCGGCGCGGCCAGCAGCGCGCGGTAGAACGCCACGAACTCCGGCGCCGGTTCCGGCAGGCTCCCCTCGGGCTGCGGCTGCCCCGTGAGGGCCCGCATGATCACCCGGCCCTCGCCGCCGCCGAGCGGCGAGGAGCCGATGACGGTCAGCGACAGCACCCGCTCGGGGCGCTCCACCGCGACGTACTGGCCGAGCAGCCCGCCCGCCGAGTGGCAGACCAGGTGCGCGGCGGCCAGACCGTGGGCGTCCAGCACCCGGTACACGTCGTCCTTGATGTCGTCCCACGTGTACGGGTCCGCCGCGAAGTCGACGGTCTCCGACCTGCCGGTGTCCCGGTGGTCGTAGCGGATCACCCGGCGGCCGCCGGCGACGAGCCGCCCGACGAACTCGTCCGGCCACAGGACGCCCTGCGACATCGACCCCATGACCAGCAGGATCGGCGCGTCCGTCACGGCGCCGAACTCCTCGCTCCAGATCTTCACTTCACTCATGGCTCAGAGCCTGCCGGGTTCCGCCCCTGGCGGCTTCCGTAGAACCACCAGTCGCGCCAGTTCCGTACGGGAGCCGATGCCGAGCTTCGGATAGATCTTGTACAGGTGGTACTCGACGGTGCGCGGGCTCAGGAAGAGCCGGGCGGCGATCTCCCGGCTCGACAGGCCGTCGGCGACCAGTCCCGCGATCCGCAGCTCCTGCGGGGTCAGCGCGTCGAGCACGGCGGCCGCCGGGGCAGGGCCACTCTCGCCCGCCGCCCGCAGCTCCTCCCGCGCGCGCCTCGACCACGGCCGGGCACCTGCCCGCTCGAACGTCTCCCACGCCGTCCGCAGATGCGCCCGCGCCTCGCCGGGACGCTGCGCGCGGCGCAGCCGCTCCCCCAGCAGCAGCGCCGTCCTGGCCGCCTCGAACGGGTTGGTGTGCAGCCGCAGCGCCTCGCCGAGGGCCTCGTCTGACGATTCGGCGAGGCCACGGCAACGGGCCAGCAGGGCCCGCGACTCGGGCGTCGCGGCGTGCGCCGACCACCGCAGGTACGCGTCGAGCGCCGCCCGCGCGGCCGCCTCGTCGCCCGCGCCCACGGCGGCCTCGATCCGGTCGGGCGTCGACCGCCACACCACGGTGGGATGGCCGGCGCCCGGGCCCGCCGCGGCGACGGCGGTGAACCGGTCGTGCGCCGCGGCGTGCCGCCCCAGGCACAGGTCGAGCATCGCCAGCGCGTAGGCGGCGGTCCCCGCGCGCAGGCCCACCCGGTGCGGCACGGCGATGGCCAGCGCCTCGCGGGCCCACCGCGCGCAGTCCTCCTCGTCGCCGCGCAGGGCCGCGAGCACCGCCAGATTGGCCAGGTGGGCGGCCTCCGTGTTCCGGTACCCGGCCTCGCGGGCCAGCTCCAGGCCCTCGTCGGAGACGGCCCGGCTGTTCGCCAGCCGGCCGGCGATGCGCTCGGCCGTCGCCACGAACTCCAGCACGACCGGCAGTTGCCCGGCCATGCCGGACACCCTGGCCACCCGGCCGGCCCGGTCGACCAGCTCGGTCGCCAGGTCCGACTCGCCCAGGTAGCTGGCCGCGGCCGTCGCCCACAGGTACTCCGCCGCGTGCCGCAGCTCGCCGACCCGGGCCAGCGCCCGCCGCAGCAGTCCCGGGCCGGCGGCGTCGCCGTCCAGCACCAGGCCGATCCCGGCGACGGTGTCCCGCAGGAACCCCTCGGGGTGCGCCGCCGCCCGCCGGCCGAGCGCGACGATGGCCGCCGCGTCGCCGACGTACGAGGCGGCCTCGGCGGCGTCGGCCAGCGTGTCGAGGTCGTCGCCCGCCGCGAGGATCCGCACGGCCTCGGCGGCGTTGCCGGAGTTCAGCTCGAACCGGCCGCGGAGCCGGGCGATCCGCTGGGCGAGGTCGGCGTCCCCGCCGGCCAGGTCGCGGGCCTCGGCCAGCAGCGACTCCGCCCTTCCCGGGCGGCCGCCGAGCCAGGCCGCGACGGCGGCGTCCGTCAGCCGGACGGCGCGGGCCCGCGGCTCGGGGGTCAGCTCGGCGGCCCTGGCCAGGGCGGTGGCGGCGGTGCCGTACCCGCCGCGGTCCCGCGCCCGCTCCGCGGCGGCCGCCAACTCGGCGGCGACCCGCTCGTCCTGGCCGGTGGCGGCCCCGGCCAGGTGCCAGGCGCGGCTGTCCCCCTCGGTCAGCTCCGCGAGCCCGGCGTGCGCCCGGCGGACGTCAGCGGGGGCGGCCGCCTCGTGCACCGCCGAGCGGACGAGCGGGTGGCGGAAACGCACGCGCGTGCCGGCGAGTTCGGCCAGCCCCGAGTCCTCGAGTTCGGCCAGCGCGCCGCGCCACTCCCCCACCGCGGGCAGCACCGGGTCGAGGTCGGTCGCCACGGCGGCGACCAGGGCGAGCCGCCGGGCGGCGGGCGACAGCGCCGCCACCCGTTCGCCGAAGAGCCGGGCGCCACCGGGCAGCGGGTCGGGCAGCGGCTCACGGCCGGCGAGCTGCCCGGGGCTGAGGAGGGCCGCGATCTCGCCGAGCGCCAACGGGTTGGCACGGGTCAGCGCGACGAGCTCCCGCGCCACCCCGGGGGCCACGTCGTGGCGGGCCGCCAGCAGCTCGGCCGCGGCGGCCCCGGGCAGCCCGGGCACGTCCACCGTCGACGTGACGCCCCTGACCGGCGCGTCCCCGCGGACGGCGAACAGCATCGCGATCCGCTCCGTCGCCAGCCGCCTGGCGGCGAACAACAGCGCGTCGGCCGAGGCCGGATCGACCCACTGGAGGTCGTCGACCACGCAGATCAGCCCGTCGGGCGCGGCGGCCTCGGCCAGCAGCGACAGCACGCCGGCGCCCAGCAGATACCGGTCGCCCCGCCCGCCCGCGGTGAGCCCCAGGGCCGCCCGCACCGCCTCGCACTGCGGCTCCGGCAGCGCGTCGAGCGAACCGGCCACCGGCCACAGCATCTGGTGCAGCGCCGCGAACGCCAGGTCGGACTCGGGCTCGACGCCGGTGGTGCGCAGCACCCGCATCGTGCCGCCGCGCGCGGTCGCGGCGTCGAGCAGCGCGGTCTTGCCCGCGCCGGCCTCCCCCCGCAACACCACGGCGCCACCGAAGCCGTCGCGGGCCCGCGCGATCACCGCGTCGAGCGCGCCGATTTCCGCCGATCTGCCGTAGAGCACGACGCCCCACTCTAAGCGCTCCGCGGCCGGCACCACGCGGGCCCGTCGTGGCCGCCCGCCCCTGGGC
>NZ_SMKI01000339.1 GCF_004348415.1 Streptomyces hainanensis
CTCGGTGATGCCGGGCGGGGCGACGAGGCCGCGCCAGTTGGGCAGCGACACGTCGATGCCCTGGTCGATCAGGGTCGGGGTGTCGATGCCGGGCACCGGCTGCTCGGCCGAGACGGCGAGCGCCCGCGCCGGACGACCAACAGGGCACCAGCGGCGTCGCCGAGGAGGCGCCCGCTCCCACGCCGGACCCGAGCACCGAGCAGGAAGCGCTCTCCGCCAGCGACGGCCGCCCGCAGGTCGCCTACCTGACGATCCCGGACGTCGACATCCGGAACCTGCGCGTCGAGCCCTACCAGGGACAGACCGACGACGCCCCGGGAACCGTCATCCAGGACCGCGGCATCGCGGCCAGCTCACACGGCCCGTCCGGAGGAGTCGGCCCCGGAGGCATCGGGAACTACCAGGTGACGGCGCACCGAAACTCGGCGGGCGGCCCGTTCTTCGCGATCCCCGACCTCGCGAACGGCGCGAGGATCGAAGTGGTCACCGACCAACGCACGTTCGTCTACGAGGTGATCGAGACCAGAGAGACCTCGTTCCGTTCGGAGCGCTCCCTGGCGGAGCAACGAGCGCCCGTCCCCGGACAACCCGGCCGCACCCCCAGTGAGGCCATGATCACCCTCTCGACGTGCGCCACCCAGGAAGATCACGCCGCCGGGAACTACTGGTCCGACGACCTGGGTAATCCGGAACACCGGATAGACAAGATCGGGGTACTGGTCAGCTCGCGGCCGACCTGAGCAGCCGCACGTCCTCGCAGAGTGTGACGAGCTTCGTGACGGAGCAGGGCCGAAGGCCGAAGGCCGTGCGTGGCGGCGCGCCGCCACGCACGGCCGGCTTCGCCGGTCAGCCCAACCGCACGGGCACCACCACCAGTTCGGCGATGTTCACGTTGGCGGGCGCCGAGACCGCGAAGGTCACGGAGTCGGCGATGTCCTCGGCGGACAGCGGCGGCAGGTCGGTGCGCATCCGCGCCAGGGCGTCGCGCATCTCCCCGTCCCGCATGTCGTCGCCCAGTTCGGTGTGGGTGACGCCCGGCTCCACGGTGTGCACCCGCACGCCGCGCGGGCCGAGTTCGACCCGGAGGTTGCGGGTCAGCTGGGCCACGGCGGCCTTGGTGGCGCAGTAGACGGACCAGTTGGGGTACAGGGCGTGCCCGGCGATGGAGCCGACGTGCACGAGGTCGGCCGGGCCGCCGTCCGCCGCGGCGGCGAGCAGGTCGTCGGCGAAGGCCCGGCCGGTCAGCAGCAGCCCGCGCAGGTTGACGTCGATCATGCGGTCCCACTCGGCGGTGGCGGCGGTCTCGAACGGCGCGCCGAGCATCGCGCCCGCGTTGGCCACCACGAGGTCGACCCGGCCCAGTGCGGAACGCACGGTCGCCGCGGCCTCGGTGAGGGCGTCGGGGTCCGCCAGGTCGGCGGCCACCGGCAGTACCTGGCCGGCGGCCGTCGGGCGCAGTTCGTCGGACAGCTCGACGAGCCGGTCGGCGCGGCGGCCGAGCAGCGCGACGGAGGCGCCGGCGAGCGCCAGCCGGCGGGCGGTGGCGGCACCGATGCCGCTGGTGGCGCCGGTCACGACGGCCACCCGGCCGGCGAGCGGGCCGCCAGCGGCGGGGACGGCGGCGACCGAGGCGGAGGAGGAAGGAAGGGTTGTCGAAGAAGTCATGTCCCCACCGTGCTGTGGATCCGACGGCCGTTCCAGGCACCGTTCGACCCGGGTGCCCCGACCCTGGGGGTGGCACACCCGGCCTCGGCGGCGCGCTCAGCCGCGGTAGGCGGCGATCGCGGCCCCGACGAACGAACGGACCAGCGGGTTCGGGTCGCCCTCGGGCCAGGCCAGCACCACGCGGCTCGGCTCCATGTCGACGAGCGGCACCACGGTGAGCCCGGCACCGGGCTCGTGGTCGAGCAGCGTCACACCGACCGTGCCGTTCCACAGCACGGCCTGCCGGCACTCCTGGACGGCGCGCACCACGGGGCCCTCGCGGGGGCGCGCGCCGTTCCAGTACGCCTGCCACCGGGGGTCGGTGCCGGCCGGGAACCGGAACCAGTGGCGGTCGGCCAGGTCGGCCAGCCGCAGGGAGGCGCGGCCGGCCAGCGGGTCGTCGGTGCGGAGCAGCGCTCCCACCGGGTCGGCCCGCAGTTCACGCACGGTGAGGCCGGTCCCGTCGAACGGCCCGCGGGTCAGGGCGACGTCGACCAGTCCTGCGGAGAGCCCGCAGGTGGGGTCGGTCAGGTCGGTCTCGCGCACGCGGATCTCGACGTGCGGGTGCCGCCGGCGGTAGGCGCCGGCCAGCCGGGTCACGCCGGGGTCGGTGCTGTCGCCGAGGAGGCCGACGGTGAGGGTCGCGGCGCCGGCCGCCGTGGCGACGCGCACCCGCGCCCGGTCGGCGTGGTCGAGCAGGGCGCGGGCCTCGTCGAGCAGCACCGCCCCGGCCGGGGTGAGGGCGACGCCGGCGGAGGAGCGGTCGAACAGCGCGGCGCCGATCTCGGCCTCCAGGCGCCGGATCGCCCGGCTCAACGGCGGCTGGCTCATGTGCAGTCGGGCGGCCGCCCGGCCGAAGTGGAGCTCCTCGGCGACCGCCACGAAGTAGCGCAGCGTACGTAGCTCCATACTGCGACGATACCCGGACGGTATCGCCGGCGCGGAACAGGTCTTGGACAGTCCTGGTGCCGCGGCCGTGGAATCGGGGCATGACCGAAGAACCCGAGGCCACCGCGCCGATCGCCGACCCGCCCGTGTCGGTGGTCGGCCCGAACGACGGCGAGACGATCCTGCTGGGCACCACGCGCATGCGCGTCCTGGAGGACGGCGGCACCACCGGGCACCGCCTCGGCATCACCGAGTCGGTCCTCGCGCCGCACACGCCGGGACCGCCCCAGCATCGCCACGCCGCACACGACGAGGGCTTCTACGTCGTCTCCGGCACCGTCCGGTTCACCGTCGGGGAGGACGAGCACGACGCGACGCCGGGCACGCTCGTGATGGTCCCGCCCGGGGCCCCGCACACGTTCGCCAACGTGACCGACCAGCCGGCCGTCATGCTCAGCACGTTCACGCCGGACCGGTACGTGCGGTACTTCCGCGACCTCCAGGCCCTGATGGCCGACGGCCGGGAGCTGACCCCGGAGGCGAACGTCCGGGCGATGCGGCGCTACGCCACCGAGCCCGCCACCGGGCCCGTCACCGGCCTCCCCGGGCGAGGGCCGGAAGCGGGCGGGGCCGCCCGGCGCGAGGGCGAGTCGTGAGCGTCGCGTACTGGATCGTCGCCGGCCCGCTCGCCGCCTTCTACCTCTACGGGGGTGCGCTGAAGGTGGTCCGCTCCCGGGACGGGCTCCGGCCGATGATGGCCTGGGTGGACAGCGTGCCGATGCCCGCCGTCCGGGCCCTCGGGCTGGTCGAGGTGCTGGGCGCGACCGGGCTCGTCCTGCCGCCGCTGACCGGCGTCGCGCCCTGGCTGGCGCTCGCCGCCGCGAGCGGGTTCGTCGTCCTCCAACTCGGCGCGATCCGGGTCCACCTGCGCCTCGGCGACCGCCGGGTCGCGCTCAACGTCACGCTGCTGCTCGCCGCGCTGGCGACCGGCTGGCCGGCGACGACGTGGCTGTGACGTCGGGCGTCAGGTCAGCGCCGCGAGCTCGGCGTGGTCCCGCACGATGGTCTTGCCGGTGTTCTCGCCGCGCAGCATGCCGAGGAACGCGTCCACGATGTGCTCGAACCCGTCGACCACCGTCTCGTCGAGCGGGAGCCGTCCGCTCCGCAGCAGGGGCACGGCGAACTCGTGCAACTCCTCCTGGAGTTCCCGGTGGTTCCGCACCAGGAAGCCCTCCACGCGGAGGGACTTCTCCACCACGGCCGCGTGGTCGAAGCTCGGCGGCGGGGCGTCCGGGGTGTTGTACCGGCTGATCGTGCCGACCCGGACGACGCGCCCGAACTCGCGCAACGCCCCCACCGCCGCTCCCAGTTGCTCGCCGCCGACGTTGTCGACGAACACGTCGACGCCGTCCGGCGCGACGGAGGCGAGCAGCTCGGCGGCGGGCCCCCGGCGGTAGTCGAACACCGCGTCGTAGCCCACCTCCCGCACGAGATGGTCGGCCTTGGCCGCCGAGCCGGTGCTGCCCACCAGCCGCCCGGCGCCGAGCAGCCTGGCGAACCGCCCGGTCGCCGTGCCGACGCCGCCCGCGGCGGCCGACACGAACAGGTCCTCGCCGGCCTGGAGCCTGGCGATCCGGGTCAGCGCCACGTAGGCGGTCAGGCCGGTGCCGCCCAGGACACTCAGGTGGGCGGTCGGTGACACGTCGGCGAGGTCGGGCAGCCGCCGGACCTCCTCAGGCGTGACCACCGCGTGGGTGCGCCAGCCCTGACGGTGGAAGACCAGGTCCCCCTCGGCCAGTCGAGGGGTGCGTGAGGCGACGACCCGCCCGACGGTGCGGCCCTCCAGGGGCTCGCCGAGCGTGAAGCCGCCCGGCACGTCGTCCATCATCTCGCGGTGGTAGGGATCGACCGACCAGTAGAGGTTCCGCACGAGCGCGGCGCCGTCCGCCGGGGCGGGGGCCGGGGACTCGACGACGGTGAAGTGCTCGGCGGTGGGGAAGCCGTGCGGGCGGGCGGTCTGCCGGACGGTGAGCGCGGTCTCGTTCATGCCCGGACCGTAGGGCGGGAATACGGCACTCCGGCAGCCGGTTGGGCTCATCCGACGCACCGTTCCATGAGCAGTCCTCATACATCGAGGTGAGCGCCCCGTGGCCCGCACGGCAGACTCCGATCTCGCGCCGCACGAACTGCGCGTCCTGGTGGCGGTCGCGGACGCCGGCGGGTTCTCGGCGGCGGCGGTCGCGCTGGGTCTCACCCAGTCCGCCGTCTCCCACTCGGTGCGCGGCAGCGAGCGCAGGATCGGCGCGGTCCTCTTCGAGCGCGGGCGGGCCGGCGCCCGGCCGACGCCGGCCGGCGCGAGCGCGGTCGCCCACGCCCGCCGCGTGCTCCGCCTGCTGGAGATCCTGACCGCCGAGGCGCGCGGCGCGGCCACGGGGCGGGCGGTGGCGGGGCCGCTGCGGATCGCGGCCTTCCGCAGCGCCGCGCTCCACCTGCTGCCGCCGGTGCTGCGGCGGCTGCGGGCCGCGCACCCCGGGATCGAGCCGCGGGTGCGGATCATCCGCGAACTGGGCCGCGGCGCGGCGGGCGAAGTGGCCGACGGGAAGGCCGACATCGGCATCGCCACGCTCGGCGACCCGGAAGCGCTTCCGCCCGGCCTGGTCGCCAACGGCCTCATCGAGGAGCCCTACGCCCTGGCGCATCCCGCGGGACACGCCGCCCCGCGCTCGCTTCCGCTGGTCGACTGGGCCGAGAACTGCGGCTCGTACACCCGCGCCTGGTGGGCGGGGCAGGACTGGATCCCGAAGGCGACCATCGAGGCCGAGGACGACGGCGCCGTGCTCTCCCTGGTGAGCGGCGGCCACGGCATGGCGATCATGCCGATGCTCTCGCTGACCGGGGCACCCGACTCGATCGAGATCACCGACCTCGGCCCCGGGCGCCCGACCCGCCGGGTCGGCTGTGTCACCACCCCGGAGCTGGCCGGCTCGGCGGCCGTGCGCGCGCTGGTGCGGGAGCTGCGCGCCGCCGCGCCCGGGGCGGTGGACGGTTCCCGGCGGTAGGCCGGAGGGGCGCGCGAAACCTCGACGACAAAGGTGGCTCCCGACCATTTACATCGATGTATATCTTGCGCCACCCTACCGGGAGCCCCCTCCCTCGCCCCCACCACAGAGATCGGGAGACCACCCATGAACCGTGTTCTCGCGCTGTGTCTCGGCGCGTCGCTCGCCCTGCTGTGCGGCGTGCCGGCCGCCGCCACGTCGACCGCCGCCGACCCGCCACCCGTCGCCGCGTCGTCCGAGGACGACGTCACGCCCACCGCGTCCGGCACGCCGCTGCGGGACGGCACGGGCCTCTACCCGCGGGCCGTCCGGCTGGCCCACAACGGGGCCGCCAACGGACGGGTGCTGGCCAGCGTCGTCACCTTCGACGGGAACAACGGTCTCGGCGCGATCCACGAGAGCACGGACGACGGCGCCACCTTCCGGCAGGTCGGCACCGTGGCAGACCCCGAATCGGCCGGCGGGCAGGGCCTCTGCTGCGCCACCCTCTACGAACTGCCGCGTCAGATCGGCGCGTTGCGCGCCGGGACGCTGCTGTGGGCCTCCTCGGCCGGGCAGGACGAGGCGAACCGCAGGATGGACCTGCGGATCTGGCGCAGCGACGACGTGGGCCGCAGCTGGTCCTACCTGTCGACGTGCGCCACGGCCACGGGCACCGCCGGGCTCTGGGAACCCGAGTTCTCGGTCGCCGCGGACGGCGCGCTGGTCTGCCACTACTCGGACGAGACCGACCCCGGCCACAGCCAGAAGCTGGTGGCGGTGCGCAGCTACGACGGCGTCACCTGGAGCGGTCGGCACGACACGGTGGCCAGCGCCTGGCAGCCGGACCGGCCGGGGATGCCGGTGGTGCGGCGACTGCCCAACGGCACCTACTTCATGAGCTTCGAGATCTGCAACCCCGGCGGCCAGTACCAGTGCGTGGCGCACTACCGCACCTCCCCCGACGGCTGGAACTGGGGCGACCCGGCGCACCTCGGCTATCGTCCCGAGACGGCCGACGGCAGGTACTTCCGCGCCACCCCGACCATCGCCTGGGCGCCGGCGCCCGACGGCTCGCCGAACGGGCGGATCGTACTGGTGGGCCAGATGCTGCTGAACCGGGACGGCACGACGGCGGCCGGCAACGGGCGCACGGTGCTGGTCAACGCGGCGAACGGCGAGGGCCCCTGGGAGGCGATCGCCTCGCCGGTGACGGTGCCCGCGCCCTATGCGAACTACTGCCCCAACTACAGCTCACCGCTGCTGCCTTCGGCGGACGGCCGGCGCCTGCTCCAGATCGCCACCGACTGGGACGGCGACGTGTGCCGGCCGTACTACGCGACGGGCCCGCTCGGCGGCCCGGGCGCCGGCTAGATCCGTGCCTCTCGCCCCGCTCCGTCACCGGGCCGGTCGAAGCAGCGCCTGGCAGCAGCGCAGGAAGGACTCGCCGGCCGCGGCGCCCTCGCCGAGATAGCCGGCGACCATGGCGCCGTCGCGGAGGGTCATCAGATCGTCGGCCACGGCGGACGGGGCCGGCAGCCCGAGCGGGGCGACCAACCGCTCGAACATCTCCTTCCACCAGGCCCGGTGCTCGTCGACGACCCGACGCACCGGGCTCTCCGCGTCGGCGTACTCGGCGGCGGCGTTGATGAACGGGCAGCCGCGGAAGCCGGGCGCGCAGGCCATGGCCCCGATTCCCTCGGAGAGCAGGCGCAGCGCCGCGTCGACGTCGCCGTCGGCCCGGGCGATCACCGCGTCCACTCCCTCGCGGGTGAGGGTGGCGCGCCGCTCCAGGTACGTCACGACGAGGTCGTCCTTGGTTCTGAAGTGCCGGTAGAAGGTCACCTTCGTGGTGCCGACCCGCTCGATGATCCGGTCGGCGCTGACGGCGCGCATCCCGTGCGCGTAGAAGAGCTCGTCGGCGGCCTCGATCAGCCGCTCTCGCACCGGCGCTTTCACGCCTTTCATCGTACGGGCATCGTGTCCCCCCTTGCGCTGGGCGGCCGGAGCGTGCATCGTCATCCCTGTCGGTAGAGTTACTAGTTAGTCTACCGAGAGCGGGAGCCGAGGGCACTACCCGGTGATCCGCGCCGTCACGCGTCACGTCGACATCGAAGGGCCCCGCACATGACCACCGTCGCTCCCTCGTCCACCGCGACCGCGGCCACCGCCGCCGTCCCGGCGGCGCTCCGCCGGCTGTACCTCCTACGGTTCGGATTCGCCGCGATCTGGGGCGCCCTGCTGTTCGCCACCGCCTCGGACCTCGGGCCGGTCAGCGTGACGCTGCTGGTGCTCTACCCGCTGTTCGACGTGGCCGCCGCCGTCGTCGACGCCCGGTCGTCGGGACCGACGGGACCGACCGTCGGTCTCTACGCCAACATCGCGATCAGCTCACTCGCCGCCGTCGCCCTTGCGCTCGCCAGCGCGTCCGACATCCCGGCGGTCCTGCGCGTCTGGGGAGCCTGGGCCATCGCCTCCGGACTCGTCCAACTCGCCGTCGGCGCCAGCCGCCGCACGCTGGGCGGCCAGTGGCCGATGATCGCCAGCGGCGCCGGATCGGCGATCGCCGGCACGTCCTTCATCCTCATGGCCGGCGCGGACGACCCCACGCTGTCGATCCTCGGCGGCTACGCCATCGTCGGCGGCCTGCTCTTCCTCGCCTCCGCGCTGCGGCTCGGCCGCGCGGCCGGCACGGCCTGACGCCGACACCGACGATCAGCGTGGCGCGGCGACGCCCCGTCGCCCAGCGTGCGGTGACGGGGCCGCTCCGCCAGGGTGAATCGGCGGACTCGACGACGGCCGGCCGCGGTGCGGCGGCGCGCGCACGCTCGAAGCGGTGAACGCCGTGCTGTTCCCGGCAGGAGTCGGTGAGGCAACCGGGCCGAACCAGCGCGCATCAACGCCGCGTTCGGCACTGCCTCCCGACGCCGCGATCTCGGCCAGCCGCCAGGCCTCGCCCGAACGCACCGCTGGCGGCTCCGCCACAGGCCCCCATCCGGCTCTCCATCCC
>NZ_SMKI01000033.1 GCF_004348415.1 Streptomyces hainanensis
CAGCGGGGAGTGGCCGAGCGGCGTGAGCTCGCAGTCGACGCGGACGGGCATCGACAAGGTCACCGTGCGGGTCAGCAGCCCGTCCCGTTCGAGCCCGCGCAGGGTCTGGGTCAGCATCTTCCGGCTCGGCGGGGTGCCAGGGGCCGTCGAAGCCGAGCAGGTCGGTGCGGGCGCCGGCGGCGAGCAGCACCCGGGCGCACTCCTCGAAGCCGTGCCACATCGCGTCGTGCAGGGGCGTGTAGCCGTTGGTCGCGCCCTGGTAGTCGATGTCGACGCCGGGCGCCTCGACGAGGAGGGCGGTGATGTCCGCGTGGCCGTTGTAGACGGCCTTGTGGAGGGGGACGGCGCCGAACGTCGGCTCGGTGGCGTTGACGTCGGCGCCGGCGGCCAACAGCAGCCGGGTGATTTCCAGATGGCCGTCGCGGGAGGCCACGAGCAGCGGGGTGTGCTTGTCGTTGAAGCCGTTGACGACGGGGAAGCGCTCGTCGACCTCGGCGCCGGCGGCCAGCAGCGTCCCGACGCCCGCGACGTCGCCGACCACCACGGCGGCCATCAGCCGCTGCGTCTCGACCCGCCGCTGGTCGGCCGCGGTCCTGGCCTGGAGCAGCCGGTCGCCGGCCTCCAGCCGGTCCTTGCCGTGCACGTTGACGTTGAGCGCGTAGTCGACGTGCTGCCGCAGCGAGAAGCCGTAGTGGGTGGGCATGTTGAGCCCGGCCTCGCGGTCCAGCAGATAGGCCACGATGTCGGGCCACTTGTACCACATGGCGTCGATCAGCGGCGTGTGTCCCGTGGTGGTGGCGATCGCGTCCACGAAGGCGCCGGCCTCGACGAGCACCCGGACGGTGTCCAGGTCGCCGCGCTGGACGGCCTTGTGCAGGGCGGTGCCGCCGGCCCGGTCGTCCGTGGAGTGGACGTCGCCGCCGGCCGCGACGAGGGACCGGACGACGGCGGCGTCGCCGCGACCGGCCGCGATCTGCAGAATCGTCAGGCCGGCAGACGCGACGCGGTGGTTCGGGTCGGCGCCGTACGCCAGCAGCCGGTCCACCTCGTCCGCGCCGCCGGCGGCGACGGCGGCCAGCAGCCGGTCCTCCAGGTCCGAGCGGAACACGGCGACCTCGTCCGCGCTGTCGGAGAGCACCCGCCAGGCGCTCACCAGCCCGTCGTCGCCGACGGTCAGCAGCGAGGAGTGGGCGAAGCCCGCCTTCGCGCCGGTGGTCCTGTGGGTGATCCGGCGGAGCGTGACCACGACGGCGCGGTCCCCCTCGGCCAGCACCTGAATCCCGCTGTCGCTGGTGTCGACGACCGCGGCCCGCCGCCGCACGGCGTCGGCGATCGCCTCCCTGCCGCGCCACACCCCGACGTCGGGAAGCACGGCGTTCTGTTCGGTCGCGGCGAACTCGTAGATAACGTCGGGCGATAGCGACTCCACCACGGCGGCCACATTTCCGCCGGCCACCTCGGCGAATAGGCGGGTCACCACGGCACGGGTGCGCTCCGTTTGGGACATGGGATCTCCATAAGCTGCTCGGACGGCGAATCCATGGGTTACGCGGGCCTGCCGCCCCCTCTGCCGGGTGCCGTTCAGGCCGACGCCACGAGTAAACTCCGGACCCCCGACCCAGGACAGTGAACCCGTGAATTCCGTTGATTTCTGTGCAACTTCACGGAGTATCGTTCGGAGGGCGAGCCAGGTGTGTCGGCGACGGCCTTCCGGCTACGCCGTACCACCCCCGTGCCGCACACCACGGCGCACCACGGCGGACCACGGCACGTCACAAACAAAGATCGCCGGCCGACGTCGGGTTGCCCCAGGCCCCGGGGGAAAGCCTGGAGTCCCGCGCGTTCGGCCGGCGACTCACCCAGATCCTCCAAGCTCGGACATTCGACGGGAAGAGCCCGCCCAATGCTGGTACTGCCAGTGCTGGCATGGCGTGTGTCCGTCAGAGCCTTAGATCACCAACCCGTCCTGAGGGAGACTCCAGGCATGACTACTCGAGGCCAACTGGCGGATTTCCTCCGTTCACGACGTGACCGCACCCGACCAGAGGAGCACGGCCTGCCCGCGGGACGGCGCAGGTCACCGTGTCTGCGCCGGGCCGAGGTCGCCCAGCTCGCGGGCATCAGCGTCGACTACTACATCCGCCTCGAGCAGGGCAAGGCCGGCCGCCCCTCGCCCACCGTGCTGGACGCCCTGGCCCGGGTGATGCGGCTGAACCCCGACGAGCGGGAACACCTCTACCTGCTCGCCCGCGCCGAGAGCCCCCGGCGCACGGTCACCGTGGAGCGGGTACGGCCCGGCGTGCACCAGCTGCTCGCCGCCCTCACCCCGACGCCGGCCTACGTGATGGGCCGGCGGATGGACGTCCTGGCCTGGAACAGCATGGGCTCCGCCGTGCTGGCCGTGGACTTCGGCAGCCTCCGGTTACCCCAACGCAACCTGCTCTGGCACGTGTTCTGCATGCCCGCCGCCCGGTCCCTGTACGTCGACTGGGAGACCGTGGCCCGGCAGGGCATCGCCCACCTGCGGGCCTCGGTCGGGCGGTACCCCGACGATCCGGGCATCACCGCGCTGGTCGGCGAACTCTCCGTCAAGAGCGAGGAGTTCCGCACCTGGTGGGCCAGGCACGACGTGCTCGACCGGGGAAGCGGCCGCAAGGAGTTCGACCACCCCCTGGTGGGGCGGCTCCATCTCGACTACGAGTCCCTGCGGCTGTCGGACGGCCCCGACCAGCACCTGGTCGTCTACACGGCACCCCCGGGCAGCCCCTCCCACGACGCGCTCGACGAACTCGCCAGAATCACCCTGAACACCGAGGGCGGCCCGTCCCGGATCCCCGCGCCGCGCTGGAAGCTCCGTCCGTTCCCCGAGGTCGACGTCCAGCGACCGCGCGGTTCCGGCTGAACCGTTAACCGGAGGTCGACAATCCGATCAAGGAGATCGGTCTTCGACCACGTGGGCCACGGAGCGGGGTCCCGACTTTGCGCAAATCGAAACAGCGGAGAGGCGTTAGCGTAAGCCTCACCATTACCACCCGCTTCACCAACCTTTGGCAACTACGTTAGGTCAAGTTTGCCGAGCCGCCGAGCGTAGTGAAGCATGAAACCGACCACGACCGAGCGAGAACGGGGTGTGACGCCATGCTTACAAATGATGTCGTTCCGAGAATCGCCCGAGATCCCATAGCCTCATATGCCGGCGAAGTATTCTGTGCCATTCCTCGCGTCGATCAAAGACGATGGGCCGAGGTCTATCTACGGGGTCTGCTGTCCGTGCCGGGCAAGAAATCCGTGCGAAAGATCGCTGAGAGCATTCTCGCGACGCCGGCACATCAATCTCTTCAACAATTCATCAATCAGAGCCCCTGGCGCTGGGGCCCGGTCAGGGCGGTGCTCGCGCGCTACGTCCAGTCCGTGGCACCACCCAGGGCGTGGGTCCTGAGCCGCGTCGTCATACCCAAGCGCGGCGACCGCTCCGTGGGGGTGGGGCGGCAGTTCCTGCCGGAGGCCGGCCGGCTGGTCAACTGCCAGATCGGGCTCGCGGCCTCCATCGTCACGGACGACGCGAGCGTCCCGGTCAACTGGCGGATCCTGCTGCCCAAGTCCTGGGGGTCCACGGAGATCCGCGAGTCCGCCGGCATCCCCGACCACGTGGAGACGCGGCCGCAGTGGCTCGAAGCGGCGGACATGGTGCGCGAGATGGCCGACCGCTGGGCACTCATGCCGGCGCCGATCGTCGCCGACATGCGCCATCTCGGCAGGGCCGACGAGTTGGTCGCGGAGCTGGCGACGCAGGACGACGTCGCGTTCGTCCTGGAGGTGGACCAGGCCCTCGCCGAGGCCGCCGGCGCGGGCCTGCTCCCCCAGCCGAGGCCGCGGGCCGACTTCCCGCTCCGGCCGCTCGAAACCGTCATCCGGGCCGGCCGCGGGCTGTCCGCCCTCACCGGCCATCGGCGCCACACCGTGCCCCCGGCCTCCCCGGCCGCGCGGCACACCTTCGTCCGCTCCTCGCTCGCGAAGATCCCCATGCCCAACGGGGCGCCACCCCGCATCGCGCGACTGCTGACCGAGATGTCCCCCGACGGCGAGCCGGCCCGCTTCTGGGTCACCAACCTGATGAGCCATCGCGTGGACGACGTGATGGCGCTGGCCAGGCTCGAGGCCAGGGCGCGGGACGGCATCCAGAAGCTGGACCGGCACTTCGGGCTGCGCGACTTCGAGGGGCGTTCGTTCCGTGGCTGGCACCATCACATGACGATGGTCTCCGCGGCGTCCGTCTTCGCGCACGTGGGGTGGGACGCTCTCGAGGCGTGCGCCTGCTGACGCGCACCCGGGTGCGCCGCCGCGGCGGGCCCGCGGCGGCGCGACCGGCCGGTCAGCGGGTGCCGGTACCGGTCAGGGACTCGACGGACATGCCGGGCAGCGGATCCCCGTAGACGGAACCGACCATCGTGCTCGACATGTCGCCGCGCCCGGTCTGGCGCGACAACTCCGTGACGGTGCCCAACAGGCGCCGCACGACGTCCGCCTTCGGGCCACCGCGCAGCGATCCTGCGGCGAGCTCGGCGGCGGACACGGCCACCTGGGCGGCGAGCCGGCGAGCACCGTCGGCCGCCTCGGCCGCACGCACCTCCGGTCGGTCGCGAGACGGCCGGACCACGGCGGCCGGCAGCTCACCGAGGGCGCGCGGCCGGCGGCGGCGCCGGCCGCGCTCCCTCTCCTCCTCCGTGGGCGGGGTCAGCGCAGGCGGGCCGCGACCGTGACGAACGAGTGCGGCGGCAGCGTGAGCCGCAGCCCGCCGTCCGTGGTCCTGGTCACGCCGTCGAAGGGCCGCGCCGAGACGGCGTCCGGGTCGTCGCCGGTGTTGTGCGCCTGGAGCCGGTCGGCGGTCAGCAGCCGCGCGGTGGGCTCGTCCACCGTGCCGCCCCGCAGGTCGAGGGTGAGCTCGGTGGCCGCCTCGGCGTCCAGGTTGGTCAACGACACCAGCAGCTCGCCGTCCCGGACGCTGGCCGAGGCCGACACCGTCTCCAACTCCCCGTCCGCCACCGGGCGTCCGGTGCCCGACGTCACCAGGTGCACGGCGAGCGAGGCGGCGTCCTGGTGGCGCTTGTTCATCTCGAAGACGTGGTAGGTCGGGGTGCGCACCAGCCGCTCGCCTTCGGTGAGCACCATCGCCTGCAGGACGTTGACGGTCTGCGCGATGTTCGCCATCACCAGCCGCTCGGCGTGGCGGTGGAAGACGTCGAAGTGGGTGCTGGCCACCAGGGCGTCGCGCAGGGTGTTCTGCTGGTACAGGAAGCCCGGGTTGGTGCCCGGCTCCACGTCCCACCAGGTGCCCCACTCGTCCAGGACCAGGCCGACCTTCCGGTTCGGGTCGTAGCAGTCCATCACCGCCGAGTGGCCGGCGATCAGCCGGTCGATCCGGCGGGCCGCCACCATCGTGCGGTAGTAGTCCTCGACGTCGAAGTCGGTCGCGCTGCCCTTGGCGTCCCACGACCCGGCCATGGTGTAGTAGTGGAACGACAGCCCCTGGAAGAAGTTCTTCGGCGTCGCCTCGCAGCCGAAGCAGCTGATCTGCTTCATCAGCGTCTCCGTCCAGGCGTAGTCGGCGTCGGACGCGCCGGCCGCGATGCGGTACAGCTTGTTGTCGCCGTGGTCACGGCAGTAGGTCGCGTACTGGCGGGCCAGGTCCGCGTAGTACTCGGCGCGCATGTTGCCGCCGCAGCCCCAGGTCTCGTTGCCGAGACCCCAGAACCGCACCTTCCACGGGTCCTCGCGGCCGTTGGCCTTCCGCAGCCGCACCATCGGGCTGTCGCCGTCCCGGGTGAGGTACTCCACCCACTCGCTCATCTCCTGGACCGTGCCACTGCCCACGTTGCCGCTGATGTACGGCTCGGCGCCCAGCAGTTCGCACAGGGCCAGGAACTCGTGCGTGCCGAAGTGGTTGTTCTCCTCGACGTTCCCCCAGTGCGTGTTCACCATCCGGGGGCGGCCCTCCCGGGGGCCTATGCCGTCCTTCCAGTGGTACTCGTCCGCGAAACAGCCGCCCGGCCAGCGGAGGTTGGGGATGTCCAGGGCGCGCAGCGCCTCGACGACGTCGAGCCGGATGCCGCCCTCGTTGGGGATCGGGGAGTCCTCGCCGACGTAGAAGCCCTCGTAGATGCAGTGCCCCAGGTGCTCGGCGAAGTGGCCGTACACGTGGCGGCTGATCGTCGGGCCCTCGATGTCGACGTTGATGACGGCGGTGGCGGTGCGCTGGGTCATGCGGGACCTCTCGTGGTCGTGCGGAAGGATCGTTCGGTGTGGTCGGTCAGGCGTGGATAATCGGCGCATGGCGGCGCGGGTGACGATGAGCGAGGTGGCGAAGGCCGCCGGGGTCTCCGTGATGACCGTCTCCAACGTCGTCAACGGGCACCGCTACGTGAGCGAGACCACCCGCGACCGGGTGCTGGAGGCCATCGACCGGCTCGGCTACCGGGTCAACGTGGCGGCCCGCAACCTGCGCTCGGGCAGCACCGGGATCATCGGGCTCGCCGTGCCCGGCGTCGACGCCCCGTACTTCGGCCAGCTCGCCGCGCTGCTGATCGAGGGCGCCACCCGGCTCGGCTACCAGATCGTGGTCGAACAGACCGGCGCCACCCGGGAGAGCGAGCTCGGCGCGCTCACCCACTCGCGGCTCCGGATGTACGACGGGCTCATCATCTCCACCGTGGGCCTGGGCAACGAGGACGCGGAGCAGTTGCGCTCCGAGATCTCCGGGTTCCCGGTGGTGGCGCTCGGCGAGCGGCTCAGCGGCGCCGGCGCGCTCGACCACGTGGCGATGGCCAACGTGGCGGGCGCCCTGGACGCCACCCGCCACCTGGTGGAGCGCGGCTGCCGCCGGGTGGCGGTGCTCGGCGGCACCCTCGGCCCCGGGGTGAGCGCCGGCTCGCTGCGCACCGCCGGTTACCGGAGCGCGCTGGCCGAGGCCGGGCTGCCCTGGCGCGAGGAGCTGGTGGTGGAACGGGAGTTCACCCTGGGCGGCGGCGCGGCCGGGGTGCGCGCGCTGGTGGCGGCCGGGGTGGCGTTCGACGGCCTGGTCTGCCTGACCGACACCCTGGCGCTCGGCGCGCTGCGGGCGCTCGCCGACCACGGCCTCGCGGTGCCGGACGACGTGCGGGTGATCGGCTTCGACGACATCGAGCAGGCGGCGTACGCGGTGCCGTCGCTGTCCAGCGTGGCCCCCGGGCACTCGGAGATGGCCGACGCGGCGCTCCGGATGCTGACCGAGCGGATCGCCGGCCGGCGCCCCGAGGGGGCGTTCGAGGAGTTCACCGGGCCGCACCGGCTGGTGGTCCGCGAGTCCACCGGCGGCTGACCGGCCCGCCCGGCGGCGTCCCGCACCGCCCTCGCCCCCGTGGCGCTCCATGTCCCAACCCCCCATTCCCGCTCCTGTATCGATACACGAGCCCGGCGACGACCGTGTTGTATCGATACAAGAAGCTCGCACGCGACCCCCGCCGTGTCAAGGTGCCGAGCCGCACTGACGTACGGTGGTCGGCAGTCGACGACCGGTGGGGGTGGACACGATCAGCGAACGGGACGCGCTGCTCACGCTGGCCGGCGTGAGCCGGCACCACGGTGAGCGTCAGGTGCTGTGGCCGGTGGATCTGGAGCTGGCGCGCGGCGAGGCGGTGGCGCTGCTCGGGCACAACGGCTCGGGCAAGTCGACGCTGTTGCGGCTGGCGGCCGGCCGGGACCGGCCCACCGCGGGCCTGGTGCGGTTCGACGGGGCGCCGATGGACGAGGACGACCCGACGGTCCGCGCCCGGGTCGCCGTCGTCGGCGACGCGCTGGCCTGCTACCCCGACCTGACGGCGCGCCAGCATCTGGAGCTGGTGGCCGTCGGGCACGGCGTCCCGGACGGCGAAGCCGCCGTCGACGCGGCGCTCACCGCGCACGGCCTCGTCGGGCGGGCCGAGGCGCTGCCCACCGAGCTGTCCTCGGGACAGCTCCAGGAGCTGCTGCTGGCCGCCGCGCTGCTGCGTCCCCACGACCTGCTGCTGCTCGACGAGCCCGAGCAGCGGCTCGACCCGGCGGCGCGGGAGCGGCTGGCGGGGGCGCTGGCCGCCCGGCGGTCGGCCGGGGCGACGCTGCTGTTCGCCACCCACCACCGGGAGTTGGCGCGCGCGGTGGCGGACCGGGTGCTGCTGCTCGACAACGGCCACGTGGTGGCGGAGGGCGCGCCGGAACGGGTGCTCGCCGAATGACGGCCGCGATGTCGGAGCCCGCGTCGTCGAAACCCGCGTCGTCGAAACCCGCGTCGTCGAAACCCGCGTCGTCGAAACCCGAGGCGCCGGGGCCCGAGCCGCCGGAGCCCGCGTCGCCCGGCGGTGCGCTGGAGTGGCTGCGTGCCAGGCGCGGCGCCGGCCGGCTCCGGCGGGCCGGCTACACCGTGTACGTCACGACCGTGCTGTTCGGCGCCTGGGGCGGCACCTACCTCTTCGGTCTCCTCCTCTCCATCGAGCGCGGTGGCGCCTTCGTGGAGCAGGCGGGCCCGATCGCGGACGGGGCGCCGTACGCCCTGCCTGCTCTGTCGCTCGCGGCGCTCGCGCTGGCGGCGTTGGACGCGCTGTGGCGCGGCCCCGTGGTGCTGCCGCGGCACGACGCGGACTGGCTGCTGCCCATGCCGGTGCCGCGCTGGCCGCTGCTGCGACCGTGGCTGCTGCTGTCGCTCGGGGTGCTGTGCGTGGCCGGCCTGGTGGCCGGCCTCGGGGCGGCGCTGGTGTTCGCGGCGGCCGGTCTCGGCGACGTCGGCCCCCTGCTGCTGGCCACCTGCCCGCCGGCCGTCGGGGTGGCGCTGCTGGCCGGCGGGGTGGCGGTGGCGGTGCAACGCCTGCCGGCCGCCGCCCGGTTGGCCCGTTGGCTCGCGGTGCCGGCGTTGGGCGTCGCGGGGTTGCTCGCGGTGCTCGCGGTGGCCGGCGAACCGGCGGCGCCCCGGGTCGCGGACGTCCTGCGGTGGTCGGGCCCCTGGGGCTGGGCCGGCCAACCGGCGCTCGCGGCGGTCTCCGGTGGCACGCCCGGCTGGCCGGTGGCGGCCTGCCTGCTCGGCGCCGCCGTGGTGGCCGCCCTGGCGCCGGCGCGGTGGCTGGTGACCGGCATGCCGGCGGCGATGCTGCGGGCCAGGTCCCGGGCGGCGATGCGGGTGCTGGCCGCGGCGCTGTCCCTCGAACCGCGCACGATGCGGCTGGCCTTGGCCGGCGCGGCCGGCGGCGGGGCCGCCGGGGCCCGGCTCGCCGGCTGGCGCCGGCGGCTGCGGCCGCCGCGCTCACGCGCGCTCGCGGTGCCGTGGCGGGGCGCGGTGGCGCTGCTCGCCGAGCCGCGTCGCGTGGGGTGGGCGGTGCCGCTGCTGCTGGTGGCCGCGGTGCTGCTGCGGGCCGGGACGGTCGGGGCGACCGCGCTGGCCGCGGCGATCGGCTACGCGGCGGGCGCCCGGCTGCTCGAGGCGGCCAGGCTCGACGCCGACGACCCGCGCCGCGCCCGGCTCTGGTGGCCCGGCACGGCCGCCGGCCTCGCGATGCGGCACACGCTGCTGCCGGGCGTCGTGCTGACGGCGGTCGCCGTGCCGCTCGGTCTCGCCTTCGGGACGCTGCCGGCGCTCCTCGCCGCGGTCCCGGTGCTGTTGGCGGCGGGCCTGGTGGCGGCGCACCAGCGCCCGCTGCCGCTCTGGCTGTTGGCGGGCGGCGCGCTCGGCCGCTGGTCGGCGGCGGTCGCCGCGGTCTGGCAGCTGTCGGGCCCGATCGCCGCGGTGGTGGCGCTGGCGGCGCTGCTGCCGGCGGCCGGCGGCTGGCTCGCCCCGGCCGTCTGCTGGCCGCTGGCCGCGGTCCTGCTGCGCTGGGCGGCGGCGCGGGCGAGCGTCGCCGGGTAGACGGCCGCTCGCCGTCCGACCGGCTACCGCGTCGTGCGCCGCGTCGCCCCGGACGGCCCCGAACCGGGCCGGCCCGCGAGCGGGCGCGGCACCCGTGCGGTGATCCCCGTGCCAGCAGACCGCCGTGGCCGTCGGCCGCGAGCCCCACAGGCGGGGCGCGGCACCGTCGAACGGCACATCAACCGCCGGAAGCGGCGCACCCGTTGTCAGAGGCTGCTGGCAGCATCGACGCTGTGAACGCCGTCCGTACCACCCCGCCGCGGCCAGTCGACGTGACCGCGCTCTTCCCCCCGCGCTGTACCACTCGTACGCGGACGACCCGGGCGAGCTCCACCTGAACAACCTCTGCCACGCCCCCGGCTGGAAGACCGGCGGCCGGATCCGCTGGGCACGAACCGACCCCGGTCCCCGCCCCTGCGCGCCGACGCGTACGGGATCGTCGGCACCGCGAGCGCCTCTCCGGTCGGCGGCCTCGGCCGACCACCGGACGATCCCGACGACGGACCCCGGACACGCCCTAGCCCCGCGCCTCCGCCAGCCCCCGCAGGAGTATGTCGAGCCCGCCGTGGAACTCCTCGTCGGCGCCGACCTCGTGGGCGTGGTGGGCGGTGTCGGCCAGGTGCGGGAAGTCGGCGGACGGCAGCGCGGCGAGGGTGGCCGTGCCGGCGCCGGAGAGCGGCCCGAGGTGTTCGAGTTGGAGCGCGCCGATCAGATAGCCGAGCAGGGCGCGTAGCGCGACGACGCGGCGGGCGCCGGCGAAGCCGGCGTCGTCCAGGATGCCGAGCACCGTCTCCGACCAGCGGAGTACGCCGGGCGAGCGATGGCGGTGGGTGACGGTCAGCGGGATGACGCCCGGCCGGGCGCCGACGGCGTCGCGCAGCCGCCGCACCATCGTCGCGACCCGCTCCTGCCAGGGCGCGTCGGCGGGCGGCGGCGTGGTGTCGACGGCGCCGAGCACGGACTCGACGACGAGCCGTTCGAGCTCGTCCCGGTCGTCGACGTAGCGGTAGAGCCCCATGGTGCTGACACCGAGCTCCTTGGCGACGGCACGCATCGAGAGGCCGGCCAGCCCCTCCCGGTCGATGACGGCGAGGGCGGCGGCGACCAGCTGGTCGTGGGTGAGTGAGCGCGGGCGGGGCATGACGGTTGACAGCGTACGGCATACGCCTACTCTGGGAGAGCGTATGCCGTACGCCTACCCCAGGAGGAACGATCGTGTCCACGACCAGTGCCCGACGCCCGACAGCGGCCGGCGAGACCCTCGCGGCCCGCGAGCTCACCCCCGTCCAGGGCCCGCCGGTGGCGGTCCCGACCCCCGGCCGGCTCGTCCACCTCCAGTTCCGGCGCTTCGCCGGTTGCCCGGTCTGCAACCTGCACCTGCGGTCCGTGGCCCGCCGGCACGTGGAGATCGAGGCGGCCGGCGTCCTGGAGGTCGCCGTCTTCCACTCCCCCGCCGCCGAGCTGCTGCCGCACGTGGCCGAGCTGCCGTTCGCCGTCGTCGCCGACCCGACGAAGCGGCTGTACGTCGAGTTCGGCGTGGAGTCGGCACCCCGCGCGCTGCTGAACCCGCGCGCCTGGTGGCCGATCGCGCGGGCGATCGGCAGCGGCACCGTGGCGGTGCTGCGCGGCCGGGAGCGCCTGCCCGCGCGGCGGCAGGCGGGCGGCAGGCTCGGGCTGCCGGCCGACTTCCTGGTCGCGGGCGACGGGCGCGTCGTCGCCGTGAAGTACGGCGAGCACGCGTACGACCAGTGGTCGGTCGACGAGTTGCTCGAACACGCGCGACGCGCCGCCTAGTCAAACTTGACTAGACTGGGTGGCATGACCGAGCGAACGATTCCGATCCTGCCGTGCCAGAGCCTCCAGCCGGTGCTGGACTTCTACACCGCCCTCGGGTTCGAGACCACCTTCCTGCAGCGGAGCCCCTACCCGTACGCGGTCGTCGAGCGGGGCGACATCGAGTTGCAGTTCTTCGGGACGAAGCAGTACGACCCGGCGGCCTCGCTCAGCAACTGCTACGTGCTGACCGACGACGTCGACACGCTCCACGAGGCGTTCCGCACCGGGCTGCGGGCCGCCTACGGGCGGATACCGACCCGGGGGCTGCCCCGCATCGGCCAGCTCAAGGACATGTCGTACGGCGTCCGGCAGTTCCTGATGACCGACCCGGCCGGCAACTGCCTCCGGGTCGGGCAGCCGACCAGCGACGACCCGCGCCACCGGCCGGCGCCCAGGGAGACGTTCGCGCGGGCCCTCCACCACGCCACCCTGTTCGTGGACTCCAAGGAGGATCCGGCGGCGGGCGCGAAGATCATCGACCGGGTGCTCGACCTGCCGGACGAACGGCCCACGCCCACCCAGCTGGTGCGGCTCCTGGTGCTGCGCGTCGAGGCGGCCGGCCGGCTGGGCGACGACGCGACGGCCACGGCCTCGCTGGACCGGGCGGCGGCGGTCGCGCTCACCGCGGCGGAACGGGAGTCGGTCAGGGGCGAGCTCGAACGGCTGACAGAGCTGCGCGGCTGACCGGGCCGCCGCCGAAACCGGGTTGCCCGCCGGCCGGGCGAGCCCCGATGATCGCGCCGTGGCAAGGATCAGGATGCACGCCGACGAGATCGAGACCGACCCCGCGCTGGTGCGGCGACTGCTGGCCGGGCAGTTCCCGCGGTGGGCGGAGCTGCCGATCGAGCTGGTGGAGTCGTACGGCACCGACAACGACATCTACCGCGTCGGCGACCGGCTCGCGGTGCGGCTGCCCCGCGTCCCCGGTGCGACGGGTCAGGGGGCGCGGGAGGCCGAGTGGCTGCCGAGGTTCGCCCCCCGGCTGCCGCTCGCCGTCCCGGCACCGCTGGGGCTCGGGCACCCGGCCGAGGGCTATCCGTTCCCCTGGTCGGTGTGCGAGTGGCTGCCCGGCGACACCGCCAACGGCACGATCGACGACCTGGAGCGGGCCGCCGTCGACCTGGCCGCGTTCGTCCTCGCGCTGCGCCAGCTGGACACCACCGGCGCGCACCCGCGCCCCACCGGCAGCCGTGGCGCGCCGCTGGCCGAGCTCGACGAGGGGGTGCGGCGGTCGATCGCCGAGTTGGGCGACCGGATCGACGGCCCGCTGGCGCTGCGCCGCTGGAAGGAGTCGCTGGCCGCCCCGGTCCGGACCGGGCCCGAGGTGTGGGTGCACGGCGACCTGTTGCCTGGCAACCTGCTGGTGGTCGACGGCCGGCTGTCCGCCGTCATCGACTTCGGCACCCTGAACGTCGGCGACCCGGCCTGCGACCTCCAGCCGGCGTGGAACAGCTTCGAGGGCGCCAGCCGGCGGCGGTTCCGCGCGGAGCTGGGCGCCGACGACGCGTCCTGGCTGCGCGGCCGGGGCTGGGCGCTGGCCCAGGCGGTGATCGCCATGCCGTACTACTGGGACACCAACCCCGGCATGATCCGCCAGACCTCCCACGCGCTCCGCCAGGTCCTGGCGGACGGCGCGTAGCGGCCGGCCGCTGACCGGATCGGTCCGCGGCCGGCCCTGATCGGGCCTGCCGGGCCGGGGTCGGCGCCGGTCAGACTGGCGCACATGAAGCGAGCACTGATCGTCATCGATGTCCAGGAGTCCTTCCGCGCCCGCCCGGAGTGGGCCGAGATCGCCGACCCCGACGTCGCCGACCGGGTCAACCGGCTGGTGCGGCTGGCCCGCGCCGCCGGCGACCTGGTCGTCTGGGTGCTGCACACCGAACCGGGCACCGGCGGGGTGTTCGATCCGGCCGAGGGGCACGTCCGGCTGATGGCGGAACTGGACCAACCCGCCCCAGGCGAGCCGGTGTTGCGCAAGACGTCCATCAACGCCTTCACCACCACCAACCTCGGGCAGCTGCTGACCGAGGCGGGCGTGCGCGAACTGGTGCTGTGCGGGATCCGCACCGAGCAGTGCGTGGAGACCACCGCCCGGGTGGGCAGCGACCTCGGCTACCGCGTCGTCCTCGTCCCGGACGCCACGACGACCAACCCGCACGGCGGGCTCTCCGCCGCGGAGATCGTCGAGCGGACGGTGGTCGTCCTCCGGGACCGGTTCGCCGAGATCACCACGGTCGCCGACCTCGAGGCGGCGGCCGGGCTGGCAACATCGACCTCGTGACGTCCGTCGTCTTCGTCCTGCTGCCCGAGGTCCACCTGCTCGACCTCGCCGGGCCGGCCCAGGTCTTCGCCACCGCGGCGGGCCTCGGCCGGCCCTACCGGCTGCGCTACGTCGCGGAGCGCGCCACGGTGGTCAGCGCCCAGGGCCTCCCGCTCACCGCGGAGACCACGTGGCCGGAGCGGCCGGATCTCGGCCCCGACGACCTGGTGGTGGTGCCCGGCTGGCGCGCGCCGACCCTGCGCGGCGGCCCCCGGCTGAGCGCGGCCTGGCTGGCCCGGCTGCGCGCGCACCACGCGGCCGGCGGCACGGTGGCCAGCGTCTGCTCGGGCGCCGAGGCGCTCGGCCTGGCCGGCCTGCTGGACGGCCGCCGCTTCACCACCCACCACGAGCTCCAGGACGCGCTGGCCGCCCGCAACCCGCGGGCCACGCTGGTGCGCGACGTGCTGTTCGTCGCCGACGACCGGGTGGTGACGTCCGCGGGCATCGCCAGCGGCATCGACCTCGCCCTGCATCTGCTGGCCGTCCGACACGGCCCGGCGCTGGCCGCGCGGGTGGCCCGCGACATGGTCGTCTACGCCCGCCGCAACGGCCACGAACCGCAGGCCAGCGCGATGCTGCGACACCGCTCGCACCTGGACGACACGGTGCACGAGGTCCAGGACCTGATCGACACCCGGTTCGCCGAACCACTCCCGCTCGCCACGCTGGCGGCGACGGTCGACGTCAGCGAACGCACGCTGACCCGCCTCTTCACCCGCGCCACCGGTGGTCTCACCCCGCTCCGCTACCAACAGCGGCTGCGCCTGGAACACGCCGAGCACCTGATCGGCCACGGCGCGACCCTCGAAACGGCCGCCCGCACCGTCGGCTTCGACAACCCGAGAATGCTCCGCCGCCTCCGCGCCCGCGCGTAGCGGCTCGCGTAGCGGCTCGCGCCGCGGCGGCACCGACCGCTCCGCGCGGCTCGGGCAGACGGCCCGGCCGTGGCCGGTGCGGGTGGTGGCCCCTGGGCGTTCCGCCGCTGCGCGGCGGCGGCCTGGCTCTGCGGCTGCTGCCGCTGCGCGTGCTGAGTCGGCTTCGCCGGGCGTTGTGCGGTGCGGCGGCGCCGGCGGCACGTTGCCCGCCACCGACCGCACCCGGCCCCAGGCCGGACGCCCCCGTACGGCCGCGCCGCACCGCGAAGCCGGGTGGACAACGGCCGGCACGGCCGAGCCGCGACCCGGCCCTGGCCGGAACAACCCGGCACGCGCCGCGCAGCGGCAGAAAGCCCGCGACCACACACCGACAGCGAAGCCGAAGGCAAGCTGGCCGCGCAGCGGCAACATCCCACAGCCGCACCCCGGCCCCCGGCACAGCTACGCAACGGCACCGCCCCCGGCAAAGCCGGGCCAGGCCACCGCCGCGCAGCGGCGAAACGAACGACGGCCACAACCCGGCCCCCGGCCGGCACGGCACAACCGCGCAGCGGCCAACCACCCGTCCGGCGAAGCCGAACCAAGCCACCGCCGCACAGGGGCAAAACGAACGACGGCCACAACCCGGCCCCCGGCCGGCACGGCACAGCCGCACCGCGCCCGGCGAAGCCGGAGGCAAGCCCGCCGCGCAGCGGCCAACCACCCGTCCGGCGAAGCCGAACCAAGCCACCGCCGCACAGCGGCAGAACGGGCGACGGCCGCAACCCGGCCTGCGGCCGGGACGGGTAGGGCGGCCACGCCCGTCCGGTCAGGCCCGCCGCTTGCCGGCCCCCGGCCGCATCGTGCGGTAGGCGACGAAGGCCAGCAGTGCCAGCACGACGACCACCAGGACCACCTTCGAGTAGACGGAGACCAGGTCGGTGACCCGTTCCCAGTCCTCGCCGAGCCGGTAGCCGGCGAGCACGAACAGGGAGTTCCAGATGGCGCTGCCCAACGTGGTGAGCAGCAGGAACGTCGACAACTTCATGCGCTCGACCCCGGCCGGGATCGAGATCAGGCTGCGGAAGATGGGGATCATCCGGCCGAAGAAGACGGCCTTGGCGCCGTGTTTGGCGAACCACGCCTCCGTCTTCTCGATGTCGGCGACCTTGACCAGCGGCAGCTTGGCCGCGATGGCGATCAGCCGGTCGCGGCCGAGCAGGGCTCCGACCCAGTAGAGGGCGATGGCGCCCACCACCGAGCCGATGGTGGTCCACAGCAGGGCGGCCCACAGGCTCATGTCGCCCTGGCTGGCGGTGAATCCGGCCAGTGGCAGGATCACCTCGCTGGGCAGCGGGGGGAACAGGTTTTCCAGGGCGATGGCGGCCCCGGCGCCGGGCGCCCCGAGCATCTCCATCATGTCGGTGGCCCAGCCGGCTATGCCGCCGAGCTCCTCCGCCGACTCCGCCGTCTCGTCCGAGGCGGCCAGTAACACGGGTGCGGTCGAATAGATCACGGTAAAGACCGTACAAAATCTCTGCGGTGGGGTTTGATGGGGGCCACCTCAAAACCACCGTGCGGAGAACCACAGTCCGCTTCGTCCGCCCCGCGGGCCAGCGTGGCGCCATGGACGAGGCGGGGCACGAGGTGACGGCGTCGGTGGGCGATTGCCTAGGGGCTGCGGGCCGCGCTGGCGATCCGCGCACGCCACCCGGAGACCGGGTGGTGGAGGTCGACGAGTTCCTGGACGCGCGGCGCGGCGGGCGCTGGCCCGCAGCTCGCACGTGGATCCGCTGGGCCGGCTGACGCCGCGCGAGCGTGACGTGTTGCGGGAGATGGCCGAGGGGCACACCAACGCCGCCGTCGCCGCGCGGCTGTTCGTCTCCCTCAGCGCCGTCGAGAAGCACATCAACGCGATCTCCGACACGTTGGAGCTGCCCGGCGGCACCGGCCACAGCCGCCGGGTGCTCGCCGTGTTGCGCTACCCGGACTCCTGACCCCGGAAGCGGCGGACCTCCCCAGAAACGAACGCCCGGCACTGCGCTCCGGAATCGCGCGGGCACACAACGTGGCGGTAATGTGTGCGCACCGCGCCAACCCCCTGCCGGGGGCACCCCCCGGCGACAGCCGTGGGGGGCGTCGCGGCGCGTCCGCGCGGGGAACCGCGCATCAGCTCCGAAGGTCTATGTCGGCATGAAGATCACCTTCCTCCTCCATAACGGCTATGGGATCGGGGGAACCATCAAGACCACGTTCAACCTGGCCGAGGCGCTGGCCGAGCGTCACGATGTGGAGATCGTCTCCGTGTTCCGGCACCGGAAGGTGGCCAACTTCACGCTGGACCCCCGCGTATCGATGCGCCATCTGGTCGATCTGCGCACGGAGAAGGAGCATCCGCGGCACGTGCGGCCGGCCAGGGTGTTCCCCGCCTCCGAGTACCGGTATCCGCAGTACAGCGAGTTGACCGACGAGCGGATCCAGGAGTGCCTGGCGTCGCTCACCTCCGACGTGATCATCGGCACCCGCCCCGGGCTCAACGTCCAGCTGGCGCTCCAGGCCCCGCGCTCCGCGGTGCGGATCGGTCAGGAGCACCTGACGCTCAAGACCCACCCGCCGGCGCTCCGCAACGCGCTGCGCCGCGCCTATCCACGGCTCGACGCGCTGACCACCGTCAGCGAGGCGGACGCGAACGAGTACCGGCGTCGGATGCGGCTGCCCGGGGTGCGGGTCGAGGCGCTGCCCAACAGCGTGCCGGAGCCGGGGATTCCGCCGGCCGACTCCACGGGCCGGATCGTGGTGGCGGCCGGCCGGCTGGTGACCTCCAAGCGGCACGCGCTGCTGATCAGGGCGTTCGCCCGGGTGGCGGCCGAGCGTCCCGACTGGCAGCTGCGGATCTACGGCAACGGCGACCAGGAGGAGCCGCTGCACGACCTGATCCACGAGCTCGGGCTCTACAACAACGCCTTCCTGATGGGGAAGGCGACGCCGATGGACGGCGAGTGGGTCAAGGGCTCGATCGCGACGGTGACCTCGGTGTTCGAGCCGTTCGGGATGACGATCGTGGAGGCGATGCGCAGCGGCCTGCCCGTGATCAGCACGGACTGCGAGTACGGCCCTCGGGAGATCATCGAGGACGGCGTCGACGGCCGGCTGGTGCCGGTCGGCGACGAGGACGCGCTGGCCGGGGCCCTGTTGGAGCTGATCCGCGACGACGAGTTGCGGCGGACGATGGGGGCGGCGGCGCTGGAGAACTCGCGGCGCTTCGACCCGGTGCCGGTGGTGGAGCGGGCCGAGCGGCTGATGGCGGAGCTGGTCGAGCGGAAGCGGTCGCTGCGCTCCCGGCTCCGCCTCCGCTCCCCGGCCCCGGTCCGGCTGACGGACACGGTGCGGGCCGGCGCCCACACGGTGCGGGACATGGCGATGGCGGCGGCGATCACCACGGTGCGTGGCCTGCGGAAGGTGCGGCGATGAGCGAGACCCTGACGGACGTGGTGACGGAGACCCCGCGCGCCGACTGCCGGGCGGCGGCGGACGGGGCGTTGACGGTGGAGCTGGCGCTGCCCGTGTCGGCCGTCGCGCCCGAGCTCCGGCTGCTGCCGCGCCCGAAGAGCAAGGGCGAGGAGCCGGACGAGGCTGCGGTCCGCCCGCTGCGGCTGGCCGCCGCGGGGCCGGCCGGCCGGTGGCGGGCGGTGCTCGCCCCCGAGCCGGCGCTCGGTGAGGGCCGGTGGGACGTCCAGCTGCGGGCCGCGCCGGACGGCGAGTGGCGGCGGGTGGCGCCCGGGGTGCGGGACACCAGGGCGCTGATCGGCCGCGAACCGGACGCGCTGGCCGACGGGTTGGCGGTGCGGGTGCCGTACCGCACCAGGGACGGCTGGTTCGCGGTGCGGGCCTGGCTGCGGCCGGCGCACGCCGAGGCGGGCCCGATCACGGTGGAGCCGGCCGAGGGCACGATGTCGGTGCGGGGCCGGCTGTTCGGCGCCGAGCCGGCGGCCGGCGCCGTGGGGCAGCTGAAGCTGCGCGGCGGCGGCCGGCGGGGGCCGCGCCACGCGGTGGAGCTGCGCGACGAGGGGGGCGGGGCGTTCTCGTTCACCATGTCGCTCCATGACCTGGTGGCGGAGGCGCCGGCGGCGGAGGCGGCGGCCGTCTGGGACGTGTCGGTCCGACCGGCGCCCAGGGCGACCCGGGTGAAGGTGGCGCGGCTGCTCGACGACGTGACGGACAAGAAGGCGGTGTTCGCCTTCCCGGCGTGCGAGGTGGCGGGCGCGACCGTCCGGCCGTACTACACGGTGGACAACGACCTCGCCGTCCGGGTGGAGCGCCCGGCCTCCTAGGACGCACCGCCGCGGCGGAAGAACCGGCCGTGGGCGGCCTCCTCGTGGGTCACCACGTAGCAGTCGAAGTCCTCGCCCGAGCCCTGGATGATGGCGGTGGCGGCGCTGGGGTGGAACAGCGAGCCCAGCCGGCCTCGGCGGGTGGCGCCGATGACGATCTGGGTGGCGTTGTGCGCGCGGGCGAAGTCCAGCACGCCGACGGCCGGGTCCTCGCCCGCCACCTCGTGGTAGCGGCCGCCGGCGCGCTCCACCAGGGCCCGTTGGTGGGTCAGCAGCCCGGGCTCGGCGCCGGCCAGGCCGTCGGCGGGCGCGACGTGGACGGCGAGCAGTTCGCCGCCCGCGCCGTGCGAGATCAGCCGTTCGGCACGGCGGATCAGGGTCTCGCCCTCGGGGCCGCCGGAGAGGGCGACGACCACCCGTTCCCTGGCGGCCCAGGGGCGGTGGATGTGGGCGTCGGTGCGGTAGCGCAGCAGCGCCTCGTCGACCCGGTCGGCGGCCCACAGCAGGGCGAGTTCGCGGAGCGCGGTGAGGTTGCCGACTCGGAAGTAGTGGGTGAGGGCGTCCTCGACCTTCTCGGGGCCGTAGACGAAGCCGTCGCTCATCCGGCGGCGCAGCGCGTCGGCCGACATGTCGACGACCTCGATCTGGTCGGCGGCCCTGACCACCCCGTCGGGCACCGTCTCGCGCTGCCGGACGCCGGTGATCCGCTCCACTGCCTCGTTGAGCGACTCCAGGTGCTGGATGTTGACGGTGGTGAGGACGTCGACGCCGGCGGCCCGCAGCTCCTCGATGTCCTGCCAGCGCTTGGCGTTGCGCGAGCCGGGGATGTTGGTGTGGGCGATCTCGTCGACCAGGGCGGTGGTCGGGCGGCGGGCGAGGACGGCGTCCAGGTCCATCTCGGTGAACGGGGTCCTGCGGTAGACCAGGGTGCGGCGGGGCACCGTCTCCAGGCCCTCGGCCATCAGCCGGGTCATCCGGCGGCCGTAGTCCTCCATGAAGCCGATGACGACGTCGGTGCCGCGGCGGCGCTGCCGGCGGCCCTCGGCGAGCATGGCGTACGTCTTGCCGACGCCGGGCGCGGCGCCGAGGTAGACGCGGAGGGTGCCGTGGCCCATCAGGAGGCCGCCAGCAGGGCCAGGTTGAGTTCGAGGACGTTGACGCGTTCGGCGCCGATGAAGCCGAGGACGCGGCCGCCCGTGTGGGCGTCGACGAGCTCGGTGACCCGCCGCACGTCGAGCCCGCGGGCGTCGGCGACGCGGGCGGCCTGGCGGTGGGCGTAGTCGGGCGAGACGTGCGGGTCGAGGCCGCTCGCGGAGGCGGTGAGCGCGTCGGGCGGCACCTCGGCCGCGGGGACGCCGTCGGCGTGGGAAACGGCGTCGCGCCTGCGGTGCACCCGGTCGAGGAGTTCCGGGTTGTCGGGGCCGAGGTTGGAGGCGCCGGAGGCACGCGGGTCGTATCCTTCGGCGCCGGCGGCGGAGGGGCGGGGGTGGAACCAGCCGCGGCCGGTGAAGCGCTGGCCGATCAGCGAGGAGCCGACGACGCGTCCCTCGTGGTGGATCAGCGAGCCCTCGGCCCGGTGGTGGAAGGCGAGTTGGGAGACGCCCCAGACGGCGAGCGGGTAGAGGGCGCCGAGCAGCACGGTGAGGACCAGCAGCATCCGCAGGCCGGCGGCGGTCTGCCTGAACAGGTGTCGGGTCATGGCGGCGGCTCACCGGATCCCGGGCAGCAGGTGGACGACGAGGTCGATCAGCTTGATGCCGACGAAGGGGGTCACCAGGCCGCCGAGGCCGTAGACGGCGAGGTTGCGGCGGAGCATGGTGGCGGCGCTGGTGGGCCGGTAGCGGACGCCGCGCAGCGCGATCGGGATCAGGGCGACGATGACGACGGCGTTGAAGATGACGGCGGAGAGGACGGCGGACTGGGCGCTGCCCAGGTTCATCACGTTGAGGTGGCCGAGCTGCGGGTAGACGCCGGTGAACATGGCGGGGATGATCGCGAAGTACTTGGCGACGTCGTTGGCGATCGAGAAGGTGGTCAACGCGCCCCGGGTGATGAGCAGTTGCTTGCCGATGGCGACGATCTCGATGAGCTTGGTGGGGTTGGAGTCGAGGTCCACCATGTTGCCGGCCTCCTTGGCGGCCATGGTGCCGGCGTTCATGGCGACGCCGACGTCGGCCTGCGCGAGGGCCGGGGCGTCGTTGGTGCCGTCGCCGGTCATGGCGACCAGCCGGCCGCCGGCCTGCTCCCGGCGGATCAGGTCCATCTTGTCCTCGGGGGTGGCCTCGGCGAGGTAGCGGTCGACGCCGGCCTCGCGGGCGATGGCTGCGGCGGTTGCCGGGTTGTCGCCGGTGATCATCACGGTGGAGATGCCCATCCGGTGCAGCTCGGCGAAGCGTTCGCTGATGCCGGCCTTGACGATGTCGCGCAGCCGGATCACGCCGAGCACTCTGGCCGGCCGGTCGGGCAGCCGCTCGGCGACCAGCAGCGGGGTGCCGCCCTCGCCGCTGATGGCCTCCACCAAAAGTCCAAGCTTTTGCTGGGGGTCCCCCCGGACGGAGTCTGCTCCGTGGGGGTCCCCCCGGACGGAGTCTGCTCCGTGGGGGTCCCCCCGGACGGAGTCTGGGGGAGGATGGCCGCCCTGGTCGCGTACCCACTTCATGACGGCGGTGGAGGCGCCCTTGCGGATCCGGCGGCCGTCGTCGAGATCGACGCCCGACATCCTGGTGTGGGCGGTGAACGGCACGAACGTGACGCCGGTGACCCGGCCCTCCTCGCGGCCGCGCAGCCCGTACTCGTTCTTGGCGAGCACCACGATGGAGCGGCCCTCGGGCGTCTCGTCGGCGAGGCTGGACAGCTGGGCGGCCTCGGCGAGTTCGCGTTCCTCGACGTCGGGGGCCGGGATGAACTCGGTGGCGTGCCGGGCGCCGAGGGTGATGGTGCCGGTCTTGTCGAGCAGCAGCGTGTTGACGTCGCCGGCGGCCTCGACGGCGCGCCCCGAGACGGCGATGACGTTGCGCTGCACGAGGCGGTCCATGCCGGCGATGCCGATGGCGGAGAGCAGGGCGCCGATGGTGGTGGGGATGAGGCAGACCAGCAGCGCGGTGAGCACGATCAGGGTCTGCTGGCGTCCGGAGTAGGCGGCCATCGGCTGGAGGGTGGCGACGGCGAGCAGGAAGACGATGGTGAGGCTGGCCAGCAGGATGTTGAGGGCGATCTCGTTGGGGGTCTTCTGCCGGCTGGCGCCCTCGACCAGCGAGATCATCCGGTCGAGGAAGCCCTCTCCCGGGCAGGTGGTGATCCGGACGACGATCCGGTCGGAGAGCACGGTGGTGCCGCCGGTGACGGAGCTGCGGTCGCCGCCCGACTCGCGGATCACGGGCGCGGACTCGCCGGTCATGGTGGACTCGTCCACCGAAGCCACGCCGTCGATCACCTCGCCGTCGCCGGGGATCAGCTGCCCGGCCTCGACCACCACCCGGTCGCCGACGACGAGTTGGGTGCCGGGCACCTGCTCCTCGCCGCCGTCGGGGCGCAGCCGGCGGGCCACGGTCTCCTTCTTGGTGCGGCGCAGCGCCTCGGCCTGGGCGCGGCCGCGGCCCTCGGCGACGGCCTCGGCGAGGTTGGCGAAGAGCACGGTGGCCCACAGCCAGCCGGCGATGGCGAAGCCGAAGAAGCTCGGGTTGACGACGGCGGAGACGGTGGTGACGAGGGAGCCGATCCAGACGACGAAGATGACGGGCGCGCGGACGGTGTGCCGGGGGTCGAACTTGCGCAGCGCGTCCGGGAGGGCCGCGGCGAGTTGGCGCGGCGAGAAACCGTGTCCCGTGGGGTGGCGGGCGGTCACTTCAGCCCCTCCGCGAGCGGTCCGAGGGCGAGCGCGGGGAAGAACGTCAGCCCGGTGACGATGACGGCGACGCCGGTGAGCAGCCCGGCGAACATCGGCTGGTGGGTGGGGAGGGTGCCGCTGGAGACCGGCACCCGCTGCTGGGCGGCGAGCGAGCCGGCGAGGGCGAGCACCAGGACCATGGGCAGGAAGCGGCCGAAGAGCATGGCGAGGGCGAGGGCGGTGTTGTAGAAGGTGGTGCCCGAGGTGAGGCCGGCGAAGGCGCTGCCGTTGTTGTTGGCGGCGGAGACGAAGGCGTAGAGCACCTCGGTCAGGCCGTGCGGCCCGGGGTTGAGGATGGCTTCTCGCGGCCCGGGGAAGGCGAGGGCCAGGCCGACGCCGACGAGCACCGCGAACGGCATGGCCAGCACGTAGAGGGCGACCAGGGTGATCTCGCGCTGCCGGATCTTCCGGCCGAGGTATTCGGGGGTGCGGCCGACCATCAGGCCGGCGATGAACACGGCGAGCACCGCGAGCACCAGCATCCCGATGAGTCCGCCGCCGATGCCGCCGGGCGAGATCTCGCCGAGCAGCATGTTGAGGAGGAGCACGCCGCCGCCGAGTGGGGTGAAGCTGTCGTACGACGCGTCGTTGGCGCCGGACGAGGTGGCGGTGGCGGAGTGCCCGAACAGCGCCGAGTTCCAGACGCCGAACCGGGTCTCCTTGCCCTCCAGGGCGGCGCCGACCTCGCGGGGCACGGTGCCGTGGTGTGTCGCCTCGAAGACCGTGGTGAGGGTGAGTCCCACCGTCCACAGCACGGCCATCACCGCGAACAGCACCCAACCGTGCCGGGGGGAGCCGACCAGCCGGCCGAAGGTGCGGGGCAGCACGGAGGGGATCAGCAGCATCAGGAAGGTCTGGAGCAGGTTGCTGAGCGCCGTCGGGTTCTCGTACGGGTGCGCGGCGTTGGCGTTGAAGTAGCCGCCGCCGTTGGTGCCGAGCACGCTGATGGCCTGTTGGGAGGCGACGGGGCCGCGGAGAATGGTCTGGTCGCCGCCCTCCAGGGTGGTGAAGGTGTGGGCGCCGGCGAAGTCCTGCACCGCGCCGCAGGCGGCGAGCAGCAGCGCGCTCAGGAAGGCGAGCGGCAGCAGCACCCGGATCACGGACCTGACCAGGTCCACCCAGAAGTTGCCGATCTCGTCGGTCCCCTCGCGGACGAAGCCGCGGATCAGGGCGACGGCGACGGCGAGGCCGGTGGCGGCGGAGAGGAAGTTCTGCACGGCCAGGCCGGCGAGTTGGGCGAGCTGGCCCATCACGGCCTCGCCCGAGTACCACTGCCAGTCGGTGTTGGTGACGAAGGAGACCGCGGTGTTGAACGCACCCGACGGCGGCAGGCCGGAGTGGCCGAGGGAGAGCGGCAGGACGCGTTGCAGCCGCAGCAGCAGGTAGAGCAGGAGCACCGAGACGGCGGCGAAGCCGAGCAGCGAGAGGGCGTAGACCGTCCACCGCTGCTGGGCCCCGGGATCGACGCGGCACAGCCGGTAGACGAACCGTTCGACGGGCAGGTGGCGTTCGGAACGGTAGACCCGGGCCAGGTAGTCGCCGAGCGGCACGTGGACGGCGGCGAGCGCCAGCACCAGGACGCCGATGGTCAGCAGGCCGGCGAGCGCGTCGCTCATGAGAACCACTCGGGGAAGAGCAGCGCCACCACCAGGTAGCCGCCGAGCGTGACGGCGATGACCAGGCCGACCAGGTTCTCGAAGGTCACCGGCCCGCCACCCCCTTGACGACCGCCGCCAGCAGGGCGAAGGAGACGATGGTCAGGGCGATGTAGGCCAGGTCGGGCATGGGGACCAGCATGTTGGGCCGGTCCGTGGGGCCCCGGCGGCCACGCGCGGGGATCCACCCGAACGGACGGCTACCTTCCGGCGGTCCATGAGTCGGCGAGCCGGCAGAGGACGGCGAGCGCGGCCCGGGTACGGTCGGCGTCGCCGGTGGTGAGCCGGTCGGCCTGGAGGCCGGCGTAGGCGTTGTTGAGCAGGGTGGCCTTGACCAGGGCGTCCGCCGGGTCGAGGCCGCGCAGCTCCAGGGCCCGGGCGACGAAGCGGGCCCGGCCGGCGACGAACGCCGGCACGTGGCCGGGGAGCCGGCCGGCCGCCGCCAGGCCCTCGATCTCCTGGACCAGGCGGGTCCTGGGGAGTTCGTCCTCGCTCAGGTGCCGGTCCCAGGAGTCGCGGACGATCGAGCCGATGCCGACGGCCGGGTCGGACCAGCCGGGGGTGGCGGCCAGGGCCTGGTGCTGCCGCTCGTCGAGCCGGTCGAGGACGGCGCGCAGCAGGGCGTCCTTGTCGGCGAAGTGGTGGGTGAGCACGCGGGTGGAGCGGCCGAGGGCGGCGGCGAGGGTGCGCAGCGAGAAGGTGGCGAAGCCGGTCTCGGCGAGCCGGTCGATGATCTCGTCCGTGAGGCGGCGCCGGCGCGCCGGGTCGGCCGGCCTGGCCACTAGCCGCTCCGCCCGGCAAGGCCGCTCCGCCCGGTGAGGCCGTGCCGCCCGGTGAGGAAGGCGCCGACGGCCCTGGCCACCCCGGCCGGTTCCTCGTCGTGGAGCCAGTGGCCGAGCCCGGGGAACGACAGGAGCTCGGTGTGCGGCCGGCGTGCCGCCATCTCCTCCGCCTGCGCGGTGGGCAACACGGTCGACTCCTCGCCGTGCAGCAGCAGCGCGGGGCAGGCGGAGCCCAGCCAGTCCGGCCACCAGTCGCCGAGCAGCGCCCACTGGGAGCGCAGCAGGGTGTCGGCGTCGAACAACAGCCCCCAGCCGTCGGGGTGTTCGACGGCGTTCTCCAGGAAGTAGCCGGTGACGGGGCCGACCCGCTCGGCCAGCAGTCGGTGCAGCTCGGCGAGGGTGGCGGCCCGGCGCGGCCAGGGGCGCGGGTCGAGGACGGGCGGCTCGTTGCGGGCCGGGGCGTCGAGCACCACGAGGCGGGTCACCAGGTCGGGGCGGCGCGCGGCCAGCCGGTAGGCGACGGCGCCGCCCATCGAGTGGCCGAGCACCGGCAGCGGGCCGAGCCCGAGGTGGTCGAGGAACCCGGCGGCGTCCGCGAGGTAGGCGTCCGGCCGCACGTCGGCGACGGGCTCGGCGCGGCCGTGGGCGCGCTGCTCCAGCGCGAGGAGTCGGTGCCCCGGGGCCAGCGCGGCGGCGAGCGCGGCCCAGCCCCGGGCCCGGCCGAAGTGGCCGTGCAGCGCGAGCAGCGGGGCGCCGGGGCCGCCGAAGTCGACGTACGAGAGCGGGGTGCCGTTCAGGGTGACGGGACGGGTGAGGGCCACGACACATGAGGGTAACAGTCGTTACCCTTACGTCGAGGCCGCCGGTTCGGATGCCGAAGGACCCCGATCGCGGTTCCATGGTTCCCGGGGACCGCCGACCGGGAGGAGGCCCCGGGATGCTGTACGACGACCGGATCTCGGCGGGGCGCAGGCTGGCGCGCGAACTGGCCGGGCTGCGGAAGCGCGACGTCGTGGTGCTCGGGCTCCCCAGGGGCGGGGTGCCGGTGGCCGCCGAGGTGGCGCAGGCGCTGGGCGCCCCGCTGGACGTCGCCGTGGTCCGCAAGCTGGGCGTGCCGTTCCAGCCGGAGCTGGCCATGGGGGCCATCGGCGAGGACGGCGCGCGGGTGCTCAACGAGGACGTGGTGCGCACCGTCCACATCTCGGAGGCCGAGCTGACCGAGGTCGAGGCGGCGGAGCGGACCGAGCTCGACCGGCGGGCCAGGGAGTACCGGAGCGACCGGGGCCGCGTCTCGCTGGCCGGCCGCACCGCCGTCGTGGTGGACGACGGCATCGCCACCGGCGCCACCGCCCGCGCCGCCTGCCGGTCCGCGCGGGCGCGCGGCGCGGACCGGGTGGTGCTCGCGGTCCCGGTCGCGCCGCACGACTGGCGGAACCGGATCGGCCGCGACGCGGACGAGTTCGTCTCCCCCGAGACCCCGGTCGACTTCCTCTCGGTCGGCCAGTTCTACCGGTCCTTCGAGCAGACCGAGGACGCCGAGGTCGTCGACTGCCTGCGCGGCGGCGAGCGCCGCGCAGTCACCGTCGACGCGGGCGACGGCGTGCGACTCCCCGGCGAGCTGACCCTCCCCGAGGGCACCGCGGCCGTCGTCGTCTTCGCGCACGGCAGCGGCAGCGGCCGCCACAGCCCACGCAACCGTTTCGTCGCCGACGCGCTCAACGGCGCCGGCCTCGGCACCCTGCTCTTCGACCTGCTCACGCCGGCCGAGGAACCCGACCGGGCCAACGTCTTCGACATCGAACTGCTGGCCGCCCGGCTGCGCCGGGCCACCGACGCGGTGCCCCCCGACCTGGCCGTCGGCTACTTCGGCGCCAGCACGGGCGCGGGCGCCGCCCTCCGGGCCGCCGCGGAACCGGACTCCCGCGCCGCCGCCGTCGTCTCCCGCGGCGGCCGCCCCGACCTGGCCGGCCCCGCTGCTCGTCCACACCCCCGACGTCATCCGCACCGTCGCCGTCTGCATGGACCTCGAACCCACCGAGGTCGCCATCGAGCGGATGCTCACCGAGAAGACCAACGACGAGGCCGAGGCG
>NZ_SMKI01000340.1 GCF_004348415.1 Streptomyces hainanensis
GCCATCACCCACGCCACCCCCCGCATCCCGACAACCCCGCCTACGGCGGGCGCCGGAAGGCCCTGCGGGTCGCCGGCAGAGCCGGCACCACTACCGGCCGGCGGCCCCACCGCCAGGCCGGCGGAGCCGGCCGGCCCGGTGCCCGGGACGGGCGCCGGGCCCGCGCCCGAGGCGGCTTCGCCGCCGGGCGAGCCGCCTACGGCGGAGACGACAGGCCCGCCGGCCCCCAGCCCGCCTGCGGCGGCAGAGCCGGCCAGCCGGGTGCCCGAGGCGGCTTCGCCGCCAGCCGACACGGCGCCGGCGGGCGCCGGAAGGCCCTGCGGGTCGCCGGCAGAGCCAGCACCACTACCGGCCGGCGGCCCCACCGCCAAGCCGGCAGAGCCGGCCAGCCCGGTGCCCGGGACGGGCGCCGGGCCCGTGCCTGCGGCCCCTTCGTGGGGGGACGCGTTCAGGACGTCGGCGCGCATGATGAGGCCGCCGGGGCCGCTGCCGGTCACGGTGTGGAGGTCGACGCCGCGCTCGCGCGCCAGCCGCCGCACCAGCGGCGAGACCACGGCGACCGCCGTCCCCGTGAACGAGGCCGGCACAGGGACCGGGACCGCTGCCGGTGCCGGTGCAGGTGCCGTCGGTTGCGGTGCGCCGCCAGGCGCGGTCCCGTAGCCGACGAGCACCGGTCCGGAGGACGACGCCGGTTCGTCGTGCAGCCGCAACAGCTCGGCGCCGACCGGCAGTTCCTCGCCCGGCGCGCCGTGGCGCGCGGCGACCACGCCCTCGTAGGGGCAGGGGAGTTCGACGACCGACTTGGCGGTCTCGACCTCCACCACCGGCTGGTCGACCGTCACGGTGTCGCCGACGTCGACCAACCAGCGCACGACCTCCGCGCTCGTCAGGCCCTCGCCCAGGTCGGGCAGCAGGAACACGTTTCCGGGAACCTCGGTCACGGAACCTCAGTCCTCCCACTGCAGGCCGGCGACCGCCGCCAGCACCCGGTTCGCGTCGGGCAGGTGGTGGCGTTCCAGCAGCGGCGGCGGGTACGGGATGTCGAAGCCCGTGACGCGTGCCACCGGCGCCGCCAGGTGGTGGAAGCACCGCTCGGTGACCCGGGCCGCGATCTCCGCGCCGGGGCCGGCGAAGCCGGCGGCCTCGTGGACGACGACCGCCCGTCCGGTGCGCCGCACCTCCGCGCACACCGTCTCGTCGTCGAACGGCACCAGCGTGCGGAGGTCGACGACGGCCAGGTCCCAGCCCCGTTCCCGGGCCGCCTCCGACTCGGCGGCCGCCAGGCAGACCGGCACGGCCGGGCCGTAGCAGAGCAGCGTGGCCGACGTGCCGGGGCGCCGCACCACCGCCTGCCCGCCCGGCGGGACGTCCGGTTCGAGTTCGCCCTTGGCCCAGTAGAGCCGCTTCGGTTCGAGGAAGACCACCGGGTCGTCGGAGGCGATGGCCTGCCGCAGCAGGCCGTACGCGTCCGCGACCGTCGCCGGTGTCATGACGTGCAGGCCGGGCGTCGCCATGTAGTACGCCTCGGAGGAGTCGCTGTGGTGCTCGACGCCGCCGATGCCGCCGCCGTACGGGATCCGCACCGTCAGCGGCAGCGGCATCGCGCCGCGCGTCCGGTTCCGCATCCGGGCGACGTGCGAGACCAGTTGCTCGAACGCCGGGTAGGCGAACGCGTCGAACTGCATCTCCACCACGGGACGCAGCCCGTACATGGCCATCCCGGTGGCGGTGCCCAGGATCCCGGCCTCGGCCAGCGGCGTGTCCGTGCAGCGTTCGTCGCCGAACTCGGCGGCCAGGCCGTCCGTCACCCGGAAGACGCCGCCCAGCGTGCCGATGTCCTCGCCGAGCAGGTGCACCGAGGGGTCGTCCGCCAACGCGTCGCGCAGCGCGCGGTTCAGCGCGCGGGCCATCGTGATCACGCCGACGCCACCCCCAACCGTCTGGCCTGTTCCCGCAGTTGGGGGGTGGGCGTGGCGAAGACGTGGGCGAACAGGTCGGCCGGGTCGAGTGCGGGCTCGGTGCCGAGGCCGGCCCGCAGGGTCGCGGCGAGGTCGTCGGCCTCCGCGCGCAGCGCGGCCTCCCGGTCGTCGGTGAGCAGCCCGTGCCGCCGCAGTTCGGCGCCGAGCAGCGCCAGCGGGTCCCGGTCCTGCCAGGCCGCGACCTCGGCGTCCGGCCGGTAGCGGCCGGCGTCGTCGGCGTTGGTGTGGGCTTCGAGTCGGTAGGTCAGTGCCTCGACCAGCGTCGGGCCGCCGCCCGCCCTGGCGCGGGCCAGCGCCTGCCGCAGTACGGAGAGCACGGCCGGCGCGTCGTTGCCGTCGACGAGTCGGCCGGGCATGCCGTAGCCGACGGCCTTGTGCGCCAGGCTGGGCGCCGCCGACTGCTTGGCCAGCGGCACGGAGATGGCGTAGCCGTTGTTCTGCACCAGGAAGACGACGGGGGCCCGCCACACGGCCGCGAAGTTGAGCGCCTCGTGGAAGTCGCCCTCCGAGGTGCCGCCGTCGCCGACCAGGGCGAGCGCGACCACGTCGTCACCGCGCAGCCGGGCCGCGTGTGCCAGGCCGACGGCGTGCGGGAGTTGGGTGGCGAGCGGGGTGCAGAGCGGGGCGATCCGCAGCGCGCGCGGGTCGTAGCCGGTGTGCCAGTCGCCGCGCAGCAGCCCGAGGGCCGCCACCGGGTCGAGGCCGCGGACGACGGCGGCGAGCGTGTCGCGGTAGCTGGGGAACAGCCAGTCCCGCGGTTCGAGGGCCAGCGCGGCCGCGACCTGGCACGCCTCCTGCCCGGTGGAGGAGGGGTAGACGGCGAGCCGGCCCTGTCGGGTCAGCACGGTCGCCTGGGTGTTGTAGCGGCGGCCCCGCACCAGGTGGCGGTAGAGCTCGGGCCAGGTCTCGGGCTCCGGCTCGGCGCCGGTGCCGAGCACCCGATGGGGCTCGGGCTCCGGCAGCAGGTCGTCGGCGCTCCGCGCCTCCGCGTCCCCCACGTCAGGTACCTCCCGTCGTCGCGTCGCCCGGTCGGCGGTTCTCCCTACCGATTGTTCGGTCGACGACGCATCCTGGCTACGGGTCGTACGACCCTGTGGACAGCTGGCCCGGTTTGCCGTCCCATGGGGGCAGGACGTCCAGGGAGGGTCGGAGAATCCGCATGAGGGAAGACCAGTTGCCCACGGCCCCTTCGTTCGTGGTCCAGGGCTCCCCGATCCGGCCGCTGGATCCGATCGACGCGGCGATCCTGCGGCTGCTCCGCGCGGACGGCCGCGCCTCGATCCGGTCGGTCGCCGAGCAGGTGCACATCTCCCGGGCCAACGCCTACGCCCGGATCAACCGGATGCTGGACGACGGCGTGATCCGCGGCTTCGCCGCCCTGGTGGACCACGAGCGGGCGGGGCAGGGGGCCTCCGCCTACATCACGCTGAAGATCGTGCAGGACAGTTGGCGTTCGGTGCGCAGCAAGCTGGCCTGCCTGCCGGGCGCCACGCACATCGCGTTGGTCAGCGGCGACTTCGACGTGCTGCTGCTGGTGCACACCGCGGACAACCGGGCCCTGCGTGAGCTGGTGCTGACCCGGATCCAGGCGATGCCCGAGGTGCTGTCCACCCGCACCCTGCTGGTCTTCGAGGAGACCGACCTGCTTCCCGAGTAGGCCCGTGCTTCCGGTCCTCACCCGGTCCTCCCCCGGTCCTCACCCAGTCCTCACCCGATCGCGCCGGGGCCGATGAGTTCGCCGGTCCGTCCCGGTCCTCCCCGCACCGGAAACGACCCGAGGTGCGAGGAGAGACGCCATGCGGCTGACCCTGACCGAGTTCCTGACCCTGGACGGCGTGGTGCAGGGCCCCGGCGGGCCCGAGGAGGACACGTCGGACGGCTTCACCCACGGGGGCTGGTCCCACCCCTACGCCGACGAGGAGTTCGGCCGGCTGGTCAGCGGCTGGTTCGAGCAGGCGGACGCGTTCCTGCTCGGGCGCCGCACGTACGAGATCTTCGCCGGCTTCTGGCCGAAGCAGACCGACCCGGCCGACCCGATCGCGTCCCGGCTCAACGCGCTGCCCAAGTACGTCGCCTCGACCACCCTCACCGGCGCCGACTGGGCGGGCACCACCGTGTTCGACGCGGACGTGCCGGCGCGGGTGGCGGAGCTGAGGCAGCGCCCCGGCCGGGAGTTGCAGATCCACGGCAGCGGCACCCTGGCCCGCTCGCTGTTCGCGCTCGACCTGATCGACGAGGTGCGGCTGCTGGTCTACCCGGTGGTGCTGGGCACCGGGCACCGGCTCTTCGCGGCCGGGACCCGGCCGACGGCGCTGCGGTTGAAGGAGTCGCGCACCACCGGGGCCGGCGTCGCGGTCCACGTGTACGAGCCGGCGGGGCGCCCGACATACGGCTCGTTCGCCTCGTAGCCGACCGACGGGCGACGGGCGACCCTGCCGGCGGCACCACCGGCTCCGGCCGACGGCTCAGTGTGCGACGGGGCAGCCGGCCGCGCGGGCCCGCGCCTCCTCGTCCAGGTAGAAGTTGGGCCGCTGGTCGGCCTCGTCGTAGTAGCGGTGGAAGACCGGGGTCACGCCGCCCGAGACGGGCGGCACGATCCAGCTCCAGTCGGCCGGCACGCGCCGCCCCTGCCGCTCCTCGCGCTCGATGTGGGTGAGGAAGCGCTGCGACTCGGTGTGGTGGTCGGTGATCTTGACGCCGGCCGCCTCGAACGAGTGCAGCACGGCGACGTTCAGCTCGACCAGGGCCCGGTCCCTCCAGAGCGTGGTCTCCTTGCTGGTGTCGAGGCCGAGCAGCTCGGCCACCACGGGCAGCAGGTTGTAGCGGTCCTCGTCGACGAAGTTGCGGGCGCCGATCTCGGTGCCCATGTACCAGCCGTTGAAGGGGGCCAGCGGGTAGTCGACGCCGCCGATGGAGAGCCGCATGTGCGAGATGGCGGGGACGGCGTGCCAGCGCAGGCCGAGTTCGGCGAAGGCCGGGAGGTCGGGGTGGGTGATCGGCACTTCGAGCACCAGGTCGCGCGGCACGTCGAGGAGCTGCGGCTTGTCGCCGTGCGTCTCGATCACCATCGGCAGCACGTCGAACCAGCCGCCGGGCGCCTGCCAGCCGAGGCGCCGCACGGCGTCGGTGAAGTCGACGTTCCCCGGGTCGCCGACGACGCCGCCGTCCACGGTGCGGTAGCCGGCGTAGCGGATCAGCTGGCTGTTCCAGACCAGCGGCGCCCGGCGGAACGGGGTCGCGGGCGCGAAGACGGAGATGACCGGGCGGATCCGGCCCTCGTTGGTGGCCAGCCGCAGGTGCTCGCAGAGGTCGGCGTGGATCTCCTCGGCGGTGGAGGAGGTGCGGCGGTCGAGGACCCGGAGGCTCTTCCAGTAGAGCCGGCCTATGCAGCGGCTGGAGTTGCGCCAGGCGACCCGGGCGCCGAACTCCAGCTCGGCACGGGTGTGGCGGTAGGTGCCGGTGCGTTCCAGGTGCTCCCGGATCTGCCGCAACCGCATGCCCATCGGGACCGGTTGCTCGGGGTTCTCGGCGTGGAACTGGCGGATGAACTCCTCGGCCTCCGCCCAGTCCGGGGCCTTCCAGGACCGCGCGGCGCTCGCGAGCCCCGGCACGCCGGACGTCGTCGGGGCCGGGTAGCCGGCCGGGAGGGACGGGTGCGGCGCCGGATACCGGTCCTGGAGTCGCGGCTGGAGCTGGGGTTGCGGCTGCGCCTGGGGCTGGCCGTGCGGCTGGGCCTGCACGTGGCCGAGGCCGTGGCTGAGGCTGAGGCCGTGGCTGAGGCGGTCGGTGTTCATGGGTTCTCCGGGGTCGCCTGAGACTGGTGCGCCACCCCCACGCCGGGCAAGGGTAGTTGATGCCACACGACGGTGGGGGCGATCGCCGCGCTATGGCGCGGAACCGCTCACGGCCGGCTGCCGCAGCCCGTCGAATGCGGTGGAAATGACGGCTTCGACCACATCCCCCGAGACCACTGGCTCCCCGGGATGTGGCCGATACCACTCCACTATCGAGTTGATCATCCCAAACAACAGCCGTGTCGCCAGCCGGGGGTCCACCTCGGGCCGCAGGTCGCCCTCCGCCACCGCGGCCCGCACCAGCTCCGCCACCCGCTGGTCGAACTCCCGCCGCCGCACCAGCGCCCACCGCTCGGTGTCCGTGTTGCCCCGCACCCGCAGCAGCAACGTCACGTAGGGCAGCCGCTCCATCAGCACCTCGGCGGTACGCCGCACCACCCGCTCCAGGCGCGCCACCGCCCGCCCCTCCCCGGCCGCCGGCTCGTCGAGCACGGCGAACAGGCCGTCGAGCGCGTGCGCGACGGCCCGCCGCAGCAACTCCTCCTTGGACGGCACGTGGTGGTAGATGGAGGACTTCGAGATGCCGGCCGCCCGCGACAGGTGCTCCATCGACGTGCCGTCGTAGCCGCGCTCGTTGAAGACGCCCACCGCCACCTCGAGCAGACTCTGCGCCGTGTAGACGTCCCGCCGCGCCACCGAACCCACGAGCAACACCCCGTATCTCTCGCGACCTTGCCCCGATCGATCGTTCGGCGTCAGATTCCGAAGCGGTGCCGGGCCCGCCGGACAGTGTTCCACTCGCCGGCGGCCAGGACATCCCGGCCGGGGCCGACGCCCGCGGCGCGGCCGCCCGCCTCACATCCCGGCGGCGCGCCAGAAGCGCGAGCTGGCGTCGAGCACGTCCGCGTTCCGCTGCTCCCACTCGGTCGCGGCGCGCACCGCGTCCTGCGGGCACTCCCAGAGCCGCCCGCCGTCCAACGCGCGCAGCCGCAACCGGGTACCGCGCCGACCCGTGACACGGCCGACCCTGCCGGTCCGCGTGTCGACCACACAAGCGCCCTCCGCCCAGGCCATCGCAGCTCCCTCGGTCCGTCCTGTCCTTCTTCCTCACTGTGGACGGTTTTCGGCGCGCCGAGTTACGAGCTTCCACCGCATTGCGCAACGGAAGACACCTTCGGGGGACGCGGTCGGGGTGAGCGCAACACGCCTGTTCGAATTCGGGGGCGTCGTGCACGGCGGATCGGTCATGGCGCATCGCTGCGCGGCAATATGCCGTACCGCGTGGCCGCCCGTCCCCGTTTCGCCGACATTCCGCCCGATCCGGCGACGACGCCGTTTCGCGCCCCGCCGGGCGGCCCTACGCTGCCGGCCATGATTCGAGCAGTCGTGTTCGACGTCGGCGAGTGTCTGCTGGACGAGAGCCGCGAGTGGGAGGGCTGGGCGGCCTGGGTGGGGGCGCCTCGGCACACGTTCTCCGCCCAGTTCGGGGCCATGGTCGCCCAGGGGCGGGACCCGATGGAGGCGCTCCGGATCTTCCGGCCGGAGTTCGACCTGGCGGTGGAGCGGGAGAAACGGGCCGCGGTGGGCGAACACGAGTGGTTCGGCGAGAACGACCTCTACGCCGACGCCCGCCTGACGCTCAAGCTGTTGCGCGGCTCCGGGCTGACGCTCGGCATCGCCGGGAACCAGACCCGGCAGGCCACGGCCATTCTCCGCCGCCTCTTCGCCGGGTTCGTCGACCTGGTCGGCTCGTCCGAGACGATGGGTGTCGCCAAACCGGATCCGCGGTTCTTCGAGATCGTGATCCACTCGCTGCGCATGGACCCGCGCGAGATCCTCTACGTCGGCGACCGCCTCGACGAGGACGTCCGCCCCGCCGCCGCACTCGGCCTCCGCACCGCCCTGATCCGGCGCGGCCCCTGGGGGCTCATCCAGCGACACCACCCGGAGGCGGAGCTGCTTCCCACCATGCGGATCGACGGCCTGCGCGAGCTGACCGACCGGATCGCCAAGCACAACGAGAACCACCCCTGAGCGGGGAACTCCCACCCGCCACCGCCGGTTCTCCCGGTAACACCGCACCACGGAGAGGACCCGATGCCCGCGATGTCCGAGACATCCGCAATCAGCCTGGAGAAGGTCACCGCCGCCGCGCCCGACCTGGTCGAGCGGTACGAGTCGGCCCGCGTCAGCCTCAACAAGCGTCGGCTGCTCGGCGAGCGCGCCGCGGTCTACCTGGTGCTCGACCGCTCGGGATCGATGCGGCCCTTCTACGAGGACGGCACGGTGCAGCACCTCGCCGAGCAGGCCCTCGGCCTGGCGGCCCACTTCGACGACGACGGCGTCGTGCCGACCGTCTTCTTCTCCACCGACGTGCACACCACGGCGGACGTCACGCTGGGCGCCCACCGGGGCCGGATCGCCGCGATCCACGACACGCTCGGGCACATGGGCAGGACGTACTACGCGAAGGCGATGCGCGCCGTCATCGCCCACTACCGCGCCTCCGGCGCGACGGCCCCCGCGTTCGTCCTCTTCCAGACGGACGGCGCGCCGAAGGACAAGGGCGAGACGGGCCGCCTGCTGGCGGAGTCGGCCGGCCTGCCGATCTTCTGGCAGTTCGTCGGCTTCGGCGACGACGAGTTCGCCTTCCTCCGCCGCCTCGACGACCTCCCGGGGCGTCTCGTCGACAACGCCGGCTTCTTCCCGGCCGGCGGGAAGCCGGCGGCGCTGCCCGACGCGGAGCTGTACGACGCGCTGATGGCGGAGTTCCCCACCTGGCTGACGGCGGCCCGCGGGGCGGGCATCCTCTGACGGAGGTTTCTCCCCACCCG
>NZ_SMKI01000341.1 GCF_004348415.1 Streptomyces hainanensis
GCGTCCGAGCGCCGATGGGCGGCATGGGCGACTCCGGGCTCGGCAGGCGGCACGGCGCGGAGGGGATACTCAAGTACACCGAGTCCCAGTCCGTGGCCGAGCAGCGACTGGTGCCGATGGGGTCCGCCGCCCGCGCGACGCCGCGCGCCTGGGTGTCGCGGGTGGTCGTCACCGCCTCGACGAACTCGTCGGCGCCCGCGTAGCTGCCGGCGTCGGGCGTCGCCTGGTCGAGGTAGCGCCGGGTGGTCTCCGCCGCCTCGGCGGCGCCGTCGTTGCCGCTCGCGCCCTCGCGGAAGCCGTCCGGCAGGTAGTACAGGCCATCGGACATCTCGGTCCCCATCTCGTCCGTCCTCCCCCTCACACGCCCGGCACGCCGCGGCGCGGTGCCCGCTTTCCCGCGGTGCCGCATCCGTCACGACGAGACTCCCGACCCGCCGAGCGTCCGGCAACGGAGACCGCCCGTCCCGGACAGACCCGGACACCCGGACGACGTCCGCGCAGGTCGGAGGTGTGGTCCCGGCCGCGTCCGGATCGCCACCGCGACCGGTTCTCTCGACGACTGCCGCCTCGGGGACGGGGCGATCGGGGCTCACGTTCCGGGAGTTGGAGAAGGCCGCCGAGCGCCGCGGCGACGCGCTGCCCCGCGGCACGGCGGCACGGCGGCACGGCGGCGGAGATGCCGCGCCGCGCGACGCCGGCATTACCTCGCGCGTAATCGACGCGTCCCGCCGCCCGCGGAAGTCTTGGGGCATCCCGGAGAGCCCGGGACCCATCCCGTGAGGAGCCCACGATGAGCGATCGAGGGACCGACTACCCGACCGTCGTCCAGCGCTACTTCGCCGCCTGGAACGCCACCACGGCCGAGGAGCGCGCGAAGGCCGTCGCCGCCGCGTTCACCGAGGACGTCACGTACACCGACCCGCTGGCCGACGTCCGGGGCCAGGACGCGCTGGCCGCCCTCATCGGCGACGTTCGGCAGCGGTTCCCCGGCTTCGAGTTCCGGGTCACCGGCACCCCCGACGGCCACCACGGCCTGGTCCGCTTCACCTGGGACCTGGTCGCCCCGGCCGACGGCTCGGCACCGGTCGCCGGGTTCGACGTGGCCACTCTGGACGACGCCGGCCGGATCAGGACGGTCAGCGGCTTTCTCGACCGGGTGCCGCCGCAGGCGTGACGGCGGTCTCCGCGACCAACTCCGGGAGGGCACGGGCCGTCTCCGGGTCCGCGGGAAGGAAGGTCTCCACCGCGAGCTCGGAGACGGTCACGTCCAGCGGGGTGTTGAACGTGGTGACCGTGGACAGGAAGGACAGCCGCCGGCCCGCCACCGTGATCCGCATCGGCAGCGCGTACCCGGCCGCCGCGACCCCGTCCCGCGCCGGCGCCGGCGCCGGGTAGCCGGCGACCTCCTCGTACACCGCGCGCAGCTCCGGCGAGGAGCGCAGCGCCAGGTGGTGCCGTACCCGGCCCAGCAGGTGGTCGCGCCACTCGGCGAGGTTGTCGATCCGGGGCGCGAGGCCCCGGGGGTGCAGGGTGATCCGCAGCGCGTTCAGCGGCGGGCGCAGCAGGACCTCGTCGACGCCGGCCAGCAGCGCCCGGACGCCGGCGTTGGCCGCCAGCACGTCGTGGGTGCCGTCCAGCACGAGCGCCGGGTTCGGCTCGTACGCCACCAGCAGCCGGTCGAGCTCGGCCCGGAGCGGGGCCATGGCCGCGTCGCGCAGCGGCGTCTCGGGGTAGGCGGGGGCGTGGCCGGCCGCCACCAGCAGGGTGTTGCGTTCCCGCACCGGCACGTCGAGGTGGTCGGCGAGCCGCAGCACCATGGCCTGGCTCGGCCGGGCCCGGCCGGTCTCCAGGAAGCTGAGGTGGCGGGCCGAGCTGTCCGCCCGCAGCGCCAGCTCGAGCTGGCTCAGCCCGCGCCGCCGGCGCCAGTCCCGCAGCAGGGCACCGAAGGGGACGTCCGGTGCGACGGGTGCCTCCGGGGTGCCCCGGACGGGGTCGGCGATGGTCATGCGCCGACCCTAGCCGCCCGCCTCCCGGCGCCCGACCCCCTTCCCCGAAAGCCATGCCCATGTCATTCTTGCGACGCGCGTAGACAGCGCCGTTACGCGCGCCCGCACGCAGTCGCATCACGACATCAGGACACCAGGACATCAGGAAGAGGTCTCCCGCATGCGCGTTCGCCCCCTCCTCGCCGCCCTCGCCCTCGCCGGCGCCGCGCTCACCGCGGCCCCCGCCACCGCCTCGGCGGCCCAGGCGTCGGCCGTCGCCCCGCTCGCGACGAAGATCACCCACTCCCAGGCCACCTCGATGTTCTCCTCGGCCGGCGTCACCTGGTCGTCCTCCGGCGGCTGTTCCAACCGCAACGTCCCGACGTGCACCTCGTTCGACCAGCTCAACCTCGCCACCGCGCAGGGCGCCCAGACCCTGCGGCGGGCCAGCGGCTGCGCCCTCAACATCACGGGCGGCACCGAGACCGGCCACGCCAGCGGGACCTACAGCCACTGGAACGGCTACAAGCTGGACTTCGCCCTGAACAGCTGCGTCAACTCCTACGTCACCAACAACTTCGCCTTCATCGGCTACCGCGGCGACGGCGCCGCCCAGTACCAGTCGGGCTCCGGCAACATCTACGCCCGCGAGGGCAACCACTGGGACGTCACCTACTACAACTGCGGCGGCTGCTGAACCCGCCCCCACCAGGTGCGGCGGGCCACCGCCCGCCGCACCGCCCGGGAGTCTGACCGGCGGATAAACGCGCGAGGGGCCCGCTTTCCGCGTGATACGCTGCTCCAGCGACAACACCCCGCCGGTCGGGGGTCGCGACAAGCCGGGTCCTGTGGAGCAGTTTGGAGTGCTCGCCACCCTGTCAAGGTGGAGGCCGCGGGTTCAAATCCCGTCAGGACCGCTTCGGCTGGGTAGCTCAGTTGGTACGAGCGTCCGCCTGAAAAGCGGAAGGTCGCCGGTTCGACCCCGGCCCCAGCCACCTTCCTTGAACGTCACGAAGAGCCCCGCGGATCATCTCCGCCGGGGCTCTTTCCCGTTGCCCCGTTCGACGCGCCCCGGCGGCCGCCGGGGCGGCGGTCGCGCAGGATCCAGAAGACCACGCAGGAGACCAGCGCCCAGCCGGCCAGCACCAGGTACGGCCGCGCGTGCTGGTGCCCGGGGAAGTAGATCGCGGTGTGCTGCGCGTCCACCGAGGCACCGGGCGGGAGCCAGCGGCCGATGACGCCGAGGGCGGTCGGCAGCAGCGGCCAGGAGACGGCGCCGCCCGACGAGGGGTTGCCCAGCATCACCATCAGGCCCCAGGTGGGCAGCAACGCCCAACGGCCGAAGAGGGTGTTGAACATCGCGTAGACCATGCCGGAGGTGAACATGGTGAGCGCCAGAATCCCCCACGACTGCGCCACCGGCATCTCCAGCGCCCCCAGCCACCAGTCCACCACCGCCACGATGGCGAGGGCGCCGAGCGCCGCGTAGCCCACCACGAAGGCCACCCGCTCCGCGGGGCGGAGCGCCGGCACGTTGACGGCGAGTTGGACGGTGCCGAGGAAGCCCATGATCACCGCGGCGATGGTGATGTAGAACACCGCCAGGCCGCGCGGGTCGCCGGACTGGAGGGGCTTGATGTCCCTGACCTCGATCTTCACGCCGGCCGCCTTTGCCGCCGGCGGGCCCTGCCTGGTCAGCAGTTCGGCGACGGTGGCACCGGCGGCGCTGGCCACGTCCATCTCGACACGGCGGTCCTGGCCGCGGAGGATCGCGAAGACCGACTGCGACTCCACCGCGTCCACAGCCTGTGGATAGTCGGCGTACCGGTGGATGCTCAGGTCGGCCCCCAGCCCCCGTTCCAGCGCGTCGACGAAGTCGCAGGCCTGGGCCTGGGGGCACCGCCCTGGGGGCACCTCCCAGCCGCCAGGCTGGGGGCCGTCAGCCGGGGGAGGATGGCCGACCACCGCCACCGGGATGTGCCGCGGCGTCGGGTTGGCCAGCGCGTAGGTGTAGCAGCCGGCGAAGGCCGCGGCCGAGGCGGCGACGAGCAGCGACACCACGGCGGCGGCGAAGTACGGCGTGCGCCGGAAGGCGCGCCAGCGCCCGCCGAGCCCCCGGGTCAGCCGGGGCCACCGCGTCGCCCCTGTCGCGCCTGTCACCCGGCCACGATATGCCCCAAGATCCCGCGAAGCGGGTCATATGCTACAAAGAGGGCGCCACGGACGCCGCCACTCCCGGCACGGGAAACGGCTCGCCGCCGCCCGGGCCGAGGTGAGACGCTTGGGTGCGTATGTCTACGCACCCCGCCTCCCTCTCAGCCCTCGCCGACCGGCTGCCCGGGCTCACCCTCCGCGACCAGCGCCGGCTCGGCCGCCGCCTCGACGGCGCGCGCCGCATCCGCAAGCCGGCCGCGCAGCAGGCCGTGCTCGCCGAGATCGCCGAGGCCCTCGACGCCGCCGAGTCGCACGTCGAGGCGCGCCGCGCCGCCGTGCCCACCATCAGCTATCCGGAACAGCTGCCGGTGAGCCAGAAGAAGGACGAGATCCTGGCCGCGATACGCGACCACCAGGTGGTGATCGTCGCCGGTGAGACGGGCTCGGGCAAAACCACCCAGCTCCCCAAGATCTGCCTGGAGCTCGGCCGCGGCGTCCGCGGCCTGATCGGCCACACCCAGCCGCGCCGGCTCGCCGCCCGCACCGTCGCCCAGCGGGTCGCCGACGAGCTGCGCACCCCGCTCGGCGAGGCCGTCGGCTTCAAGGTCCGCTTCACCGACCAGGCCAGGGACGACACGCTGGTCAAGCTGATGACGGACGGCATCCTGCTGGCCGAGGTCCAACACGACCGCGAGCTGAGCCAGTACGACACGATCATCATCGACGAGGCCCACGAACGCAGCCTCAACATCGACTTCCTGCTCGGCTACCTCGCCCAACTCCTGCCCAGGCGGCCCGACCTGAAGGTCGTCATCACCTCGGCCACCATCGACCCCGAGCGGTTCGCCCGGCACTTCGCGGACGCGGCCGGCGAGCCGGCGCCGATCATCGAGGTCTCGGGCCGCACCTACCCGGTGGAGGTCCGCTACCGGCCGCTCCTGGAGGAGGAGGCCGAGGCGCCGGACCGCGACCAGGTGACAGCGATCTGCGAGGCGGTGGACGAGCTCCAGGCCGAGGGCCCGGGCGACATCCTGGTGTTCCTCTCCGGCGAGCGCGAGATCCGCGACACGGCCGACGCGTTGGAGAAGCGGCGGCTGCCGCACACCGAGGTGCTGCCGCTCTTCGCCCGCCTCTCGCACGGCGAGCAGCAGCGGGTGTTCCAGCCGCACCCGGGCCGCCGGGTGGTGCTGGCCACCAACGTCGCCGAGACCTCGCTGACGGTGCCGGGCATCAAGTACGTGATCGACCCGGGCACCGCCCGGATCTCCCGCTACAGCCACCGCACCAAGGTGCAGCGGCTGCCGATCGAGCCCGTCTCGCAGGCCAGCGCCAACCAGCGCAAGGGCCGCTGCGGCCGCACCAGCGACGGCATCTGCGTCCGGCTCTACGCCGAGGAGGACTTCCTCTCCCGCCCCGAGTTCACGGACGCCGAGATCCTGCGCACCAACCTGGCCTCGGTCATCCTCCAGATGAACGCGGCGGGTCTCGGCGAGATCGAGCGCTTCCCCTTCATCGACGCGCCCGACCACCGTTCGATCAAGGCGGGCGTACAGCTGCTGGAGGAGCTGGGCGCGCTGGCCGGCGCCAGGCTGACCGACACGGGCCGGAAGCTGGCGCAGCTGCCGGTCGACCCGCGGCTGGCCAGGATGGTGCTGGAGGCCGGCCGCAACGGCTGCGGCCGCGAGGTGATGGTGATCGCCGCGGCGCTCTCCATCCAGGACCCTCGGGAGCGGCCGAGCGACAAGCAGCAGCAGGCGGACGCCAAGCACCAGCGGTTCCGGGAGGGCCCGGCCGAGGAGTCCGACTTCCTGGCACTGCTCAACCTCTGGGAGTACGTGCGCGAGCAGCAACGCGCCCTCTCCTCCTCGGCGTTCCGCCGGATGTGCCGCACCGAGTTCCTGAACTACCTGCGGATACGCGAGTGGCAGGACATCTACGCGCAGCTGCGCCAGGTCGGCCGTTCGGTCGGCGTGGAGGTGAAGGAGGGCGGCGAGCAGGCGCCCGACCCGGTGCGCGTCCACCAGTCGCTGCTGGCGGGCCTGTTGTCGCACCTGGGCCTGAAGGACACCGAGAAGCACGAGTATCTGGGCGCCCGGGGCGCGAAGTTCGCCGTCTTCCCGGGCTCGGCGCTGTTCAGGAAGCCGCCGCGCTGGGTGATGTCGGCCGAGCTGGTGGAGACGTCCCGGCTGTGGGCCCGGGTGAACGCGCGGATCGAGCCGGAGTGGATCGAGCCGCTGGCCCAGCACCTGGTGAAGCACACCTACAGCGAGCCGCACTGGGAGCAGAAGCAGGCGGCGGTGATGGCGTACGAGCGGGTCACGCTCTACGGCGTGCCGATCGTGGCGCAGCGCAAGGTCAACTACGGCCGGATCGACGCCGAGATCTCCCGCGACCTCTTCATCCGCAACGCGCTGGTGGAGGGCGACTGGAAGACCTCGCACCAGTTCTTCCACGACAACCGCCGGCTGCTGGCCGAGGTCGAGGAGCTGGAACACCGGGCCAGGCGGCGGGACATCCTGGTCGACGACGAGACGCTGTACGACTTCTACGACCAGCGGGTGCCGGAGTCCGTGGTCTCCGGCGCGCACTTCGACTCCTGGTGGAAGAAGAAGCGGCACGACGAGCCCGACCTGCTGAACTTCGAGAAGTCCATGCTCATCAACGAGCGGGCGGGGCGGATCACCAAGGACGACTATCCGGACACCTGGCGGCAGGGCGGGCTCTCGCTGCGGGTCACCTACCAGTTCGAGCCGGGCACCGACGCGGACGGCGTCACCGTCCACGTGCCGCTCCAGGTGCTGAACCAGATCACCGCCGACGGCTTCGACTGGCAGATCCCGGGGCTGCGGGAGCAGTTGGTGACCGAGATGATCAGGTCGCTCCCGAAGCCGATCAGGCGGCACTGCGTTCCGGCGCCCGACGTGGCACGGCGGTTCCTCGCCGAGGTGGGCCAGGAGCCGACCGGCGAGCCGCTGCGGGTGGCGATGGCCAGGGAGCTGACCCGGCTCACCGGCATCCGGGTCACCCCGGACGACTTCGACGAGAGCCGGATTCCGGACCATCTGCGGATCACCTTCCGCGGCGTGGACGAACGCCGTCGCAAAGTCTCGGGGAACGCGGAGGACAAGGACCTGGGGGCGCTCAGGGAGCGGCTGCGGCCGATGGCCCGCGCCGCGCTCGATCGCGCCTTCACCACCGCGACGACTCGGGCCGCCGGGCCGAGCGACGCGAGCCAGGCCACGGCCGGCGGGCCGGCCGGTGCCGGCGGTCCGACCGCCGGCGGCGTGGCCGGCCGGGCCGCGGCGGGTGCGGCCGAGCCGCGCGGCGGTCCCCGCACCGGCCTGACCTCCTGGACGATCGGCACCCTGGACCGGGTCTTCGAGACGCGGCGCGGCGGCCAGCCGGTGAAGGCGTACCCGGCGCTGGTGGACGAGGGTTCCTCGGTCGCGGTGCGGCTCTTCGACAGCGAGGACGAGCAGCGCGCGGCGATGGCGCGCGGCACCAGGCGGCTGATCCTGCTCAACCTCCCGTCGGATCCGGCCAAGTTCGCGCAGCGGCAGCTGGACAACGCGGCCAAGCTGGCGCTGGCCAGCTCCCCGCACGGCGGCGTGCCGGCGCTGCTGGCCGACTGCGTGAGCGCGGCCGCCGACCAGCTGGTCGCGGCGCACGGCGGCCCCGCGTGGGACGAGGAGGGGTTCCGGAAGCTCTTCGACGCGGTGCGGGCGGACATCACCGACCTGACGCTGCGGATCCTCGGCCGGGTGCGCGAGGTGCTGCTCGCCTGGGGCACCTGTGAGCGGCGGCTGCGGTCGATCACCAGCCCGGTGCTGGCCGAGTCGTCGGCGGACGTCCGCGAGCAGCTGGCCGGCCTGGTGCCGGCCGGCTTCGTGACCCGCCACGGCGCCCGCCGGCTGCCGGACCTGCTGCGCTATCTGACGGCCGTGGACCGGCGGTTGCAGCAGCTGCCGCAGCACGCCGAGCGGGACCGGGCCAGGATGGCCAAGGTGCGCGAGATGCGCGACGAGTACGCCTGGCTGCTGGAGCAGTTCCCGCCCGGCCGCCCCGTGCCGGCCAAGGCGGCCGAGATCCCCTGGATGATCGAGGAGCTGCGGGTCAGCTACTTCGCGCACGCGCTGGGCACGGCGTATCCGATCTCCGACAAGCGCATCGTGAAGGCGGTCGACGCGCTGGCGCCCTGACGCGGAAGCAGGTGCCGCGGGGCGCGGGAGGCGATTCGCTACGCGCCCGCCATCTGGGGTAGAGTCGCGCTCGCGACGAGGTCCTGTGGAGCAGTTTGGAGTGCTCGCCACCCTGTCAAGGTGGAGGCCGCGGGTTCAAATCCCGTCAGGACCGCAGTAGTTGTAAGGAAACCGGAAGCCCGGATCCCCCAGAGGGGATCCGGGCTTTTCCGTGTGCCGTGAGCGGGGTAAGCAGGGGGGCAAGGGGGAAGCGCAGTACGAGGG
>NZ_SMKI01000342.1 GCF_004348415.1 Streptomyces hainanensis
CCGCCCGCCCGCGCCCTTGACGCGCGCCCCGGCGCTCGCCGATCGTCGGACCACCGCGTGGTCGAGATCATCGGGAGGGCGTGCGATGAAGCCGAAGGTCCCTGGTTTCGACGAACTGCTCGGCTCCGCCCGGCACTCAGCCCTTCATCTGGAGATGCGGGACACCTATGCCGTGGCGGAGGAGCGCGAGGACGTGGCCCGCTGGGAGGCGGGCCGGTGGACCCACGAACACGCTCGCGGCGTGCTCGCGGAGTGGTTCGACCTGGTGTCTCGGACGGTCGGGCGCGGCGTGGCCGTCCGCCGGGTTCGCATCGTGTCCGAACCCGTCTCCGACTACGTCAAGTTCGAGCACTTCACCACGCCACTGAACATCGAGGCCGGCGAGGAGGTGCGTTGGCTGCCGCGCCGCCAGGCGCTCGGCATCCCGCTACCCTCGGCGGACTTCTGGCTCATCGACGGGCGACTGACACGGTTCAATCTGTTCTCGGGCGACGGTGACGCCGTCGAGCCGGAAATGAGCGACGACCCCGCGATCGCCTCGTTGTGCGCCAGGGCGTTCGAAGCGGCGTGGCAGCGGGCCATCGTGCACGAGGACTACAAGGTCTGACCCGCGTCAGTCCTGGTGGATCAACCGATCTCGCGGGCTGAGGTCGCGGGCAGACAGCCCATACGTATGGCCGCAAGCAGGCCACTCAGCGCTGCCGGGGTGGTGGCCAACACCACAGCCGGGTCGTCACTCTCGCGCATCCAGACGGTGCCGCTGGACACGGCGGCGAGATTCACGCAGTTGGACGCCTGGCCGCTGAACGAAGACTTCTGCCACTTCACGAGATCCATCAGGTATCCCTTCACAGGCTCTTCTCGATGCTACGAATCAGGTCACGAGAGGCGTCAGGCGAGAGGCTACTCGCCTCCATGCGATCCAACATCATTCGGTACCTCACCAGTTGCGAAGGAGCATCCAAGAACCACGAACCGTGGTCGGTATCGAGTTGGATGGTGTCCAGTTCCGGGATGCTGCCTCCGATCTGGTCGACGCTGTGCCCGGCGCTCGGGAACGTGCCCACCGCGAAGGGGATGATCCGCAAGGTGATGTTCGGCGCCTCGCTTCTGGACAGGAGAACCGCGAGTTGAGCCCGCGCCGTCGTGCGACCGCCGAAGGCCATGCGCAGAGCAGCCTCGTGGACAACCGCGGTGAGTGGTGTCGAGGCATCGCCATACAGAATGCCCTGCCGCTTGATCCTGTGGGAAACCCACCGCTCCACCTCGGCAGGTGCCAGTGCCGGCACCACATCGCTCACCACGGCCCGGGCGTGTTCCGGAGTCTGAAGCAAACCGGGCACGTGGACCACGGACACCACGCGCACGAATCGAGCGTGGTGTTCCAACTCGGCCAGATCCAGCGCGGCAGTGGGCAGCACGTGCCGGTACTCGTCCCACCAGCCCCGAGTCCTCCCACCGGTCATGCCGGCCAATGCCTCGACCAAACGCTCGTCTGCGCAGGAGTAGAGGCGTGCCAAGGCTCGGACCCGCTCGGCGCTCACCGCGTAGCCACCAGCCTCGATGTAACTGATACGGGCCTGGGTGGCCCCAAACAGCTGACCAGCGCGCGTCGCGGAAAGGTCTGCGCGCTCACGCAGCCGGCGCAATTCGCTGCCCAGCCGACGTTGCCGGACCGTCGGCGGGAGTTTCGCTCGAGCCATCGCGTTCCCTCCCCTTGTTCGAATATACGGTCACCCACACGAGTAGATGTTGAGATACATCTTCCCGCGCAGCGGATTGCATCTCGACGCTGAGGATAGCGTGATGCTCAGCCAGTCGTTCAACCGCCGCAAACCGCAGGAGGTTTCCCATGGCCATCGGATCCCCACAGGACGACAAGGAACCCGTCCGCCCGGAGTGGTTCGACCGGGAGGTCGAAAGTCTCGTCAAGGACACCGCTCCGCGACTCTGCGCGCTGGTCGAGGAGTTCGCCACCGAGTCCGGGCATCTCGACGCCGGCGTCGCGGCGTGGTGCCTCGCTCACCCCGATGGGCCGACTCAGGTCGTCCGCGACCGGTGGTTCACCGTCACGGAGTTGGGGTCGCCGGAGGAGGCGGCTCAGCTGATCTCGCGGCGGAGCAGGAACACCGTTCGCGTGATCTGGGCCTGAGGGGACGCACGGGTGCGGGGTGGTGCTTGGGCCTCCTCGTAGCCGCGTGAATTCATATTCTGTTCCGCCGTGTTCATCGGCGCCGCTGACATGCGGGTTCTCCCGTCGCAATATGAAGCCGTATTGCACGGCCATGACGCCCTCGCAAGCCCTGTTGACCGTTCGCCCGGGTGTTCGCTAATTTCTCGACATGCGGACCTTCTCCCAGCTCAGCCAGCGACGCGCGGTCGATCTCATGCGCGTCGCGACCGCCATGTGTCGCTGATCTTCGCTCTCCGCACTCTCCTCTTCTCCTTTTCCGCGCCGGCCTCCCGACGTTTCCCGGACGGCCGTTCGCGTCGCTTTTCGCTGCCCACGCGCTCGAATTCCCAGGAACCACCATGCCCAGATTCAGACACGTCGCGATCGCCGCCGTCCTCTTCGCCCCGCCGCTGCTCGTCGGCTGCGCCACCGACGACGCGGAAAGCGGGGCCACCGACGAGGAGTTGGCGGCGGCGGAGATACCGGAAGCCGTCGACCCGGAGACCACCCTGACCGTCGGCACGCCCGAGGCGCAGATCGCGTTCGAGCTCTCCGGGCTGATCGACGAGATCCCCTTCACCGTGGAGTGGGCCAACATCAGCGGCGGGCCGCAGTGCTCGGAGGCGTTCCGGGCCGATGCCCTCGACGTCTGCTCGGCGGCCGAGATCCCGTCGATCCACGCGCACTGGACGGGGCTCGACACCAAGTTGGTCGCCGCCAACTTCCGGCAGGATCCGGTCGACCACCCGATCTACCAGCTCGGCATCGCGCCCGGCGCGGACGTCCAGTCGCTGGCGGACCTGCGCGGCAAGCGCATCGCGTTCAGCCCGGGGCAGGCGCAGGGCGCCCTGGTGCTGCGGGTGTTGGACGCGGCGGGGCTCACCACGGACGACGTGGAGCTGGTGGAGATCCCCAGCACCGGCGACGTGTACCCGACGGCGCTCGGCAACGGCGAGGTGGACGTGGCACCGATCGGTGGTGTCAACATCCGGCGTTACGTCGAGCAGTACGGCCCGGACGGCGGCACCACCATCCACCACGGGCTGCGCGACGACCCGGGGCATCTGTGGGTGCCCACCTCCACCGTGGCCGATCCCCAGAAGGCGGCGGCCGTCAGGGAGTTCATCGGGCTCTGGGCGCAGGCGCTGACCTGGGCCAACGATCACCCGGAGGAGTGGATCCAGGGCTACTACGTCGAGGACCAGGGGCTGTCCGTCGAGGACGGCGAGTATCTGGTGGAGCAGAACGGCGATCCGGACTTCCTGTCCGACTGGTCCGACGCGATCGAGCGGCAGCAGCAGACCATCGAGTTGCTGGCCGCCGAGTTGGACCGCGAGACGTTCGACGCGGAGACCCTGTTCGACCGCCGCTTCGAGACGGTGGCGGCGGACGCGCTCGCCGACGCCGGGAGTGGTGGCTCGTGACGACCACCGAGGCGCCGTCGAACGCGCCGCCCGAGGTGGCGAGGCCGCCGGCGCCGCCTCGTCGTCGCCGGCGGCGGCTCGGCCCCGGGCGGCCCGTCCCGTACGGCTGGGCGATCGGCCCGCTGCTGCTCCTCGCGATCTGGTCGGTCGGCTCGGCCGCCGGCTGGATCGACGAACGCAACCTGTCCGCGCCCTGGGAGGTGGTGGCGACCGCCCGGGAGTTGACGGAGGACGGTCGGCTCCAGGAGAACCTGTGGACCTCCGCCCAACGGGCCCTGGCCGGACTCGGGTTCGGGGTCGCGGCCGGCCTGGTGCTGGCCGTGGTCGCCGGGCTCAGCCGACTCGGCGAGGGCGTGATCGACGGTCCGGTGCAGATCAAGCGGTCCATCCCGTCGCTGGCGCTGATCCCGCTGCTGATCCTGTGGTTCGGCATCGGCGAGACGATGAAGATCGTGACGATCACCCTGGGTGTGTTGGTGCCGATCTACGTGCACACCCACAACGGGCTGCGGACGATCGACAGTCGCTACGTCGAACTGGCCGAGACGGTGCGGCTCAACCATCTCCAGTTCCTGCGGCACGTGGTGCTGCCCGGGGCGCTGCCCGGTTTCCTGCTCGGCATGCGGTTCGCCGTCACCAACGCCTGGTTGGCGCTGGTGGTGGTCGAGCAGGTCAATGCCACCAGCGGCATCGGCTACATGATGGAGCTGGCGCGCACCTACGGACAGACCGACGTGATCATCGTGGGCCTGGTTGTCTACGGCCTGCTCGGCCTGGTCTCCGACGGCCTGGTCCGGCTCGTGCAGAGGAGGGCGCTGTCATGGCGACGCACGCTGGCGGACTGAGCACGGGGACGGCCGCCGTCCACATCACGGGCCTGGTACGGGCGTTCGGCGAACGGCGGGTGCTGGACTCGCTCGATCTGACCATCGGGCCCGGCGAGTTCGTGGCCCTGATCGGGCGCAGCGGCTCCGGCAAGAGCACCCTGCTGCGGGTACTGGCCGGCATCGACCACGGCGTGACCGGCTTCGAGCGGCTCGACGCGCCGGAGAACGTCTCGGTGGTCTTCCAGGACGCCCGACTACTGCCCTGGAAGCGGCTGTTGGAGAACGTGACGCTGGGGCTCACCGGTCCGGGGGCACACGAGCGCGGGGCGACGGCGCTGGCCGAGGTCGGACTCGCCGGGCGGGAGCGGGCCTGGCCGGTGGAGCTGTCCGGCGGCGAGCAGCAGCGGGTCGCGCTGGCCCGCTCGCTGGTGCGCGAGCCCGAACTGCTGCTGGCCGACGAGCCGTTCGGCGCGCTGGACGCGCTGACCCGGATCCGGATGCACGCGCTGCTGCGGCAGCTGTGTGAGCGGCATCGGCCGGCGGTGCTGCTGGTGACCCACGACGTGGACGAGGCGATCGCGCTCGCCGACCGCGTGGTGGTGCTGGACGCCGGCCGGATCGCCGCCGACCAGACGATCTCGCTGCCCGCGCCGCGTGCGCCCGGCAGCCCCGAGTACGCGGCGCTGCGCGCCGACCTGTTGACCCGCCTCGGCGTCGACACCGACGTGGCCGCCCCCGAGGTGAAGGAAGTCGAGGAAGCATGACCGGGACCCAGGAACGCCGGCTGCGGCTCAACCTGTTCGTCTATCCGGGGGGCCACCACGAGGCGGCCTGGCGCTACCACGGTTCGGCCCCGGACCGGATCCTGGACATCGGCTACTACCAGGAGATCGCCCGCCGCGCCGAGGCCGCCAAGCTGGACGCGGTGTTCCTCGCCGACGGGCCCTCGTTGCCCGACAACGTGCGCTACGCCAGCCGGTTCCGCCTGGAGCCGTTCACCTGGCTGGCCGCGCTGGCGGCGGTCACCAGCCGGATCGGGCTGATCGCCACCGCCTCCACCACCTACTCCGAGCCCTACAACCTGGCCCGGCTCCTCGCCTCCCTCGACCATCTGAGCCAGGGGCGCGCCGGCTGGAACATCGTCACCACCGGGGCGCCGCAGGCGGCCGGGAACTTCGGCCTCGACGCGCATCCGGTGCACGCCGAACGGTACGACCGGGCACGGGAGTTCCTCGACGTGGTGACCAAGCTGTGGGACAGCTGGGAGGACGAGGCGCTGATCGCCGACCAGGGCTCCGGGCTGTTCGCCGACACCGACCGCATCCATCCGATCGACCACGAGGGCCGGCACCTGAGGGTGCGCGGGCCGCTCAACACGCCCCGCACCCCGCAGGGCCGCCCGGTCTACGTGCAGGCCGGCTCGTCGGAGGACGGCCGGGCGTTCGCCGCCCGCTACGCGGAGGCCGTGTTCACCGCGCACCAGACGCTCGGCTCGGCGCGGGACTTCTACGCCGACATCAAGCGGCGGGCCGCCGCGCTGGGCCGCGACCAGGACCAGGTGCTGGTGCTGCCGGGCATCAGCCCGTTCATCGGTTCCACGGAGGCCGAGGCGCGGGCGCTGCACGACGAGTTCAACGAGCTGACGCAGCCCGAGTACTCGCTCGACCTGCTGGAGCGGCTGCTCGGCGTCCGGTTCGGGGTCGCCGACCTGGACCGGCCGGTGCCCCGCGAGGCGATCGACACCGGCGGGGAACGTGGCGAGTCCAGCCGCTTCCAGCTGATCGTCGACCTCATCGAGCGCGAACAGCCCACCCTGCGACAGCTGTTGCACCGGCTCGCCGGGGCCCGCGGCCACCAGGTGGCGGTCGGCACCCCGGAGCGGGTGGCGGACCAGATCCAGGAGTGGTTCGAGGGCGGGGCGGCCGACGGCTTCAACGTGATGCCGCCGTGGCTGAGCGGCGGGTTCGACGTGTTCGCCGACGAGGTGGTGCCGCTCCTGCGCCGCCGGGGCCTGTTCCGCGCCGAGTACGCCGGCACGACGCTGCGCGACCACTACGGCCTGGCCCGGCCGCGCAGCACGTACGCCGGCCGGCACGAGCGGCCGGCGGCCGCGGCCGCCACCGCCGCGCCCTGATCGGCGGCCGGCCACCGCCCCCCTCCGGTGCGCCGGCCGTCCTCGTCTCCTCTCCGGACCGAAAGGCGTGCCATGTCCACCGGGCCCGTACCGCTGTCCGTCCTCGACCTGGTGCCGATCGGCTCCGGCTCCACGGCCGGCGCCGCACTCGCCGACACCCTCGATCTGGCGCGCCGCGCCGAGGAGTTCGGCTACCTCAGATACTGGATCGCCGAGCACCATCTGGCACCCGGGGTGGCCGGCTCACAGCCGGCCCTGGTGATCGCGCTGGTGGCCGGCGCCACCAGCCGCATCCGGGTCGGCTCGGGCGCGGTGCAGCTCGGCCACCAGACCGCGCTCTCCGTCGTCGAGCAGTTCGGCCTTCTCGACGCGCTGCACCCCGGCCGGATCGATCTGGGGCTCGGCCGCTCCGGGCACCGCGGGGCGCCGAGGAACGGCGCCAGGCCGCCGGCCCCCCGCGCGGCCCCCCGCGCGGCCCGCCGGATCGGCCCGCTGCTGATCCCGGCGCCGTTCGACCCGTCGGGGCTGCTCGACTCCCCCCGCTTCCGGCTCCAGCAGCGGCTGCTCGCCCTGCCGGGCGCCCAACCCCCGGTGTACGCCGAGCAGGTGGACGACATCCGCGCCCTGGTCGGCGGCACCTACCGCTCCCCCGAGGGCCTGTCCGCGCACGCCGTGCCCGGGGAGGGCGCGGACCTCCAGCTGTGGATCCTGGGCAGCAGCGCCGGGGAGAGCGCGCGGGTGGCGGGCGAGCGCGGGCTGCGTTTCGCCGCCAACTACCACGTGTCGCCTGGCACGGTGCTGGAGACGGTGGCCGCCTACCGGGCGGCGTTCCGCCCCTCGGCCGAGCTCGACCGGCCGCACGTGCAGGTCTCCGCGGACGTCGTCGTCGCCGAGGACGACGCCACCGCCCGTGAGCTCGCCGCCGGCTACGGGCCGTGGGTGCGGAGCATCCGCGCGGGCGGCGGCGCGGTGCCGTACCCCACTCCGGAGGAGGCCGCGCGGGAACCGTGGACCGCGGCCGACCGCGCCCTGGTGGCCGACCGTGTCGACACCCGGTTCGTCGGCTCCCCGGAGCGGGTGGCGGCGCTGCTGCGGGAGCTGCGCGACGCGACCGGCGCCGACGAGCTGCTGGTCACCACCATCACCCACGACCACCGGCACCGGGTGCGGTCCTACGAGCTGCTGGCCGAGGTGTGGGCGGGGCAGGGCTCGTGACCGCCCGCCAGGCGGCCCCGGCCTCCGTCGAACTGCGGGGCGTGTCACGGCACTTCGGCGAGCACCGGGTGCTCGCCGACGTGAGCCTGACGCTCGCGGCCGGCGAGACGGTCGCGTTGCTCGGCGCCTCGGGATCCGGCAAGTCCACGGTGCTGCGGCTGATCGCCGGACTCGACCGGCCGAGCGCCGGCGAGGTGCTGGTGGACGGCGTCCCCGTGCGCCGGACGCATCCACGGGCGGCGGTCGTCTTCCAGGATCCCCGGCTGCTGTCGTGGCGCGGCCTCGCCGCCAACGTCGCCTTCGGGCTGCCGCCGGGCACGCCGCGCGCCGGGCGGGCGGCCGAGGTGGCGCACTGGCTGGAGGTCGTCGGCCTCGCCGCCTACGCCGGGCACCGGCCGAGCCAGGTCTCCGGCGGCATGGCGGGGCGGGCCGCGCTGGCCAGGGCGCTGGCGAGACGGCCGGGAGTGCTGCTGCTCGACGAGCCGTTCGCCGCGCTGGACGCGCTCACCAGGCTGCGCATGCAGGACCTGCTCGACGACGTCCAGCGCACCCAGGGCACCACGGTGCTGCTGGTCACCCACGACGTGGACGAGGCGCTGCGGCTCGCCGACCGGATCGTGCTGCTCGGCGACCGGCCCGCCTCCGTCGTCGCCACCCTCGACGTCCCGGCGCCGCGCCCCCGCGCGCACGACGACCCCACCCTGCCGCCGCTGCGCGGCGAACTCCTGCGCCGACTCGGCGTGCCCCACCACCGTCCGCTGCCCACACCACCCGCTCAGGAAGCAGTCCGATGACCGCACGCCCCCGCCAC
>NZ_SMKI01000343.1 GCF_004348415.1 Streptomyces hainanensis
GGCGGGCACGGCCCGCGGTGCGCCAACCGCGGGTGGGCCGTGACCCGTGGGCCCGCCCGGCCGGGGCCCCGCACGTCGTTGGGCGGGGCCCCTTGCCTAGGCCCGCCCGAGCTGGGCCAGGCGATCGGTGAGGGCCTCGTACTCGGCCCACAGTCCCTTCGGCGTGTGGTCGCCGAAGGTGCGCAGGTGGTCGGGGATGAGCGCGGCCTCCTGCTGCCAGATCTCGGGGTCGACGTCGAGCAGGAAGTCGAGGTCGGCCGACGTCAGGTCGAGGTCGGCCACGTCGAGCGCGCCGGCGGCCGGCAGTACGCCGATCGGCGTGGTGACGCCCTCACCGCGGCCGTCGAGCCGGTCCACGATCCACTTCAGCACCCGGATGTTCTCGCCGAAGCCGGGCCAGACGAAGTCGCCGGCCGCGTCCTTCTTGAACCAGTTGACGTAGTAGATCTTCGGCAGCTTCGCCGGGTCGGGCGCGTTCTCGCCGACCTTCAGCCAGTGGCCGAAGTAGTCGCCCATGTTGTAGCCGCAGAACGGCAGCATGGCGAACGGGTCGCGCCGCAGCTCGCCCACCGTGCCCTCGGCGGCGGCCGTCTTCTCGGAGGCGACGTTGGCGCCGAGGAAGACGCCGTGTCGCCAGGAGAAGGACTCGGTGACCAGTGGCACGGCCGTGGCCCGCCGGCCGCCGAAGAGGATGGCGGAGATCGGGACGCCCGCCGGGTCCTCCCACTCGGGGGCGATGGTCGGGCACTGGGCCGCCGGCACGGTGAACCGGGCGTTGGGGTGGGCGGCGGGGACGCCGGAGTCCGGGGTCCAGTCGTTGCCGCGCCAGTCCACGAGGTGGGCCGGGGGCTCGTCCGTCATGCCCTCCCACCACACGTCGCCGTCGTCGGTGAGGGCGACGTTGGTGAAGACGGAGTTGCCCCACAGGGTGCGCATGGCGTTGGCGTTGGTGCGCTCGCCGGTGCCGGGCGCGACGCCGAAGAAGCCGGCCTCGGGGTTGATGGCGTAGAGCTGGCCGTCCTCGCCGAACCGCATCCAGGCGATGTCGTCGCCGATGGTCTCCACGGTCCAGCCGGGCAGCGTGGGCCGCAGCATGGCGAGGTTGGTCTTGCCGCAGGCCGAGGGGAAGGCGGCGGCGACGTACTTCGCGTCGGCACCGTCCTCCGGCGGGGTGAGCTTGAGGATCAGCATGTGCTCGGCCAGCCAGCCCTCGTCGCGGGCCATCACGGAGGCGATGCGGAGGGCGTAGCACTTCTTGCCGAGCAGCGCGTTGCCGCCGTAGCCGGAGCCGTAGGACCAGATCTCACGGGTCTCCGGGAAGTGCGAGATGTACTTGGTCGTGTTGCACGGCCACGGCACGTCCTGCTCGCCCGCCGCGAGCGGGGCGCCGACCGAGTGCACGGCGCGCACGAAGGCGCCGTCCTCGCCGAGTTCGTCGAGGACCGCGCTGCCCATCCTGGTCATGGTGCGCATGGCGACCGCGACGTAGGCGGAGTCGGTGATCTCGACGCCGAGCGCGGAGAGCGGGGAGCCGAGCGGGCCCATGCAGAACGGCACCACGTACATGGTGCGGCCGCGCATGGAGCCGCGGAACAGGCCCTGGGTGCCGCTGAAGATCTCCCGCATGTCGCCGGGCGCCATCCAGTGGTTGGTGGGGCCGGCGTCCTGCTCGCGTTCGGAGCAGATGAAGGTGCGGTCCTCGACCCGGGCGACGTCGGTCGGGTCGGAGGCGGCGTAGTAGGAACCGGGCCGTTTCTCGGCGTTGAGCGGGGTGAAGGTGCCGTTCGCGACCAGCGTGGCGCACAGGCGGTCGTACTCCTCCTGGCTGCCGTCGCACCAGACGACCTCGTCCGGCTCGGTCAGTGCTGCGATCTCCTCGACCCAGGCGACGAGCTTGCGGTGCCGGGTCGGGGCGGTGGCGGCGACGGGAGCTGCTGAACTCAGCGTCACGTTCGCTCCTGTGGTTTGAGGGTTTTGTTGAGCAGGTTGAGCGGGTTGAGCAGGCCGCGCACTGCTGGGCACTGCTGGGCACCGCGCGACCGGTGCGCTCATCCGATAAGGAAGGGCGCTCATCTGATGGTGCCGGTTCTTCTCTTCTGTGTCCAGGGCAGCTCATCTGAGCAGGTTGCACGGCCGCTATACCATCAATCGCATGACTCCGCCCGTCAAGCCCCGACTGCGCGGCTGGCTGCACGCCGGAATGTTCCCGGCCGTGCTGATAGCCGGCATCCTGCTGACCGCCTTCGCCGGCAGTCCGCGTGCCCGTGTGGCCTGCGCGATCTACGCCATAACGGCGTGCGCGCTGTTCGGTATCAGCGCGCTCTACCACCGGGGTGAATGGGGTCCTGGCTGGGAGGCCGTGCTACGCCGACTCGACCACGCCAACATCTTCCTGATCATCGCCGGCACGTACACGCCGTTCACGATCCTGCTGCTGGACGGCGCGCGTGGACAGCTGCTGCTGTGGGGGGTCTGGGCGGGCGCGCTGGCCGGCATCGTGTTCCGGGTGTTCTGGACCAACGCGCCGCGCTGGCTCTACACGCCCTGCTACATCGCACTCGGCTGGGCCGCCGTGTTCTTCCTGCCCGACTTCCTCCAGGCCGGCGGGATCGCGGTGCTGGCCCTGGTGGTGATCGGCGGGGTGCTCTACAGCGCGGGCGGCGTGGTCTACGGGCTGAAGAAGCCGAATCCGTCGCCGCGCTGGTTCGGCTTCCACGAGGTGTTCCACTCGTTCACGCTGGCCGCGTTCGTCGTCCACTACGTCGGGATCTCGCTGGTGGCCTACCAGCACGGATGACCGGGTTCCGCACGACAACTTGACAGTCGCACTCTTCTGAGGGTCACTATCACTTGATAGCGACTCTCGGAGGTTTGCCATGACCGCGGCCACGACGCCGGCGGACACGACGCTCGACGCCCGCCGCTGGTGGGCGCTCGGCGCGCTGGTGCTCGCGATGCTGGTGCTCGGCTTCGACACCACGATCCTCAACGTGGCGCTGCCCACCCTCGCCGCCGACCTCGGCACGAGCAGCAGTGAGCAGCAGTGGATCGTCGACGCGTTCCTCGTCGTCTTCGCCGCCTGCATGCTCCCGGCCGGGCTGCTCGGCGACCGGTTCGGCCGGCGCCGCATGCTGGTGGCCGGCCTGGCGATCATGCTGGTCGGCTCGCTCGCCGGCACCCTGGCCGGCGATCCCGGCGCGCTGATCGCGGCGCGCGCCGCCATGGGCCTCGGCGCCGCGCTGATCACTCCGCTCGCGCTGGCCGTGCTGCCCACCGTCTTCGGCCCCGAGGAGCGCGGCCGCGCCGTCGCCGCGCTCACCGCGGCGCTGGCCGCCGGCATGCCGCTCGGGCCGCTGCTCGGCGGGCTGCTGCTCGACCACTACTGGTGGGGCTCGATCTTCCTGCTCAACGTCCCGCTGGTGGCCGCCGGCATCGCGGCCTGCCTGCTGCTGCTCCCCGAGAGCCGCAACCCGGCCGCGCCCCGGCTCGACCCGCTCGGCATCCTGCTCGGCGTCGGCGGCCTCGGCCTGCTGGTCTACGGCGTCATCGAGGGCCCGGCCAGGGGCTGGAACGACGTGCTGACGCTGGGCGCGCTCGTCGGCGCGCTGCCGCCGCTCGCCTGGCTCCACCTCCGCGACCGGCGCCGCGCCGAGCCGGTGCTCGGCCTCGGCCTGCTCGCCAACCCCGGCTTCCGCTGGGCCACCCTGATCGGCACGGTGGCCAGCTTCGCCATGGCCGGTCTGCTGTTCGTCGTGCCCCAGTACCTCCAGGCCGTCCAGGGCCACGACTCCTTCGGCACCGGGCTGCGGATCATGCCGCTGATGGGCGGGCTGCTGGTGGCGGCGCGCGGCTGCCAGCCGCTGAACCGGCTCCTCGGGCCGCGCTTCACCGTCGCCACCGGCCTCGCGCTGCTCGCCTTCGCCGGCGTGCTCGGCGCCACCACCGACACCGGCTCCGGGTACGGGCTGACCGCCACCTGGCTGACGGTCACCGGCCTCGGCGTCGGCCTGGCGCTGATCCCCTCCATGGACACGGCGCTCGGCGCACTGCCGACCGACGCCGCGGGCACCGGCTCAGGGCTGCTGATGACGATCCGGCAGGTGGGCGGCGCCGTCGGGGTGGCCCTGCTCGGCAGCCTGCTCGCCGAGGGCTACCGCGCCGACCTCGACACCGGCGGGCTGCCGGCCACCACGGCGGACGCCGCCAGGGAGTCCGTCGTCGCCGCCCATCTGGTGGCCGACCGGGCCGGCCTGCCCCGGCTCGCCGACTCGGCCGACGCCGCGTTCCTGCACGGCATGGGCCTGGTGCTGTTCGCCACCGCGCTGATCGCGGCGGCCGGCGCCGCGGTCGCCGGCTGGCTGCTGCCCGGCCGGGACGTGGCACCGCCCAGGGCGCGTACCCGAGAATGATCCGCATGCCCACCGCACCCCAGCCCGGCACCGGCCTCCGCGAACGGAAGAAGATCCGCACCCGGCAGGCCATCCGCCGGGCCGCCTACCGGCTGTTCGAGGAGCGTGGCTTCGAGGCGACCCGGGTCGACGAGATCGCCGCGGCCGCCGACGTCTCGCCGAGCACCGTCTTCCGCTACTTCCCGACCAAGGAGGACATCGTCCTCAGCGACGAGGAGGACCCGATCGTGGAGGCCGCGCTGCGCGCCCGCCCGGCCGGGGAGCCGCCGCTGGCCTCGCTCCGCGAGGCGCTGCGGCAGACGATCGAGCAGCTGTACGCCTCGCCCGAGGCGCCGGAGGAGATCGCCAGGCGGATGCGGCTCATCGCCACGGTGCCGTCGATCCGCGCCAGGCTGCACGAGTCGGTCGCCGACACCAGCGGCATGCTCACCCGGGTGCTCGCCGAGCGGACCGGCCGGCGCCCCGAGGACCTGGAGATCCGGGTCTTCATGGGCGCCGTGCTCGGCGGCCTCACCGAGGCGATGCTGCACGTGGCCGAGCACCACGCGGAGGTGGACGTGGTCGACGTCCTGGACCGCGCGCTGACGGTCCTGCAGAACGGCCTGGCCGACTGACGCGGACCGCCGCTCACTGGTCGCGGTGCCGGACCGCGACCACCGTCAGCACGAAGGCCACCGCCGCCCACACCGCGTAGACCGTCCACGCGCCGCCCGTCGTCATCGGGTAGGGAGTCCCGCCCCAGTCGACCGTCCTGGTCAGCTCCCGCCAGGCGCGCTCGGGAAGGGCGTGCCGGATGGTGGCCGACCAGTAGCGGCCCTCGCTGAAGAACGTCGGCAGCAGCGGCAGCACCACCACGCCGCCGATGACGGCCGTGGCGCTGTGCCGGACGACGGCGCCGATGGCCGCGCCCACCAGCCCGCTCACCGGTGCGAGCAGCGCGGAGGCCACCACCACACGCCACGCGCCGGGATGGTCGATCGACACCCCGGCGTCGCGCGCCGACAGGAGCGCCTGCGACAACCAGAACGAGACCCCCGCGACCACCGCGCCGAACGCCGTCAGCACCACCGCCACCACACACGCCTTGGCCGCCATCACCGAGCCGCGGGCCGGCACGGCCGCGAAGGTGGTGCGGATCGAGCCGCTGCCGTACTCGCCGGTGACGGCCAGGGCGCCGAGGGCGCTGGTGGCCAGCAGCAGGATGAGTTCGGCGTTCGAGGTGAACGCGTCGACCAACGGCAACCCGTTGGCGACGAAGTTCGCCTGCGACTCGGCGTCGTAGTACTGCCAGTTGCGGTAGTGGTCATAGGCGGAGCCGACGTTGAAGCCGACGACGGCGAGCCCGGCGAGCAGCAGGAACCACGGCGTGGAGCGCAGCGACCAGAACTTGAGCCACTCGGCGGCCAGCAGGTCCACGAACCGGGCGCGCGGCTCGGCCACGGGGAGGGTGGCGGCGGTCATCGGGCACCTCCGGCGGTGTACTCGACGCGGTCGGCGGTGAGTTCCATGAATGCCTCCTCGAGCGAGGCGCGGGGGGTGAGTTCGTGCAGCGGGACGCCCTGCCGGAGGGCGAGTTCGCCGATCGCGGCCGCCTTCAGTCCGGTCACCGAGAGGACGCCGTCCGCCTCCCGCACCGTGCCGCCCTCGGCGGTCAACGCGGCCGCCAGCGCCGCCGGCTCCGGCGTCACCACGGTCACGCTGTGCGAACCGCCGCGGGCCGCGAACTCGGGCAGGCTCTCCGCCGCGATCAGCTCCCCGCGCCCCACGACCACCAACTCGTCGGCCGTGTGCTCCATCTCGGACATCAGATGACTGGAGACGAACACGGTGCGGCCCTCGGCGGCCAGCCCGCGAAAGAGACCACGCACCCATTGCACGCCCTCCGGGTCGAGTCCGTTCAGCGGCTCGTCGAAGAGCAGCACGGGCGGATCGCCGAGCAGGGCCGCCGCGATGCCGAGGCGCTGCCGCATCCCGAGCGAGAAGCCGCCGATGCGGCGCCCGGCCGCGCCGGAGAGTCCGACCTCGGCCAGCACCTGGGCGACCCGGGTGCGGGGGATCCGGTTGGCGACGGCCAGCGCGGTGAGGTGGGCCCGGGCGGTGCGCCCGCCGTGCACGTCGCCCGCGTCCAGCAGCGCGCCGACGTGCCGCAGCCCGCGCCGGTGGTCACGGAACGGGCGCCCGTGCACGGTGACGGTTCCGGACGTGGGGGCGTTCAGCCCCAGGATCAGCCGCAGGGTGGTCGACTTGCCGGCGCCGTTGGGGCCGAGGAAGCCGGTGACCCGGCCGGACCTGACGGTGAAGGTCAGGCCGTTGACGGCCGTGGTGCCTCCGTACCGTTTGGTGAGTTCGTTGACTTCGATCACGCCGTCCACGCTGCCGTCGGCGACCCGCTCCCCGCATCGGCCCACCGCCGACAATCGCCGCCGCCGCTGTCATCCATGGGTGTACGACCCTGGGCCGATGCCCGGCCACCGGGCGCCGCCTACCATCGGGCCATGCCGCGCACCTCGTCCTCCCCACGGTTCAGGGGCCTGCCACCGGGCCACTGGACCCTCCTCGCCTGGGCCGTCGGCGCCGCGCTCACCTTCCTGATGCGGATCCGGCTGCCTGGCGAGAGCCAGCCGAGCGTGCTGCCGGGCGTGCTGCTCTACCGCTACGACGGCATGTTGTTCCTGCTGGTGGCCACCCTGGTGACGATCGCCGGCGCCCGCCGGCTCGACCGCCGCCCGGTGATAGCGCTCGCCCTGCTGCTCACCGGCTCCGTCATCGCGACGATCCCGCTGAGCGTCGGCGAGATACCGATGGCCCAGTTCCTCGCGGTGGACGTCGCCCTCTACTTCGTGGCGGCCGCCGGGCCGCGCCGCACCGGCAACGTCGCCCTCGGCCTCTCGCTGGCCACCCTCGTCGGCTTCGTGACGGTCCGGCTGCTGTCCGGCTGGCCGGCCGGCATCTCGGCCGAGCTGGCCGTGGCGCTGACCGCCGTGGTCGCCGCGCTGCTCGGTGGCGCGGCCCGGCAGGCCCGCGAGCACGCCGAGGCGGCACGCGCCCAGGCCGCCGCCCAGGCGGTGACGGCCGAGCGGCTGCGGATCGCCCGCGAACTGCACGACATGGTGGCGCACAGCATCGGCGTGATCGCCCTCCAGGCCGGCGCGGCCGGCCGCGTCATCGACACCCAACCGGCGCTGGCCCGGGCCGCGTTGGGGGAGATCGAGACCGCCGGCCGGGAGACCCTTTCGGGGCTGCGCCGGATGCTCGGCGCGCTGCGCAGGTCGGAGCCGGGCGCCGCGCCGCTCACCCCGGGGCTCGGCCTGGCCGACGTGGACCGGCTCGCCGCCTCGACGACGGCGGCCGGGGTCCGGGTGGACGTGCGCTGGCTCGGCGATCCAGGTCCGCTGCCGCCGGAGATCGACGTCTCGGCCTACCGGATCATCCAGGAGGCGGTCACCAACGTGGTGCGGCACGCCGGCACCGCCACCTGCCAGGTGACGGTGGACAGGAGGAGCGGGGAGGAGCTGGCCATCGAGGTGCTGGACGCTGGGGAAGGGACCGGCGGGACGGGCGCCACCGGTTGGGGACTGATCGGCATGCGGGAGCGGATCGCCCTGCTGCACGGCGAGTTCACGGCCGGGCCGCTCGGCGATGGCGGCTTCCGGGTCACCGCCCGGCTGCCCGTGCCCGAGGGCGTGCGATGACCTCCCCCGGGCCCGGGGACCCGGGAGGTGCCCCCATCAGGGTGCTGCTCGTCGACGACCAGCCGCTGGTCAGGACAGCGCTGCGGATGGTCATGGCCGAGGCGCCCGACCTGACGGTCGTCGGCGAGGCGGGCGGCGGCGCCGAGGCCGTCAGGCTCGCGGAGCGCGAGGCGCCCGACGTGGTGGTGATGGACATCAGGATGCCGGGCATGGACGGCATCGAGGCCACCCGCCGGATCGTGGAGGGCCCGAGCCCGGCGCACGTGATCGTGCTCACCACCTTCGACGACGACGACTACGTCTACGGCGCGCTGCGCGCCGGCGCGGCCGGCTTCCTCGTCAAGGACATGGCGCTGGACGACATCCTGGCCGCGGTCCGCGTGGTCGCCACCGGCGACGGGCTGCTGGCACCCGGCGTCACCCGCCGCCTGATCCGCGAGTTCGCCACCCGCCCCACGACACCTGTGGCACTGTCTCTTATCC
>NZ_SMKI01000344.1 GCF_004348415.1 Streptomyces hainanensis
GGTGGGTGGGGTCCCCCTCTACCGCAGATGCCGCAGCGTCCGGCCGGCGATCTCGTTCGCGATCGGGAGGCAGGCGGTCGCCGCGGGCGAGGGCGCGTTCAGCACGTGGACCGTGTGCGGGGCCTCGGTGATGTGGAAGTCGTCGGCGAGGCTGCCGTCCGGCAGGACGGCCTGGGCACGGACGCCCGCCGGGGACGGGAGGAGGTCGTCCTCGGTGACGACCGGCAGCAGCCGCCGCACCGCGGCCGTGAAGGCCCGCTTGGAGAGCGACCGCAGCAACTCGCCGGCCCCGGCCCGCCAGTGGCGGGCCGCCATCCGCCACAGCCCCGGGTAGCCCAGCGCGTCGGCCAGCTCCCCCGGCCGGACCGTGCGCCAGTCGTAGCCCTCGCGGGCCAGCGCGAGCACCGCGTTGGGCCCGATGTGCACCTCGCCGTCGAGGCCCCTCGTCAGGTGGACGCCGAGGAACGGGAACGCCGGGTCGGGCACCGGGTAGACCAGGCCGCGCACCAGGTGCGCGCGTTCCGCCCGCAGCCGGTAGAACTCGCCGCGGAACGGCACGATCCGCAACCCCGGGTCGTCGCCGGCCAGCCGGGCGATCCGGTCGCCGTACAGACCCGCGCAGTTGACGAGCGCCCTGGCGCGCAGCACCTCGCCGCGCGCCGTCCGCACCGCGACGCCGAGCCCGGGCCGTCGGTCGACCGCGACGACCTCGGCGCTCCGCCGCACCTCCACCAACTCCGCGAACCGCCGCGCCACCGCGGCGAAGTCGGTCTGCCCGGTGGTCAACACCCGCAGCGCCGCGATGCCGTGCACCCCCGGCTCGTACTCGGCCATCTGCGCCTGGCCCAACTCCCGCACCGGCACGCCGTTCCGCCTGGCCCGCTGGGCCAGCTCGTGCAGCCGCGGCAGCTCGTCCGCCGTGGTGGCGACGATCAGCTTGCCGGGCGCCGCGTGCGGGATGCCGTGCTCGGCGCAGAACTTCCTGAGCTCCGCCGCGCCCCGCACCGCGAACCGCGCCTTCATAGAGCCGGGCCGGTAGTAGACGCCGCTGTGGATCACCCCGCTGTTGCGGCCGCTCTGGTGCGCGGCGAGCCGCGGTTCCTTCTCCAACACGGTGACGGCGAGGCCGGGGCGGGCCGCGCGCAGCGCGTGCGCGGTGGCCAGCCCCACGATCCCGCCGCCGACCACCAGCACGTCGCAGTCGTACACGAAACGCCGAGCCTGTGCCGCTGTCATGTGCGACATCATGCCGGAGCGGTCAGGAGCGGGCGTGCGAGCTCCTGCAACTCCTTGACCAGCGGTTCGTGTTGGTAGGGCGCCAGGCGGCTGAGCAGGTCACGGACATAGTCGGTGGTGCGGGCCGACGATATGCGGCCGGCGACCTCCACGGCCCGGGCGCCGACCGCGCAGGCCGCGTCCAGGTTCCCCGACTCCAGCTCGGCGACCGCCCCGACCACCAGCCGCAGGCCGTGTGAACGGGCGAACTCCTCGGTCGGCTCGGAGAGGGCCTGCGCGGTGAACCGCCGTACCTGACCCGGCACCTTGAGGTCGATGTAGCACTCGGCGGCGTCGGCGGCCAGCCGGTCGTACGTGTAGAAGTCCAACCAGCCCGGGTCGCCGTCCCCCTCCCTCGACCGCTCGAGCCAGCCCTCGGCGGCGGACAGCGCCAGGCCGCAGCCCGCCGCGTCGTTCGCCTTGGCCAGCGCCCTCGCCTCGACCGTGTGGAAGAAGCTCATGGTGCGGGCGGTGGCCAGCGACCGGTTGCGTTCCAGCGCGGCCTGCGCCAGGTCGACGCCCTCCTCGGCGAAGCCGCGGTAGGTGGCCTGGAGCGACATCGACGCCAGCACGTACCCGCCGAGCGGCACGTCGGCCGCCGCCCTGGCGAGCCGCAGCGCCTGGATGTAGTAGCGCTGGGCGGCCTCCTGCTGCCCGGTGTCGAACGCCATCCAGCCGGCCAGCCTGGTCAGCTCGGCGGTGGCGCGGAACAGCGAACGGCCCACGTCGTCGCTGTAGCTGCCGAGGAGCAGCGGCGCCGCGTCCGTCCGCAGGCACTCCGGCACCATGGACGAACGCCAGTCCCCGCCGCCGTACTTGGAGTCCCAGCGCCTGGCCTCCTCGGCGGCCTCGCGCAGCTTGGACACGTCCGTGTGGCCGACCCGGCCGAACGTGCCCTCCTGCGGCGCCGGCGCCTCCCTGGCCACCGACGCGTCCGCCGGGCTGATCAGCCAGCGCGAGACGGGCGTGGCGTAGGCGGTGACGGCGAACGAGCCGGCGAGGGACTGCCAGATCCCCTTGCCCGGCGTGACGTCGAGACGGTACAGCTCGGTGGCCGACTCGACGGCGCTCGGCACGTCACGCGGGAAGGCCAGGCCCACCTCGGGGGCCGGGTCCGTGTCCGCGAGCCCGATCTCGTGCAACGGCACGGGCCGCCCCAGCTTGCTGCTGATGGCGGCGGCTATCAGATGGGGGGCCGAGCCCTGTGGCACCATGCCTTTGGTCACCCAGCGGGCGACGGATGTCTTGTCATACCGCAGCGTCAATCCCCGTTGGGCCCCGAGATCGTTGACTCTGCGAGCTAGACCCGCGTTGCTGATTCCCGCAAGAGCGAGAACTGCCCCTAGCTTCTCGTTCGGCCCGCGTGGCTCCCTGGACATGCGCGTACCCCTGACACACCAACGGCAGCCCCACGACCAGCGCGGGGCTTTCCGTGCCTCCGCCAACCCAGCGTAGTTCGGTGCCTGCTGACCGTTAAGGGGGTGGATCCCGGATGGCGGATTTGTGACCGTACGCGCGTACGAGCGCTTCTACGCCAGGGGATTGTGCTCCGGGCATGTGGCCGTGCGCCCGGGTGTGCGCTCTGGGCAGTGCGGTGGGGCGGCGATTCGATGTGTACCGCGTGGGTCGGCTCGCCGCCTCGGGGCAGCACCCCTGAAGGCACAAGCGGGCCGGGGGAAGCCGCTGTCTCATTCCCCGCGGACGGCGGCCTGGTCCGGGAGGCGGACAGCGTCTCCCGGACCACAACGTCTCCTGCCCAGGGGCGCCCGCCTCATGAGCCGTTCTCCGGCCAGAGTTTGGCCGAATAGCGTCGGTTCGCCACCGACGACCCGCCGGGCCGGCCGGGCGCTCTCGCGTGCCCCTCACGCCAACCGGCCTCTGTGATCAGGTAGTTCGTGATGTGGCACGCCACATGCGGCGAACTACCTCCCCGGCATGCTCCCTTCCCGTCGGACGCATGGCAGCATGGGCCTCAACGACGACGCGGTTCAGATGGGTTCTTCCGTAGTTTCTTCCGTGGGGGAGGCGGCGATGCGGTGGTTGGTCGGGTGGTGCGGGGCCTCTGCCAGCGCTGCCCAGGACATCCAACCGCTGGGCGCGCACCTCCTGTGGGAGGGGCCCGACCCGCTCTGGGCGGTCGGCGACTGGCGCGCGGACGAGATCCGCCTGGTGTACGCCGACGGCGACACCCACCTCGCCGTCTTCGGCTACTGCGGCGCCGACGACGCCACCCTGCGCCGCTCGCTCCTCTCCGCGCGCGCCGGCGCACTCCGCCAGCTCACCACCTGGCCCGGCAGCTACACCGCCATCGCCCGCTTCGGCCGCCGCACCGTCATCCCGGCCGACCTGGCCGGCACCCGCCCCGTCTTCCACACCGACTGGGCCGGCGGCTCCGCGTACGCCACCGCCGCCCTGCCGCTCGCCGACCTCACCGAGGCCCAACTCGACGTCCCGCACCTGGCCGCGCTGCTCGCCTGCCCGGAGGCCCCCGAGGCGCTGGGCAACGGCACCCCCTACCGGGGCGTGCACCGGGTGCCGCAGGGGCACGCGCTGATGCTGCGCGAGGGCGGCAGCCGGGACGTCGTCGGCTACGAACCCACCGCGCCCCTGGTCGTCGCCGCGCCCCCGGTGGAGCGGGAGGCCGCCGTCTCCGGCGTCAGGGACGCGCTGGTCGAGGCCGTCCGCACCCGGCTCGCGGCACCCCGGCACGCGCCGGAGCGCGACGCGGGCCCGGTGCCCGGTATGGGCCCCGCCGACCGGCGCGCCGCGCGCTTCGGCCCCGAGCCGGCCCCCGGCGTCGGCGCCGACCTCTCGGGCGGCAGCGCCTCGGCCACCCTGGCGCTGCTCGCCGCCGGCCTGCCGGGGATGCCGGGCACCGTCTACGGCACCGGCGCCACCCAGGCCGGCGAGCGGCTGCTCGCCGTCACCTTCAACGACCTCAGCGCGAACGGCGGCCCCACCGGCGTCGCGCGCACCGCCGAGCTGGAGCGGGCCCGCGCCATCGCCGAGAACCCGCGGCTCCACCACGTGGTGGTCGCGGCCGGCGACGAGGCGCTGCCCTACGCCGACCTGGAGAACGGCCCGCTCACCGACGAGCCAGGGCCCTCGCTGGTCACCGCCGCCCGGCACCGACACCGGCTGGCCGCCGGCAGCGCCGACCACCTGGTCGGACACGGCGCCCGCCAGGTGCTCGACGCGCACCCCGCCCGCCTCGCCGACCTGCTGCTCGACCGCAGACGCCGGCACCTGGTACGGCCGGTCACCGCGCTGGCCAAGGCGAGCGGCGGGGGCATGCTGGTGCCGTTCACCGTCTACCGGGCCGCCAGGCGGCTGGCCCGCACCCCCTATCCCGAGGGCCTGTCGTCGGCCGCCGTGCTGCTGCGCCAGCCGGTGGACGACGCGGACGACGCGCTCCTCGGAGACGGCGCGCTCGGCGCGTCCCTCGCCGCGCTGGCCTGGTGCCGGCCCGGCCCGGCGGCCCGCTGGCTGACCGGAGAGGCGCTGGCCGAAGTATCGATTCGGCTCGAAGCGGCCGCCGCCAGGCCACGATCCACCTCGGCCACCTCACGTCCGGGCGAGCAGCGGGCCCGCGCCGTGCTCGCCCGCCACGCCGCCGACCACCGGGTGTTCGAGCAGGCCGCCGAGGTCAGGCACCAGCGGCTGCACGCCCCTTTCTACGACAACCAGGTGGTGCGGGCCTGCCAGGCGTTGCCCGAGAGTCTCCGGGTGCAGCCGGGGGCGCGTGCCGACGTGTTGCGCGCTGTGCTGGAGGGTGCGGGGGTGCGCGCGCTGCCGCCCGGCTGGGGCGCCACCACCCTCGCGTCGGGAACAGAATCCGTGCGCGCGGGACTTCGAGCCAATATCGGCACCCTGGTGAACCTCTTCGACGCGCCCCTGCTCGCCGACGCGGGCCTGATCGAGGCCCGCGTCGTCCGCAAGGCGCTCCGGGCGGCGTCCGAGGGCGAGCGGTTGCCGCTCGACGGCCTCGCCGAACTCGTCTCCACCGAGATCTGGCTCCGCCGCCTCCTCACCCGCCGCGGCTCCTGCTGGACCGCCGAGGGCAACCGCGACCCCCGCGCGGTCACGAGCGGCGTGACGCTGTAGCCGGTTACCTGGCCGGCAGGGCTTCCCGACCACCCGAGGGCGGCGGGACCGGGCCCGCGCCAGCGCCGCTGGCCGCCGGCTGTCGGCCTGCGGCGTCGGATGCGGTGCTCCCCCGGACTTCGTCCGTGGGGCCCATGGCTGGGGGAGGCGCGGGCCCGAAGAAGACCGCCCGGACAGGGTCTAGCTAGGCGAGGCCTCGGCGTCGTGGGTTCCGTGGACGGCCCGGCCGGCCGGTCAGGCCATGGGCCGCGCCAGCGGGAGGCCCCCGTGGGGCCCTTCGGCCCACCGCGCCGGTTGTGTCGGTTGTCCTGGCCGGCGCCGCGCCGCGCCCGACCGGCGTCGCAAGCCGCGGGCGTGGCCTGGTGGGTCAGGCCACGGCCCCTGCCGCTGCGCCGGTCGCTTGGCCCTCGTAGAGGCCGGCCCGCGCTCGCCGCCCGCAGGGCCGGCCAGACCACCGGCCGCGCCGGCCAAACCGGCCTGCGGCCGTCCCGGACCGCCCGGCCCGCGCCGCGACCGGCTTCGCCGGCTGTCGGGTTGCCCTACCGCCAAGGCCGGCCGGCTCGCCGACCCTCCGGACTGTTCCGGCCCGTAGGGCCGGTTCGGTTGCCTTGCCGGCCGCGGGCCCCCAGCCCGCTGGGCCGGTCGATTCAGGCTGGCCGGCTGGCCGAGCCTCGGGTTGGTTCCGGCCCGTTGGGCCGGTTGCGCGTCCCCGCCGCGACCGGCTGCGCCGGCCGCCGGCTGTCGGGTTGTCTTGCCGGCCAGGCAACCGGCAACCGGCCCGCAGGGTCGGTCGATTCAGGCTGGCCGGCTCGCCGAGCCGTCGGAGTATTCCGGCCCGTAGGGCCGGTCGCGCGGCCCGCGCCGCGACCCGCTGCGCCGGCCGTCGGGTTGCCTTGCCGGCCAGGCAACCGGCTTCGCCGGCCGCCGGCTGTCGGGTTGCCCTGCCGGCCAGGCAACCGTCACTGGCAGTTGATCTCGGAGTCGGCCCAGTCCGCCACGGCGGCCGCGCCCAGCCAGCCTTCGCCGTGGACGTCGAGGCGGAGGGTCTCGACGCCGCTGAGCGGGACGCTCATCGGGACCGCCTCCTCGCCGCCGGACACCACGTCGGACTCCCACAGCTTCCGGTCGTCCCCGTAGACGCTGAAGACGGCCGAGCCGAAGCCGGCCATCATGTCGTCGATGCCGACCAGGGCCTGGTAGGTGACGCAGGTCAGGTTGAGGTCGATGGTGACGGAGGACCAGGCGCCGACCGTGATGCCGTGGTCGTGCGGCCGGCCGCCGATCGTCAGGTCGTCCCGCTGCCAGATCGGGCTGCTGTCGGTCAGCCGCACCGTCGGCGCGGTGTCGTCGCCGGTGATGTCGAAGGCGAGGCGCCGCAACTCGTAGGGCGCGGGCGGCGGTTCCGGTGGTGCCGGCTCCGCCGTCGGCTCGGGAACGGGCGGCGGCGCGGGCTCGGGCTCCGGGGTCGGCTCGGGGACGGGCGAGGGCTCGGGCGTCGGCTCGGGCCGGGACGGTTCCGGCACCGACAGTTCCGGTTCTGCTGCCGGCTCCGGCTCCGGCTCCGGCATCGGCTCCGGTTCCGCGACCGGTTCGGACGACGGCTCGGGCCGTGGCGTCGGCTCGGCCGGCGCCGGATCGTCCGGTGGCGGCGCGGCCCGATCCTCGGGATCGGAGCCCATCAACGCCATCGCCAGCACCGCCGCCACCGCCGAGACCACCACACCCGACGCGATGCCGGCCTTCACCGGCGCGCCGAGCCCCTCGGCGGCCGCGCCGCCGCCGGCCCCGCCGGCCGCGGCCGCCGAACCGGCCGTGGCGCCGGCCCCCGCCGCGCCCAGCCACAGCCCGGCGCCCTTGAGCGAGGAGTCCGCCGCGAACCAGCCGATCACCGCGATCGGCAGCACCACGCGGATGTGGTCGTTGAGGTCCCGCACCTCGGAAGCCGCCACCGCGCACCGCGCGCACTGCTCGAGGTGCTTCCGCAACCCCCGCTCGGCGCGCGTCCGCAGGCCGCCCCTGGCGTAGGCGCCCAGCCGGTCCGCGAAGCGCGCGCACTCCCCGCCGTCCGTCAACGCCCGGCTCACGTGCGCCTGGAGATACGCCTGCTTCAGACCCTCCCTGGCCCGGTGCGCCAACACCGCCGTGGCGTTGGGCGTCAGCCCGAGCAGCGGCGCCACGTCACGCGGCGACGCGTCCTCCACGGCCGTGTGCCACAGCACCGTCTGCCAGCGCTCCGGCAGGCTGCGGAACGCCCGCACCGCCATGGACTCCTCGGCCGCCCGCATGGCCCGCACGTCCGCGGCGACCGCCAACGCCGCCCCACCCGTCGACTGCGTCGACCGCGCCGACACCGCGAACACCGCGAAGTCCTCGACGAGTTGCTCCCGCCGGGCCGTGCGCGCCCAGTCCGCCGCGACCCGCCGCACCGAGGTCAACAGATAGGCCCGCACCGCCGTGTCGGGACCGGCCCCGCGCCGCACCGCCTGCAGGGTGGCCGTGAACACCTCGTTGGTCAGGTCGTCAGCCGTGTCCGCGTCCCGACAGCAGGTCCGCGCGTATCGACGCACGGCACCCGCGTGGCGGCGGTACAACTCGTCGTACGCCCCCGGATCACCCCGACGCATCCGATCGACCAGCGCGAGATCGGCCGACGCCGAAGACTCCTCGTCCGGACTCTCCAGACGCTGTCGTGGAACCTTGGAATCGTCGTCCTGCCCCTCAACGACCATGCGGCAAGCCCTCGTATTTACAGTGGTGTCAGCGACAGCGCTCAGGGTGCCACAGGAAACGCGCCGTTCAGCCGGACTTACCCGAGAACCACCCGTCCGTGGGTCACCGCTCCCACCCGCGGCCGGCCCGCAGGCCCTGGAGCAATATCTCCAACAGCCGCTCCGCGGCCGCCGACTGCCGCGCCGGGTCCTCGATGCGCGGCGGCGTGGTGGCTATCACCAACATCAGGTCGGCCACCGTGACATCGGCCCGCAACTCCCCGGCCGCCCGCGTCCGCTCCACCAACTGCCCCACGACCGACAGCAGTTCCAGCGTGCCCGCGGTGACCGACCGCAACTGCTCCTCCGCGCACCGCTGCTGCGGCACCCGCTCGCCGAACGCCGGTTCCCCCGCCGGGCCACCGACCGGCGCGCTCGCCGTCAACAACTCGGGCGGCAGCAGCCGCCCCGCC
>NZ_SMKI01000345.1 GCF_004348415.1 Streptomyces hainanensis
GGTCAGGGGAGCGGGAGGGACTTGATGGCGCGGCGCTCGTCCATGGCCTGGTGGCCCTCGGCGGCCTTCTCCAGCGGCAGGCGAAGATCGAAGACCTTGCCCGGGTTGATCCGGCCCCCCAGCACCCGCTGGATGAGGTCGGGCAGGAAGGCGCGCACCGATGCGGGCCCGCCGCCGGTGGGCTCCTCGACCCGGGCGACGCCTTCCTCGCCGCGCTCGGCGACGATGTCGGTGGCGCCGAACTCGCGGGCCAGCTTCTGGCGCGGCTCGTGGCGGGACACGGCGATGGCACGTCTTCGACGCGGACGTCGCGGGGGGCGTGAAGCACAGTTGCGCGCATGATTCCTTCCGTCGTCGCCTTCCCACACCTGCCCGAACAGCACGTCCTCGCCGTATCCGGCCAGCGCCGGGGCGAGATCCCCGAACTGGTCACGCGGCCCCCCGGGCTGCTTGTTCTCCGGCATCGAGAGCTCCTCTCCGCTGACGCCCCGCGGGCCGCCGGTGGTGACGGGGGCCGGGCATCGCCTCCATTCCGCCCCACGGCCGCGGTGTGCGCCACCGGAGGGACGGCCGGCCGCCCGGTCGGCCCGCGATCGACGAAACCGCAGTTCACCGCCGTGTGGAAGGACCCCCCGTTACGCGTACTGTCAGGACACCTCTGCCGCACGGGGACCGTCGTAGCCTCGAGGACATGGACAACCGAAGCGAGGTCCGCGAATTCCTCACCAGCCGCCGCGCGAGGATCACCCCGCAGCAGGCCGGTCTGCCCGCCGCAGGCCGGCGCCGGGTCAAGGGGCTGCGCCGCGCCCCGCACGCCGCCGCGCCACGCAGCCCGTCCGCCCCGGCCTCCAACAACTGCTGGACGCCATGACCGACGCGCCCGCCGGGACCGAAGAGCGGACGATCGCCAGCTGTCGCAGACTGTTCCGGGTTCCCTGACCACAAAGGACTGCGAGCCGAGCGGGGCGATGCCTCGACCGGTAGCTGTGTCAACCCCAGTTATGATCTCCGGTGAAACCATCGATGGACTCACGCATGACGTCAGCATGGCCCGCATGCCGGGCGACTTCCTCAAGCATGTGGATCAGTGCCCAACGCAGTGAGACGGTCGCGCCGTCGAAGAACGCGAACGCGGTGCCGGTGGCGTCGATGTCAAGGCTCTCGATCGCCTCGTCTGCCGCGGTCCGGGCGCGGACGTAGAAGTCCAGGATGTCCTTGGCCGCCTCGTCAGCACCCACGTGCCAGTCGGATGCCTCGTCGCCCTCGACGTCGAAGGGAAGAGGGTCACACGCGTGGCCGAACGTGAGGCAGAACCAACCGAGTTCGGCACCGGCCAGATGCTTGAGCAGCCCGAGTGGACTCGCACCCGACGGTGTCACCGGACGGCGAAGTTGGTCATCGTCGAGTCCTTCGAGTTTCCACAGGACCGCGTCGCGGTGTCGATCCAAAGCGGTGTGCAGACTTTCCTTCTCACCGCCGGTGAACGGCACGTGTTTGACCATGCCCAGACCCTAGCGGCAGGCAGTGCCGTGGTCTCGACGGCGCCGTCATCCGCGGGATCGAACGCACTGGCGTCAGCCCCCCGTTCCACGTCCACCGCCTCCGGTGGTCCCAGATCGATCCGCCCTACGGGGCCACTTCACACCGCGCGATTTCACGCATCGTCAACAAACCGGGGCCAGTTGGACTCGCCTTGATGGGGCCACTGAAAGCCGCCCTACCCACGTACACCAGCGGGGTGTCCTCGGTCGGCTCGGGATCAGCGGGGAAGTGGAGGCCGAACTGCTGGCTGTCGCCTCCGACGATGCGGTACTCGGCGTGTTCCTCGGGCTCCGCACAGACCGTACGTCACCGCCGTACGACTGCCGTCGCCGGCCTGGAGGTAGACCAGAGGCCGTGGGTCAACGATCGGCTCGTCAGCGTCGTTGGTGACGGGCAGGAGTACGTGCAGTCGGCCGCTGAGGGTGCGATGGTGTGCCTCGGGGATCAGGGTGACCAGCCGGGCCGGTTTGATCTCGGTGTCCTGGTGCTGCCGCTCGTTGAGCCGCAGGGCATTGACGGCGATCAGGACCGCGGCCAGGGCCAGCCAGCCGCTGACCGGGCCCAGTTGATGGCCACGAGGGCATCGTGAAAATGTCTGCCGATCATCGTCATGCCTGTGAAACGACGCTGTGGCCGGAATGGAGCGGCGAATGTCCCCGCTCGCGGTGGGTCCCGGCGACGCCGGGGCCCACCACCGATGAGGGACAGTTGCCTATCAAGGCCCGACGATCGAAATCGCCGTGCCGCTGCGGCCCTGCTGTCCCTTGAGTTGGTCGTTCCCCATCTCCAGGACGTTGATGATCCGGACGAAGACGTCGGCCTCGGCCTTCAGCCACTTGTTCTCAGCAAGCACCTCGGTCAGCCGTTCCTTGGCCTCCTTCAGTTCCTGCCGCAGCTTGCGCCCGCTGTCGGGGACCTGGCCCTGAGCCCGGACGCGAGCGTGGACCTCGTCCTTAAGATCGGTGTGCATGTGAGTGAGCACGTGCCGCTTAACGTCAGGCTCGGCTGCGAGCGAGACGACGGTCAGGTCGCCGTCGGACCGCAACGGGGTGTCGGCTACTGAACTTGATTGAGTGATGTCGGGGTCGTTCGCCTGACAGTTGGTTGTGGACACCGGTAGCTCTGGGGGTGTGAGGTACGCACAGGGCGGCGCGCTGACCGTCGTTGAGAGAGCCGCGCGGGAGCGGTTACGGCTGCAGGCCGTGGAAGGCTTCCGGGCCGGGCAGAAGAACACGGAGATCGCGGTTGCCCTGCGGGTTAGCGAGCGTTCGGTGGAGCGGTGGCGCCGGGCCTGGCATGAGGGCGGCGAGGCCGGGCTGCTCTCGAAGGGCTCTCCGGGAAGGCCTCGACTCAGCGATGCCCAGATCGCGAGGCTGGCGCGGGAGTTGGAGCGCGGTCCTCTGGTTCACGGATGGGCGGATCAGCGGTGGACGCTCGCGCGAATTGAGACGCTGATCGGCCGACTGTTCCATGTCTCCTACACAGTCGAGGGCACATGGCGGATGCTGAAGCGGCACGGCTGGAGCTGGCAGCAGCCCGCCCGACGGGGGATCGAACGCGACGATGCGGCGGTCGAGGTGTGGAAGAAGGAGACCTGGCCGCGGGTAAGAGCACCGCGGCGGAGCGCGGGGCCTGGATCGTCTTCGAGGACGAAGCCGGGCAGTCAATGACTCCGCCGCGTGCCAGGACCTGGGGCCGCGTCGGTCACACACCGGTCGTGAGGGCGAGAGGCAGAGGGTCCGGGAGGGTGTCGGTGGCGGGCATGACCTGCTACAAGCCCGGCGAGCGGTCCCGGCTGATCTACGCGATCCGCGAGTATCGGGGCCGCAAGGACGAGCCGAAGGGCTTCGGCTGGCGGGACTTCCGCGACCTGATCGTCCGCGCCCGCATCCAGCTCGGCGGCCCGATCGTGCTGGTCTGGGACAACGTCCGTCTCCACCTGACCGCCGGGATAAGGGAGTTCATCGACGCGAACGCGGAGTGGCTCACCGTCTTCCAACTGCCCACCTACGCACCTGACCTCAACCCGCAGGAGGGCGTCTGGTCGCTGGTCAAGCGCGACATCGGCAACCTCGCCGCGGCCGACCTCGGCCAGATCACCCGGGCCGTGAAGCGCAAGCTCAAGATACTGCAGTACCGTCCCGAGGTGATCAACGGTTGCCACACGGGCACCGGGCTGGCCTTCGAAGTGTGATTGCGGGGCCGCGGGCACCGCTCGAACGACGATGAGGGAGGATGCACGCCGGACCAGCACAAGAGAGCGAGGCCGGCGGTGACCGAACCAGATGGGGTGGACCTGATCCACCTGGAGGACGCGGACGGGGACAGCTGCATCGTGCGCGTAACCGGCCGCTTCCAGCCGGAGGTGCTGACCGGCCACGACGTTCTCCGAGCCGCGGTCCTGGCTCACGCCAGCTTCGTTGATGCCCGGCTGGAGCTCTACCTCTTCCAGCACGACCTCGACGCGTGGAAGCAGGAACTCAGCGGCCTCGCCCCCGGCACGGGCGCGAGCATCGGCGGGGATCGCGGGCTGAGCCTGAGCATCCACATGCAGGAAGACCGCTCCCTGGGCGTGACGATCCACGATCCCGACCGGCTCAGCGCAATGCTGTGGATCCGGCCGCCGGGGAACTGGATTGACGAGCACCACGACCGGCTGGAACAGGTCCGGCAGACCTGGCCCAGCGAAGTCCTGGAGACAGCCCCATGACCTTCGAATGGCGTCCAACCCGCCAGAGCTGAGCCGCACTACTTGACCCCGCAAGCCGACATCACGAGTTCAAGTTCAGTAGCAGCCGGTCGATGGCCGCCCGGACGCTCTTGCGCTCGGCGGTACGGTCCTCACTCACTCGTCCTGCCCCTCCTCAAGGATCATGCGGTGTCCTAGTGTTGGGCGGCCAGTTCCTCCAGGTGTTCGACCTTGGACCGCAGCCGCTCGGCCATCGGCTCGGGGACCATCGGAGACATCGCCCGCATCCGCAGGTTCTCTGCGGCGGCCGGCATCTGGTCCCCGTGCTGGTCGGTGCGGGCGATGTTCGTGCAAGTACTGCGGCAGCGGTCCAGGCTGGGGGCTTCGTTGCTGCCGCCGCAGGAGGGGTGACACAGGGCCCTTTCCCGGTCACAGTTGCACATCAGGTGGAGTCGGGTACTGGAACTGTCCGAATACCTGCCTGATCACGCGTTGCGTTCCTCGGACTCCCCGAAGCGCGCCAGGTAATGCCACACCTTCTTGAGAGCCTGCTGGTCATGGAGTCCGGTGCGTGCGGCGTCACCGATGATCCGCGGATCGAGATAGCCGTCAACGGCGATCTCGGTTCCCAGGTCGACGTACTCCTGTCCGCGGTAGTCCGGGTGACGACCGAGTTCTTCGACGGCAAGCCGAAGCCCTGAGTGCCATTCAAGTGGGCATGACAGGCTGCGGGCTGCTTCCTCTACTACGGTTCCTCGATAGCTCGGGTCCAGGACCAATGCCTCGACATCGTGGTTCAGGACGAGCGGGCCGTGCACCTGTGCCTCGATGTAGTCGTCGAGTGCGTCCTGGCGATCGGCCTCAGCCAGCTCCATAAGGGACATACTGGCCGTGACATCGAACGCCGACGGTTCGAAGAAGCTGTCCGGGTAGCAGAACGTGGCTCGCGAGAGAGCCTCATCGGTCAGCCGAAAGTGCGCGGAGCCGAATCGGGGCGCTCCGCCGAGCGGCTTCCGCCGGAAGTTCAGCGCGCCATAGACGGGTCGCTCATGCGCGGGCGCATGGTCATACGCACCCCCAAAGATCCGGCTCTCCCAGCGCCACCGGTCACCCCCGGGATGGGCCGTCAAGCCGCCGTTGCTTGCACCTGTGACGAACTGCGAGTGATAGACGCCGTCCTCGGCCAACGCGAGCAGGATCGGCCGGCCGCGCACCGTGCGATCCGGGTGAAAGTTCAGAGTCACTCGCAGCGCAGGGTCGACCGGGGTCCCGGAAGACATCGATGCAACATGACGGATTGCCCGTTCCTGCGGAGACGGGGCTATATCGGCGTTCACCAGCGCAGTGTGCCCGAGCTCGGTCAACTGGTGCACCTGGATTGGCCTGCGCCCCATGACCTGCCCTTCACGGTGCTTGACGGTGGGAAGATCGGCACTCAGGCGTCACGGGTGGATGGCGCGCTGGCTGACGTCGGCGGCGTAGGCGGCCCAGTCCCCGCCTGATGCCTGTTGCCTGCGCGGCAAGGCCAAGAGCGGCGGCGGGCGTCGGCCCAGCGCTTCTCGCTGTCGGTGGTGTTGAGCAGGCCGGTCCAGCGGACGGTGCCGTAGGCCAGGTCACGGGCATGCCGGTGCTGTACCGACCAGCGGACGAAGTGCCGGTCTCGTCGCGGCAGCTGACCGTGGAGTTGGCCATCCAGCGTTCCAGGTCTGTCTGGGCGCAGGTCCCCGGGGTGACTCCTACGCTGCCGAGTCAATCGAGGAAGTTGCCCGCCGCAGTGACGTGGCAGCGCACGTTCAGGTCCTGGAGTCGGATGGCGTGCTCTTCGCCGAGGCGTCGGCGGAGTCGGCGCAGGTGGTGCCAGACTGCGTAGCCGTGCAGGATCCGGCGCTCGGCGAGGTCGGTGCGGACCTGGACCGTCGCGGTGATCCATTTCTCCAGGGCGATGAGCCGTTCGTCCCGGGGCGGCATGGAGCCGGTCGCGACCACGACGCTCCGCAGGTGGGCCAGCCCCTCGCCCGGGGGCAGTTCGTCGAGGACCTGGTGGGTGACGGGCCGCTCGTCGCGGCCTATGCACTCCAGGAGGTCTCGGGCCTTCGAGCGGAAGACCCAGGCGAAGGCGACGTCCGGGCGCTCGGAGCTCGTCAATGCTTCGTGGAACGGCGCGAGGCCATGAATCCGATCGCCTCAAGAACAGGAAAAGGGCCCGCATCGCGGTGTTCGAGGGGTGCCCTGGTGGATCTTCCTCGTTCATCTGCACGGACAAGGTTGCCACCAGGTCTGGCCGAGTGAAAAGGCGGCAGTGAGCGTCGCAGGCGACGACTAGCGCTGCTTGCTTCGGCCGATTGTGGTGAGGGAGACGACCGGCCAGCTTCGGCTGTGACCGGCGACCAGCAGTGCCTGAACTTGGGCGCGGATGGCTCTGGTGCGGTCGGAGAAGTGGCGCTAGGGGGCCGTGGGCCCATGGGAGTCCGGTGTCGTCTCCGTCGTCTCCGTCGGCCCGGGAGCCGGGTCAGGTGGCGGCTGGGAGATGTGGACTGGGAGGCAGCCGCGGATCCGGTGCTGGCCAGCGGCTCGAGATGAGGGATACCCCAGGGACTTTTCAGGGACTTTCCACTCTGTCGGCGGGACGCCTCGAGATTTTTCGCTGTACAAGGCAGGACGGCACAGACAGTGTCTGAATGAGGCGAAGCCGCGGGTCAGGGGCCGGCAGTTGCTGCGCGAGCCCTACTGGGTCAGCCGTGTCGCCGTCGAACTCGGCGGCGGCACGGTGCGCGTGAGCGGTGCGGCTATGCCGTCAGCTGGTGGACCGGGGAGGAGGCGTCAGAAGTAGGTGGGTTCGCGTGGGGTGTAGTGCTCCTCGAGTGCCGTGGCCTCGTCGTCGGTGAGTTCGATGTCGAGTGCGGTGGCGCCGTCGGTGAGGTGGTGGGCTTTGGTGGCGCCCACGATGGGGGAGTCGACGACCGGGTTGCGCAGTACCCAGGCCATGGCGATCTGTGCCATGGAGATTCCGCGGGCCTCGGCGATCCGTAGGGGCGGTTGACCAGGCCGCCGGCGAGGGGGCTCCACGGGATGGAGCCCACGCCCTGGTCGGCCAGCAGCCCGAACATCTCGCGCTCCTCCTCGCGCTGCACCAGGTTGTACGGGTCCATCGTGGTGACCTCTTCACCGTGCCGCGCCTGACCTGCGCTTCTATGGAGAAGTCCCCGCGGCATGGTGCCGCAGGGACTTCTCAGGGACTTTCCGTTCCTTGGCGCGCGATGGCTCAGGCTGCCAGCCAGAGGTCGATCGCGGCGAGTCCGCGCCGGCCTGCGCCGGGCATGAAGTGAGCGTAGTGCTCCAGGGTGATGGCGGGGGAGGCGTGGACAAGCCACTGGGAGAGGCTGACTACAGACTCACCTGCCTCAAGCTGCACGCTCGCGTAGGTGTGCCTGAGTACATGGAACATGTCATGACGCGACCGCTCGAGTATCGGATGGCGTCGTACTTGCCCACCCTTTTGCTGCGTGGTCTTCTCACCGATGATTCGCACCACGCCGGCGGATAAGAGAGCGGGACGCCAACTGCAGTCGTTCCAGGTAGTGGGCAAGATCCGGTTGCCCTGCCAGGTGCTCAGGACTAGACGCACCATCACCGGTTTCCGCTGACGCGCTTCCACCTTGGTCTGTGGCGGTTCTGGGTTGCGTCGCGGCGGCGTGCATTCCACTGCCGGAAAGTGTCGTAGGTGTTCACGGGTGCGGAGTCCAAGATTGGGCGGCAGAAGGACCGTACGAGTCTCGGCCCCTTTGGGCGGGCAGAAATGCGGCCGGCCGCGTACATCCCATCGCAGTTGTCGCCGTACATGCACAACTCCGCGGACGAAGTCGATGTCCCGTTCGTCCAGTCCGAACGCCTCGCCCTGCCGCAGATCGAGCCCGACTCCGAGGTCTGCCGCTATCCGGTATCGCTCCTGGAGGCCGTTTCGCACAGCATCCACAGTGGTGCGAGACCACGCCTCGCGTCGCCGGGGACAGCTACGCCGGCAACCCCGGAGCCGAGTTCTGGTCGGTCTACGACACCGCGCTGCGCGACCTGGGCGGCGGAAACATCGGCCGCGAGCCGTCCAGCGTCAACTTCCTCGCCTGGCAGAACACCGCCTACAACCAGCCGCCCCACCCCGGCTTCTACCTCGGCTACGGCATGGACCCCGCGCCACGACCCGCGTCGACCGACCGGTAGTGCGGTAGGCATCAGCCATCGGCTGGTCACGACGCGGCCCTCGGCCGACGCTTCCGTCCCCGCTGAGGTGGGTGACGGTGCGGGTG
>NZ_SMKI01000346.1 GCF_004348415.1 Streptomyces hainanensis
ACCCACCTCGTCGCAGGCGTCCAGCACGTCGGCCGGCAGCGGCCCGGCCTGCGCGGCGGCGATGTTGGCCCTCAGGTGTTCGAGCCGGGAGCCGCCGAGCAGCACGGCGGTCACCCCGTCGCGGCCGTGACGCCGAAGTCGGCGGCGAGGGCGACCAGGCCGCCCGCGTAGCCGCGGCCCGTCGCGTGGAAGTCCCAGCCGGCGGGCGTGCGCGAGAAGAGGCCGCAGACGAGTGCCGTCTCCGTCGGGCCGGGCGTGAGGGGGAGCACGGCGAGGGACGTGCCGGAGGCCGCGTCCTGGAGCAGCAGTCGCGGGTCGCTGTCGGGGGCGCCGAAGCCGCCGGGGCCGGACGAGGCGGCCAGCACCACGCGGGTGACGCCGCCGTCGAGGCGGCCGAGGTCGGCCTCGACGGAGTCCCGCAGGCCGGCCGGGTCCCGCCGTTTCGTGAGTCGTCGCACCAGGCCCGTGGGGTGCCGGGGCTGGTTGTAGAACACGAAATCCCCTTCCGTGCGCACCCGTCCCCCCGGCCCCAGCAACAGGACCGCGAGATCGATATCCGGTGACCCCTGAGCCCCCGCGATCCCGGTGGGTTTCCATCGCACCACAGCTCGTAATGAGGCGACCGGTAGGTGAATTGTCGCCCCCCTCTCCAGTGCCTGCGTCATAGCAGGAATCCTGCCTTCCGCCACACCAACGAAACAATGTCGCGCTTACGATTGCGAGGGGATCCGGTAAGCCAGCGGGGCGGCCGGAACCGCTGCCAAAATCCGGGGAGATCCATGCGGCATTACGGGCACCTCACGCCTGCGCAACGTCGCGCGCTGTTTCACCGGGAGCCCGCCGATTTCGGGCCGGCCTCCCCCGTCAGGACGTTGGGTGTCGCCCTGGGCGCCACGCTCTACTGCCCGGCCACTCGCCCCAGACTCGCGGGCGACATCCTGAAACAGGCCGCCGCCGGTGTCGTGTCCATGGTGTTGTGCCTGGAGGACTCCATCAGCGACGCCGAGGTGGAGGGCGCCGAGGAGAACCTGGTCAGGCAGTTGCAGAAGCTGCTGCGCGAGCAGCACGGCGCGGAGGACGCGTTGCCGCTGCTGTTCGTCCGCGTCCGCACCCCGGAGCAGATCACCGACCTGACCGGGCGGTTCGGCCCCGCGATCCGGCTGGTCACCGGCTTCGTGCTGCCCAAGTTCACCGCCGCGTCGGGGCCCGCGTTCCTGGAGGCGCTGACCGGTGCCGAGGTCATGTGCGGCCGCCGTCTGCTGGCCATGCCGGTGCTCGAGTCGCCCGAGCTGCTGCACCTGGAGACCCGCGGGCAGGCGCTGCCGGCCGCGGCCAGGGTGGTCGACAAGTACCGGGAGCGAATACCCGCGGTGCGGCTCGGCGTCACCGACTTCTGCTCCGCCTACGGGCTGCGCCGCAGCCCCGACATGACCGCCTACGACGTCCACCTGGTCGCCTCGGTGATCGCCGACGTCGTCAACGTCTTCGGCCGCGCCGACGGCACCGGCTACACCGTGACCGGCCCGGTCTGGGAGTACTTCCGGGCCCAGGAGCGGATGTTCAAGCCGCAGCTGCGCAACAGCCCGTTCAGCGGCCGCGCCGAGGGGCTCCGCGCCAGGCTGATCGAGCACGACATGGACAGCCTGCTCCAGGAGATCGAACTCGACCGCGCCAACGGCCTGTTGGGCAAGACCTGCATCCACCCCTCGCACGTCGCGCCGGTGCACGCGCTGTCCGTCGTCACGCACGAGGAGTTCAGCGACGCGGCCGACATCATGGGCGCCGGGCCCGAGGGCGGCGGGGTGCTGCGCTCCGCCTACACCAACAAGATGAACGAGGTGAAGCCGCACCGCGCCTGGGCGGCCCGCACCCTGCTGCGCGCCGAGGTCTTCGGCGTGGCCAGGGAGGGCGTCGACTTCGTCGACCTGCTGGCGGCCGGTCTGGGGGCGTCGTCATGACCGACGTACGGAACACCGGCCAGGACGTCTGGTCCGGCGAGTGGGTCAGCCGGCGGCTCGGCGTGCGGCTGGAGGGCGAAGGCGCCCGGGAGATGCTCGGCCTCGCGCTGCGCCGCAACCCGAAGCGCTCCCATCTGCTGGTCTCCTCGGTGCTCGGCAAGCACGTGCCGCAGCGCCCGGCGACGGTCCACGGCACCGGCGTGGCGCTCGGCCTGCGGGTGCGCGAGGCGCTGGGCGAGGCGGACGCGGACCGGGCCGTGGTGCTCGGCTACGCGGAGACCGCCACCGGCCTCGGGCACAGCGTCGCGGACGGCCTCGGCGCCGCCGCCTGCCTGCACTCCACCCGCCGCCCGGTGCCCGGCATCGCGTCGGTCGGCGGCTTCGAGGAGGAGCACAGCCACCACACCTCGCACCTGCTGCTGCCCTCCGACCCGGCGCTGCTGGCCGGCGGCGGGCCGCTGGTCCTGGTGGACGACGAACTGTCCACCGGCCGCACCGTCCGCAACACCATCGCCGCGCTGCACCGCACCGCGCCCCGCACGCGCTACGTGGTGGCCACCCTCGTCGACATGCGGACCGACGTCGACCGGGCGGCGCTCGCCAAGTTCGCGGCCGAACTCGGCACGGACGTCACGGTGGTGGCGCTGGCCGGCGGCCTGGTGCGGCTGCCGGTGGACGTGTTGGCGCGCGGCGCGGAGCTCGTCGCCGAGCACGAGCCGCGGCAGGAGCACGCCGCGGCCGAGCGTGCCGCGGCCGCCGTCCGGCGGGTCGCGCTCGACTGGCCGGCCGGCGTGCCGGACAGCGGCCGGCACGGTTTCACCCCCGACCACCGGCGGCGGCTCGAGGCCGCGCTCCCGAGGCTGGCCGCCGACATCGCGACCGCGCTGCCCGCCGGCGCCCGCCGGGTCCTGGTGCTCGGCACCGAGGAGCTGATGTACACGCCGCTGCGGCTCGCCGAGGCCACCGCGGCGCTGCTCGGCGACGCCGGGCCCGAGGTGCTGTTCTCCACCACCACCCGCTCCCCGGTGCTGCCCGTCGACGACCCCGGCTACGCGATCCGCAGCCGGCTCACCTTCCCCGCCCACGACGACCCGGCGGACGGCCCTGGACCGCGCTACGCCTACAACGTCGCCGACCGGTCATGGGACGCGATCCTGCTGGTCACCGACGCGGCCGGCGACACCGCCGCGCTGCGCGCGCCCGGCGGCCTGCTCGACCGCCTCGCCGCCCTCACCCCGTGCCCGCTGCTGGCCGTCGTCCCCGACCGGCGGCTCGCCCCGCCGCTGCGCGGCCCCGCCTTCGGGTCCTACGCGGCCGACGAGGTCGGCTGGCTGCTCCAGGACCTCTCCGACGTCACCCTGGAGGCCCCGGCCGAGGAGCGCGAGGAGGCCATCCAGTCCGGCGGCGCGCACTACGCCGAGTCGCTGCCCGTGGAGTACCAGCCCAGCCCCGAGTACCAGCGGCTCTTCCACGCCGCGCTCGAGGCGTCGGCCCACCGGGTGGCGCGCGCCGTGGGCACCGTCACCGAGGCCGTGCTCGCCGAGCGCGGCCGCCCGGGACGCCCGCCGGTGCTGGTGTCGCTGGCCCGCGCCGGCACCCCCGTCGGCATCCTGATGCGCCGCTGGGCCCGGCGGGCACACGGCCTCGACCTGCCGCACTACGCCGTCTCCATCGTGCGCGGCCAGGGCATCGACGCCACCGCGCTGCGCTGGCTGGCCGCCCACCACGACCCGGCCGACGTGGTGTTCGTCGACGGCTGGACGGGCAAGGGCGCCATCACCCGCGAACTCGCCGCCGCCGTCGCCCCGTTCAACGGCTTCGACGCCGGCCTCGCGGTACTCGCCGACCCCGGTGGCTGCGTCACCACCTACGGCACCCGCGAGGACTTCCTCATCCCCTCCGCCTGCCTCAACTCCACCGTCTCCGGGCTGATATCGCGGACCGTGCTCCGCGCCGACCTGGTCGGCCCCGACGACTTCCACGGCGCCAAGCACTACCGGGAGCTGGCCGGCGTCGACCTGTCGGGCCACTTCCTCGACGCCGTCACCGCGCACTTCGCCGACCGGGAACTGACCGCCGGCGTCGCCGAGGACACCGCCGCGCTGCTCGCCGCCACCGACCGCGCCCCGACCTGGGTCGGCTGGCGGGCCGTGGAGCGGATCAGCGAGGAGTACGGCATCGGCGACGTCAACCTCGTCAAGCCGGGCGTCGGCGAGACCACCCGGGTGCTGCTGCGCCGCGTTCCCTGGCGGATCCTCGCGCGCCGCGGCGCCGGCGCCGACCTGGACCACATCCGGCTGCTGGCGGAGCAGCGCGGAGTGCCCGTCGAGGAGACCGACGACCTGCCCTACAGTTGCGTGGGTCTGATCCACCCGCGCTTCACCCGGGGCGCCACCGGAGCCGACGGAAAGGCCGCGCGATGACCGGCACCACCGTGGTCGCCAGCGACCTCGACCGCACCCTGATCTACTCGGCGGCCGCCCTCGCGCTCGACGTGCCCGACCACGAGGCGCCACGGCTGCTGTGCGTGGAGACCTACCAGGCCAGGCCGCAGTCGTTCCTCACCGAGGCCGCCGCCGCGCTGCTGGTGGAGCTGGCCGGCGACCCCGGGGTGGTGTTCGTGCCGACCACCACCCGCACCCGGGAGCAGTACCTGCGAATCAACTTCCCCGGCCCTTCCGCCCGTTACGCGATCTGCGCCAACGGCGGCCACCTGCTGGTCGACGGGGAGACCGACCACGACTGGCACGCCTCCGTGCGGCGCGCGCTGGCCGCCGACTGCGCCTCGCTCGACGAGGTCAAGGACCACCTGCGGCGCTCGGCCGACCCGGCCTGGCTGCTCAAGGAGCGGGACGCGGAGGCGCTGTTCGCCTACCTGGTGGTCGACCGGGCGCTGCTGCCCGAGGCGTGGCCCAAGGAACTGGCCGAGTGGGCGGAGCCGCGCGGCTGGTCCGTCTCGCTCCAGGGCCGCAAGCTCTACGCGGTGCCGCGCCCGCTGACCAAGTCGGCCGCGGTCGCCGAGGTGGTGCGCCGCACCGGCGCCGACCGGGTGCTGTCGGCCGGCGACTCGCTGCTCGACGCCGACCTGCTGCTGGCCGCCGACCGGGGCTGGCGGCCGGGGCACGGCGAGCTGGCCGCCGCCGGCTGGTCCGCGCCGCACGTCACGGCCCTGGCCACCGAGGGCGTGCGCGGCGGCGAGGACATCCTGCGGGCGTTCCTGGCCGCCGTCCGGTAGTCCACTCGCCGGGCCCCGACCGCTCGGTTCGCTAACCGGCGTCGGGGGAGGCGTCGAGCCTGGCCCGGACCTCGGCGGCCTGGGGCAGGTCACCGGCCTCGTAGACGGCGAGCGCCAGCCGCCAGTGCTCGCGGGCCGCGGCGTGCTCGCCGAGCCGGGCACGGGCCTCGGCGATGCCGGCGTGCGCGTGGCCCTCCGCGACCCGCTCGCCGGTCTCGGCGGCCAGGGCCAGGGCCTCGCCGTGCAGGAGCAGGGCCCGGGTGGGGTCGCCCGCGGCCGAGTGGGTCGCGGCCAGGGTGTTCAGGGCCTCGGACATCATCTCCGGCTCCGCCGCGGAGCGGGCGACGTCGAGCGCCTCGCCGTGCAGGCGCAGCGCCTGGGCGACGTCCCCGCGCTTCCGGTGCAGGGTGCCCAACTTGTCGAGACTGAGGGCCTCGATCTGGCGGTAGCCGGTCTCGCGGGCGAGCGCCAGGCTCTGTCGGGCGTGCTCGAACGCCGCCGTCTCCTGGCCGAGCCGCGTGTGCACGTCGGAGAGGACGCAGTGGGTGTTGGCCTCGACGGACCGGTCGCCGTGGGGTGCGCACAGGTCGAGCACGCTCTCCAGGCAGCGCCGCGCCTCGTCCAACCTGCCGAGGGTGCGGAGCGTCCGGCCCATGTTGACGAGGATCGCGCAGCGGACCCGCCAGTTGCCGTCCGGGCCGTTGGTGGCCAGCGCCAGCTCGAACCGCCGCATGGCCTCCGGCAGGTCGCCCCTGCGGAGTAGGACGGAGGCCAGCCCGTTGAGCACGAAGGCCTGGAGCGAGCGGTCGCCGATCCGCTCGTAGGTGGCCAGCGCCACCCGGAAGTGGTCGACCACCTTGTCGGGGTCGGCGCCGGTGAGGTTCAGCATGGTGCCGAGCACGCGCCGTGCGTTCGCCTCGGCGAACTCGTCGCCGGCGCCCAGGGCCGCGCGCAGCGCCCGGGTGTGCAGGCCGATCGCCTCGTCGAAGTAGCCGCCGACGCGCAGGTACAGGTGCAGCGTCTCCGACAGGCGGGGCGCGAACAGCGGATCGCCGTGCCCGGCGAGCGTGAGCAGGTTGGCGCGCTCGGCGTCCAGCCAGCGCAGGGCGCGGTCGTGGTCGGCGAACGAGGGGAGCGGTCCCGCCGGCGGCGTCACCTTCGGCCGTGGCGCGTAGTCGTGGGGCGCGAAGACGTCCATGGCCGCGGAGGCCGCGTAGAGGTAGTGGCCGCGCAGCCGGCCGAGCGCCGCCGCGCGTTCCGCCTCCGGGTCGGTGGCCGTGGCGAGTTCGGCGGCGTAGCCGCGCAACAGGTCGTGCTGTCGGTGCCGTCCGGCGCCGGTCTGCTCGACGAGGTGGGCGCGCAGCAGGATGTCCAGGCACCGGCGGGTGTCCCGTGGCCCCTGCCCGGTCAGGGCCGCCGTGGCGTCGGTGTCGGAGTCGTACCCCGGGTGCAGGCCGAGGAGCCGGAACACCCGGGCCACGGCGGGGTCGAGGCGCTGGTAGGACCAGGAGAACACGGACCGCACGGCGGTGTGGGGATCGCCGTCGATGTCCAGCATGTCGAGGGCGTCCTGCCGTTCGCCCAGCTCGCCGGCCAACTCGGCGACGCTGAGGTCCGGTTGCGACCTGATCAACTCGGCGACGATGCGCAGCGCGAGTGGCAGCCTGACGCACCGCCGGATCAGCTTCTCGACCGCCTCCGGCTCGGCCGCCACCCGCCCCCCGAGCAACTCGCGCAGCAGCCGCCTGGCGTCCGCCGCCGGCAGCCGGTCGACCCGGACGCGGTAGGCCCCCTCCCGGGCGACCAGGCCGGCCAACGCGTCACGACTGGTGACCAGCGTGACGCACGACGGGGCGCCGGGCAGCAGCGGACGCACCTGCTCGACGGCGTGGGCGTTGTCCAACACGATCAGCATCCGCCGCCCGGCGACCAGGGTGCGGAAGCGGGCGGCGCGTTCGGCGAGCCCCTGGGGCACGGCCGTGCCCTCCAGGCCCAGCGCGCGCAGGAACCCGGCCAGCACGTCCTGCGGGGCGACCGGCCGGTCGGGGCCGTAGCCGCGGAGGTCGACGTAGAGCTGGCCGTCGGGGAACCGGTGCCGGTTGCGGTGGGCCCAGCGCACCACCACGGCCGTCTTGCCGGCGCCCGCGGTCCCCGACACCGCCGCGACGGCGGCGGGCGTCGCCGTCAGCAGGTCGTCGAGCTCCGCGAGTTCGGCCTCCCGGCCCACGAAGCCCCGCACATCCAAAGGGAGTTGGGCAGGTAACTCGGCGTGCGGGGTGCGGCGCGCCGCACCCCGAGGGGCCAACCGCGGTTCCCGACTCGCGGACACCCACTCCTCGCCGGCGAGGATCCGGCGCTCCAACTCCCGTAGTTCGGGGCCCGGATCGATGCCCAGCTCGCCCGCCAGCGTCTCCCTCGCGGCCCGGTAGGCCGCCAGCGCGTCGGCCTGGCGCCCGGCCCGGTACAGGGCGGTCATCAGCAGCCCGTGGAACCGCTCGCGCATCGGCTGCTCGCGCACCTGGGAGATCAGCTCCGCCACGATCTCCGCGTGCCGCCCACGGGCCAACTCCGACTCGTACAGCACCTCGATGGCGATCAGGCGGCGTTCGACGAGCCGGTGTATCCAGTCGTCGAGGAGCGGCAGGTCCACGCCGGTGAACGGCGCCCCCCGCCACAGCGACAGCGCCTCGCGCAGCGACTCGACCGCGCTCGACGGATCCTCGCGGTCCGCGAACGCCAGCCCGTCCTCGACCGACGACTCGAACCGCTCCGCGTCGAGTTCGCCCGCTTCCACCCGCAGCCGGTAGCCGGCGGGCCCCAACGAGAGGCGGTCCGACTCGCCCAACTTGCGGCGCAGTCGGTGGACATGGAGCTGAAGACGCGGTCCGCTGCGCTGATCCGGCTGATCGCCCCACAACGCCTCGGTGAGGACGTCCGTCGGCACCGGCCGCCCGCCGCGCGCCAACAGCAAGGCGAGCAGGGTGCGTTCCAACCGGCCGGTCAGGGCCTCCGCTCGCCCGTCCCGATGGAGCAGCACCTCACCCAACACCTGGAACCGCACGGCCCGCGTCCCCCTCCGCCGCCCGTGCGGCCGACCGGCGTGACCGCACGTCACAGCCCGCATCGTCGCAGAGACCGGGCGCGGGAGGAAACACCGTGGCCCCGCGGGATGAAAGTACGAGGAAAGTGGCCGGTGACATGCTCGGCTGGCCGGGGAGCGCCGGGGGACGTGCAGCACATCGTCCCCCGGCGGGGGAATCACCGCACGACCGCGGTCTCTGGTCCTGCGGTGACCCCGGTGCCCGGGCTGGCACCTACGGGCCGGGGGGTACGGGGG
>NZ_SMKI01000347.1 GCF_004348415.1 Streptomyces hainanensis
TTGTGTATAAGAGACAGGCCCCCCGGCCGACCGGTCCGCCCCCCGTCGATCTCGCGGACAATCGCCCGGGCCAGGCGCTGAGAGCGAAGATCGACGACATCAGCCCGAGCTTCTGGCACCGGCTTCTCGCCCGCCTGCTCGGCCGCCGAACGGAGGCCGACAGTTGGCGCGCCGGACTCGTCGGCGAACGCAAGGCCGGCGACGAACTCGACCGGCTCACCGCCAGGGGCTGGCACGTGGTGCACTCCATACCCCTGCCACGGGACGTGGACATCGACCACCTGCTGATCGGCCCCGGCGGGGTCTACTCCGTCAACACCAAACGCCATCCCGGCGCCCGGATATGGGTCGGCGACCACGCGGCCCGGGTGCGCGGCCAGTCCTACCCCTATCCGGTCAAGAGCCGCCGCGAGGCGGCCCGCGCGGCCGCGGCCCTCACCAGGGCCTGCGGATTCCCGGTCGACGTACGGCCGGTGCTGCTCTTCGTCGACGCCGCCAACGTCACCGTCGTCCCGACCCTGAGCGACGTGACCGTCGTCCGCCACCACCGGGAGGTGGCGGCGTTCAAACGCCTCGACGGTGTCCTGACCGCCCCGGCCGCGGCCCGCGTCCACGCGGCGGCCCGTGATCCCCGAACCTGGGAGCGTGCCTGACCTCCGGGTTCCGCGCCGGCCTCGGCCGCCCCGAACGAGAACTCGCCGGCCGCCCGGTCGCGCCACGGCCGGTGCCACCCTGCCCGGCTTGGCGAACCCGACGGCAGAGGGGCCGCGAGCGGTGGCAGGATCGAGTCGAGTGCCGATCGCGAGGACCGTGCGTGCCCCGCGTGGGCCGGAAACGAGGAGGGACCCCGCTGCGCGAAGTCGCGCGGCGGGGCCCGCCCTTCCCCCCAGTGAACCGCCCTGAACGTCCCCCGTGAATCCAGGGCGGTGTCCCCTGACGCGCTTTCCCCAACTAGTCCGGGAAACCAGGGCGTCTGGTCGTTGGACATGTGCGACGCTACTCACTGAGTCACCGTTCGGCTACCCGCTGAGCGCGGCGCTCGGCCGGAAAACGCGGACATGTGGGGAGACGCCACCGATGGCACAGCTCAGCACCGGCCTCGGTGATCTGAGCAGGCTGCAGACCCTCGTGGACAGCAGCGATCTCGAGGAGACCCGGGAGATCATCAGCCACGCCTACAGCCCCTACCAACTCGACTGCCTCGGCGACCCACGGGAGTTCGCCGCCTGGTACGCCGAGGACGGCTTCCCCGGGGTCACCATCTCCGGCCTGCGCTACGGATCCGCGCACCTCGACGCGGAGACCCTGATCAAGCCGCAGGCGCTCGAGACGTACCTGCTGGTCTGCCAGGTCACCCACGGCCGGGTCATGGTGAGCCGCCCGGGGCGGGAGGAGCACGTCGTCGGGCCGGGCGAGACGTATGTGCTCGACCCGTACCGGCCGTTCCAGGTGCGCTGGTCGCCCGGCGCCCAGATGACGACCCTCCGGCTCGACCGCGACGTCGTGGAGCGGGCCGCCGCCGACGCGTTCGGCGTCGACGGGGCGGTGCGGGCCCGGTTCGCGCTCGGCGGGGCCGTCTCGCCCGACGCCGCCCGCACCTGGGGGACCATTTCCGGCGCCGTGCACCGCGAGGTGCTCGGCGAGGGCATCGCCCGCACCAACCCGCTCGTCGCGACACACCTCACGCAGACCTCCGCCGCGCTACTCGTCCAGACCCACCGGCTGATCACCCCGGTCCTCGATGCCGGCCACACCGGCCTCGTCGCCCACAGCGCGGTGCGGCGCGCGATGGCCCTCGTGGAGGAGCGGCCCGACGAGCCGCACACCCTCGCCGACCTGGCGTCGGCGGCCCGGGTGAGCCCCCGCGCCCTCCAGGAGGCGTTCCGCCAGCACCTCGACACCACCCCGCTCGGCTACCTCCGCGAGGTCCGGCTCCGCCGCGCCCACCAGGACCTGCTGACGGCCGGCGAGGACGGCTCGGCCACCGTCACCGACGTCGCCTACCGCTGGGGCTTCTCCAACCTGGGCAGGTTCGCCGCCTACTACCGCGACCGCTACGGGCACCCGCCGTCGAAGACCCTCAGCGGCTGAGCGCGGCCCGCGGTTTCCTGGCCGCCGACGGCTCAGTGGGCCGGCAGGACCGCGGCCAGGCAGATGCCGCCGAGGGCGAAGGCGGCGAGGGCGCCGCGGATGTAGCGGTGTTTGGCCGCGATGATGTCGCTGGTGTTGGTGAGGGCGATCGTGAGGCCGGCGAGCGGGTCGGCCTCGGTCTGGTGCAGGGCCTGCGGCAACTGCCCGCTGCGGGCGGCGCGGCGCACGTCGAGGAAGTAGGTGACCGGCTGGTCGCGTTTCCAGCCGCTGCGCCGGTAGCGGGGGAAGGTGGCCACCAGCAGGAACGCCAGGGCGACCGCCCAGCCGACGCAACCGGCCCACCACAGGAGGGCGGCCCAGGTCGCGGCGGGCACGTGGCTGCCACCGGCCATGATGCCGCCGCAGACGCCGACGGCGCCCACGAGGATCGACGCCTTGGCGTCGGCCCGGCCGATCTCCTCGCGCATCTCGGCCAGCAGGCGCTCACCGGCCACCAGGCCGGGCGCGGACGCCGGTCCATGCTCGTCGGGGTCCTGGGCGGCCGGCTCGGGTCGGGGGTCTCGTGTCTCCATGGGCCGTGTCACCTTCCGCTCCGGTGTGCGCGTGCTTCGAGCCTCTCGCGGTGGCGCGGACCGGCGAAAGGCCAGGCGTCACGCGGCGAGTGTGACGGATTACCCGACGGCGGCCATCCGGCGCAGCACCTCGGGCCGGAGCAGGACGAGCCTTCGGCGTTCCGTGCGCAGGACGTTCCGGCCGCGCAGCTCCGCGAGGGCCTTGGTCACGGACTCCCGGGAGGACGAGACGGTGGCGGCGATCTCGTCGTGGGTCAGCGGGACGCCGACGGTGATGCCGTCGGCTCCCTCCTCGCCGAAGGAATCGGCCAGCTGGAGCAGGAGTTTCGCCAGTCTGACCCGGACCTGGCCGGTGCCGTACTCCAGCCGGCGCTGGTCGCCGGCGCGCAGCCGGTCGCTCATCAGCGTGGTCAACTGGCGAGTGGCGTGCGGATGTTCGTCGAGGTAGGCGACGAACCGCTCGGCGGTCACCAGGACCAGGCCGGACGGCACGAGGGCGGTGACCGTGGCGGACCGCGGGGTCGCCTGGAGGGCGGAGCGTTCACCGATCAGATCCCCTGGCCCCCGCAGGGCGAGCAGCGCCTCGACGGCCTGCCGCGAGTGCGCCGTCACTTTGAGTCGGCCCGTGAGCACCAGGGCCACGTGGGTCGAGGGCTCGTGCTGTCGGATCACGGGCTCCCGCGCCGCGTATCGCGCCTCACCGCCGAGCGCCAGCAGGGTGGCCCGGTCCACGGGCCGGAGTCTGGTGAGGTAGGGCACCTCGTCGTCGAGCCGACCCGTCCCGGGGAGGCCGGGGGTGTTCGCCGCCGACTGGCTCATCCGCATGTTCCCGACACGTCACGCTCCTCTTTCGTCCTTCCCGACCCGCCGCCCCCCGTCATCAGCTGGTTACGATGAGCGGCGGAGTTAGGTCGTTCGGGCAGACGGGTAAGCGAGTGGCGTGCACATGACCTTCTGGTCGCTGTTGGGACGCCCGGCACGGCAGAGCCTGGCACGTGTCGGCGAGCGCGCGGTATTCGCGGGGGGCGCGACGCTTCTCAAGGAACACGACGTCACCGATCACCTGCTGGTGGTCGAACGCGGCTGCGTGAAGGTGACGGCGTCCACCAGCGAGGGCTACGAGGCGGTGCTGGCCCTGCGCGGGGCCGGTGACCTGCTCGGTGAACAGGCCGGAGCCGACGGCCGGCCGCGTTCGGCGTCCGTCGTCGCGCTCACCCACGTCCGCGCGTTGACGCTGCCGCTGCGGGCGTTCGAGAGTCTGGTGCGGGCCGACCCGTCCATCGGGCGGGCGGTGCGGCAGGTGCAGTCGGAGCGGCTGCGCCAGGCCGACCGGCGCGGGGTCGTGGCGGGGGGCGAGGACACCAGTCGGCGGCTGGCGGCGCTGCTGCTCGACCTCGGCCACCGGTACGGGCGGCCCGAGTCGGCGGGTGGGGTGGAGATCGTGTTGCCGCTCTCCCAGGACGACCTGGCCGGGCTCGTGCTCTCCTCCCGGCGTACCGTCAGCCGGATCCTGGAACAGTGGCGCGCCCAGGGGTGGCTGACGACGGGGCGGCTGCGGCTGGTGATCCACGAGCCGGACGCGCTCAAGCACGAGGCGGGCGACGGCCCGGCCTGATCGTTGCGCGGCGGGCTCCGTCACACGTCGTCCCACGCCAGGACCGTCAGGTCGTACTGCTCGGCGATGGGGTTCCACGCCTCGATGAAGGCCCGCTTCGCCGTAGTGGCCCGCTCGTTGGCCACTCCGGCGTCCTCCCAGTGGGGCGAGGCGGTCAGATCCTGGTCGCACCAGGTCTCGTCGGCGAGCAGCGCGTACGCCCGGTCGGCGTCGGCCGAGGCGTTCCACGCCTCGCGGAGGTCGCGTTCCAGTGTCTCGCCGTCGGGAAGTTCGTCGAGGGCGAGCATGTCGAGCGACTCGAGATGCGCCATGCGGTCCTCGGCGGCCGTGGTGAAGGTGTCCTCCGCCGCCGCCAACCGGTCAGGCGTGACGCCGGGGCATGTCAGCAGTTCCTGAACAGCCTCGGAGACGTCCCCACGGGTGCCGGAGTTGTACGTCAACAGGGCGTCCAGGTCCCTCGCCTGCGCCCGCGCGGTCGTGGGAGGCGTGTACTCGACCCCTTGCACCTCGTCCTCCGGGCCCGACAAGAAGGATTCCACCGCGTCGCCGACGCCGTTCCACACGGCGGAGAAAGTCTGGAGGACCAGGTAGAGCACCACGCAGATCACCGCCAGCACCCAGACGGCGCCTCCGCAGCTCGGATCCGAACTCCCGGCGGGACCGGGCCGCTGGGGGCGTGACGGCTTCCGGGCCCAGACCGGCGGCGGAGACGGCGGTGTGATCCACCCGGTGCCAGGAGCAGGAGCAGGAGCAGGAGCAGGAGCAGGAGTCGGGGTAGGAGTCGGGGCAGGTGGCGGCGAAGGGCGTGGACGTGGGGACGTCGCCGGCCGCGTCGCGCGCTGTCCCCCCGACGGTTTGGGGCTGGGCGAGGGCCGTCGGGGAGCCGAGGCCGGAGTGCGGCTGACCGCGTGACCCATCGCCTTCTCCCAGTCCTCGGCCGAGGGCCGCTCGTGCGGGGCGTTCCTCACCCCCCGCTCGGCCAGGTGCTGGATCAGCAGTTCGCTGTCGGTGTCCGTCATCATCAGCGTGTCGCTGCCACTCTGTTCGCCGCTGAACAGCCGCACCGCGAGCAGCGCGAGCTTGTACAGGTCGCCCTCGCGCGCCGCCTTGGGCTCCCCCGGCGGCACCTCCCAGTCGGGGGTCTCGACCGGGGGCACCACCGGGCTGCCGCGCAGCACCATCGAGTCGCAGTCGATGAGGAAGCAGGCGGGCTCGGGCGAGAGCGTGAACAGCACGTTGTTGGGGGACAGGTCGCCGCAGACGATGTCCATCCCGTGCAGGCGGGCCAGCGTCCTGGCGAGGTCGAGCAGCAGTTGGGCGCGTTGCCTCGGCGTGACGCGGATGCCGACCCGCGTCAGGTACGCGTCCGGGTTGAGCAGGTACTGCATGCCGGACGGCCGCTCGGACTCCCCGGGGATGTCGAGTGTGCGGACGAAGTCCTGGGGGATCTGCCGCATGAGGAAGCCCGTGACGCGGTCGCCGCTGCCCGCGTCCGTGACGAGCGCGACCGGCCAGGCCAGGTGTCCGGCCAGCCAGCGCCGGGTGCCGCTCGGCACCTGATGCGGGAGGGAGACCATCCGCTCCAGGGCGTCGGTGTCCGGGGTGATCGCCCGCGCGTACTCCTTGTACGCCGCCTGCCAACGCCCCTGGTTGAGGGTCCGGTCGGTCTCCCAGATGGTGCCCTGGCCGCCCGAGCCCAGCTTCCGCCCCTTGGCCAGGGTCGACAGCTCGATCCTGGCCGGCCCCGCGCGGCTCATCGAGGGGACGTGCCGGGAGACGGTGCGGGCGCCGTCGGACGCGGCCACACGGCGAGCAGGGTGCGGTCGTCGTCGAAGGTCTCCCGGGAGAAGTCCAGCAGGTAGGCGAAGTGCCCGGGCGACGGGAGCGGGCCGGCCAGGCCGACGGAGAGGAGGTGACCGACGAGGCCGTCGCCGGCGCCCAGCGGGTCGCCGATGCCGTCGGTGCCGACCAGCAGCACGCCGTCCGGCGGCAGGACGTCCCGGAACGGCTTCGCCTGCCGCGTCGGCACCCGCGGCAGCGCCCACTCGACGGCGGACGAGGCCAGGCCGTCGGTGGTCTCGCCCTTGCCCTCGACCAACGCGTCGAAGACACCGTCGCGGAACAGCCACACCGAGGAGTCACCGAACGGGAGGATCTCCAACGACAGCGGCTCGTCGGGGCCGGTCGCCGTGACCGTGCCCGCGATCAGGGTGGTGGCCAGCCGGAGCCGGGCCTCCTCGCCATGGGCCTCGGTGGGGGGCTCGCCGCGGGAGATCCGCCGCAACAACTGGTGGGAGGCGTTGCGCACCACCCGCATCCAGTCCACCCTGTGCCGGCCGTCGTCCAACTGCGCCAGCACGTCGGCGACCGCCGTCCGGCAGGCGAGGGCCGCGCCGATGTGGGAGTCGGGTGCCGCGGAGACCCCGTCGGCGACGGCGAAGACGAGGGTGCCGGTCGGCGGGTGGACGACGGCGACGGCGTCGTCCTGGCGGGGCACACCGCTGGCGCGGTGGGCGTCGCCGCGGACTGAGGCGAGGCGCACGGTGAGGCGGCTGGTCGACCAGCCGTCGAAGACGGTGTCGGGGCGGTACGGCTCGGGCGGCGGCGGCAGCGGCTCGACCTCCGCGCTGGCGCGGCCCAGCACCGGCCGCCGCGCGGGGTCGAGCGCCGCCCGCCTGGTACCGCCCGGCTCGGGTGGCGCCGACCCGGCGGGCTCCCGCGGTTCCCGCCGCGCGGGCGGCGCCGCGCTCACCCCACCGGGCTCCTCCTGGCGCCCCGACTCCTGGCGCCCCGACTCCTGGCGCCCCGACCCCCGCTCTCGCTCTTCCCGCAGGCTCTCCCAGTGTTGTGTCACGCCCTCACACCTCATCGATGGCGAGCGTGAAGCCCTCGGGTCGTTCGACGGCGACCTCGGCCTGACCCGAGTTCAGGGCGTTCGCCGACTGCACCATGCTCTTGGTCAGCGAGGTGAAGAACTTCTTGATGGAATCGCCGAGTTGCGAGCCGGGCACCGAGATCCACGCGTGGTCGGTGCGGGTGGCGACGGCGAGCATGGTCTCCGCCTCGGCGTCGCCGATCCCGAAGGCGAGGATGTTGGGCGCGGCGGGGGTCACGCTCCGGTCGGTGAGGGTGTGGTGGACACCCCGCCAGTCGTCCCCCGAGTTGGGCACCCCGTCGCTCATGAAGAACACCGCCGGGCGGTGCACCCGGTAGTTCTGCCGCTTGAGCGTGCTGACGTCCTCCGGGATCCGCCGCAGCAGCGCGGAGAACGCCGCCTCGTAGCTGGTGCCGCCGCCCGCGCTCAGCCGCGGCAACTCGGTCTCGGCACGCAGGTCGGCCAGGACCAGCCGTTCGGTGACCGCGTTGGCGAAGCCGAGCACGGAGAGGCGCACCTTGGCGGCGGCCATGGGCTCCGCCAGGAGACCGCGGTGGAGCGACTCCAGGCCGGCGTTGAGCTCGTCGAGGTGCGGATACATGGAGCCCGACTCGTCGGCGACGAGATACACGGGCAGCAACTGTCCCTGTGTTTCGGCCATCTGATGGTGCCTTCCTGCTTCCTAGGTGAGCGATTCGACGGGCATGAGGCCCTCGGGGCACAACAGCCGCAGTTCGCCCGCGCCTGCCTGAGCGCTCCGCGCCAGGCTCAGCACGGCCTGCTGCAACAGCACGGAGAACTGCACGGCCGAGGTGGCGGCGTCGTGGCCGGGGCGGGCGACGAAGCCCAGGCCCGGGCGGCTGGCCAGCCGGCCGACCACGGCCGGGTCGGTGCCGCCGATGCCGCAGGCGACCAGGTGCGGGTGGTACGGGTGCTCGGCCAGCCGCCGCCGGAGCGCGGGCCAGTGAGCGTCGTCCTCCGGCGTGCCGGCGGTGACGAGGAAGACGGTGGGGCGGGCCACCCGGCTCTCCCGCTTCAGCCGCTCCGTGTCGGCGGGCAGCAGTTCGAGCAGCCGCTCGAAGGCGGGAGCGAGCCGGGCGGCGGGTCCCGGCCTGGGCTCGGGGACGTTGGTCTCCCACGTGACGGGCGCCAACGGCAGCAGCAGATCGGCGGATTCGGCGTAGGTGAGCGCGGCCAGCCGCACCGCGCCCGCCACGTCCGGGGCCCGCACCAGCGTGGTCTGGAGCGACCGCAGCGCCCCGGTCAGCTCGCGTAGACAACGGGCGGCGGCGGGGGAGGCGTCGAGCACGACGTAGACAGGGGCGAGACGGGCAGGCCCCGCCGCCGGCCCGGCG
>NZ_SMKI01000348.1 GCF_004348415.1 Streptomyces hainanensis
CCCGCGGGGCGGTGGGGGAAACGGCCGGGTGAGCCACCGGTAGAGTGGAGGGGCTCGGCGAGGGAGGACCCCGTGGGTTGTCCGTGATCGACGCGCTCTTCGTGGCTGGTCCGTTGGTCCGCCCTGGGCCGGGCGTGATCGAGATCCCCCAACGAGGAGCGAGGCAGAGCAATGGCCGATGTGAAGATCGCCGCGGACGTCCGCGAGGAGTTCGGCAAGGGCGCCTCCCGGCGGATCCGGGTGGAGAACAAGGTGCCGGCCGTCATCTACGGGCACGGCACGGACCCGGTGCACGTGACCCTGCCGGGCCACGAGACGATGCTGGCGCTGAAGAGCGCGAACGTGCTGATCACCCTCAGCTTCGGCGGTCGCGAGGAGCTGGTGATCCCGAAGGCCGTGCAGCGTGACGCGATCAGGGGTCACCTGGTCCACCTGGACCTGCTGCTGGTCAAGCGGGGCGAGAAGGTCACCGTCGAGGTGCCGCTGCACACCGAGGGCGAGCTGGCCCCGGGCGGTGGCCTGCTCGAGGTCCTGCTGGCCGCGCTGCCGGTCGAGGCCGAGGCCACCCACATCCCGGAGGCGGTCACCGTCTCCGTCGCCGGTCTCGAGCCGGGCGCCACGGTGCTCGCCAAGGACGTGCAGCTGCCGAAGGGCACCACGCTGGCCGTCGACGAGGACACCGCCGTGCTGCAGGTCGTCCAGCCGCAGGCCGAGGAGCCGGCGGCCGAGGGTGGCGAGGCCGGCGAGGAGTCCGCGGCCACCGCCTGACGGACGACAGCCCCCAGAACGGCGGGAGACGGTGATGACCACCACGGACGACCCCTGGCTGATCGCGGGCCTCGGCAATCCCGGGCCGCAGTACGCCGCGAACCGGCACAACGTCGGCTTCATGGTCGCCGATCTGCTGGCCCGGCGGATCGGCGGCAGGTTCACGTCCCACAAGTCCCGCGCGATGCTGTGCGAGGGCCGGCTCGGCGCCCCGGGCGCCGGCGGCCCGCGCGTGCTGCTGGCCAAGCCGATGACGTTCATGAACGTCTCCGGCGGGCCCGTCACCTCGCTCAGCACGTTCTACCGGGTCCCCGTCTCCCGGCTGGTCGTCATCCACGACGAGCTGGACATCGGCTTCGGCGCGCTGCGCCTCAAGCTGGGCGGCGGGGACAACGGGCACAACGGGCTGAAGTCGATCACGGCCTCGCTCGGCCGTGAGTACTACCGGGTGAGGTTCGGCATCGGCCGGCCGCCCGGCCGGATGGACGTGGCGGCGTTCGTGCTCAAGGACTTCTCGGGGACCGAGCGCAAGGAGCTCGACTTCCTGGTGGACCGGGCGGCCGACGCCGTGGAGGCGCTGCTGACGGCCGGGCTGGAGAAGGCCCAGGGCGCTTACAACAGCTGACGCGCCGTGACGGGGGTTGACCGGTCGCCGGGCTGTGGCCAAAGATCGGCGCCATGTCCACGACCACCCGCACCGCCCGCCGTAGTGTCGCCCGCCGGGCGGGCGAGAGCGCGTTCGGCGTCCTGTTGCTGGCGCGGTATCTCTTCATGGGGCTGCTGGCGCTGCTGATCGTGACGGCCGGGGCGCTGGCGTCCTGGGACACCGCCCGGGACGCCATGTCCCCCGGCGACCTCCCGCAGGGCTCGCTGACGTTGAGCGCCTGCGCCGACGACGGCTGCACCGGGGTGTTCGAGCCGAGCGGCGCGACCGTCCGGCTCGTCCAGCCGATCGGCCGGGAGCCGGGCGACACCCTGGACGTCGCCGTCCACCAGGACACCGGCGAGGCGATCCGCACCGGGCTGCCCGGCGTCCTCTACTCCTGGCTGCCGCTGATGGGCGCGCTGCTGCTGGCCGCCATCGTGATCGGCGGCGGCCTGCGGATGTACCGGACGGCGACCGGCACGGGCGCGGCCGCCCTGCTGGCGCTCGGCCTCACCTTCGCCCTCTGGATCTAGCGACTCGCAGCGCGGTCCCGTGGTTCATTCGGGCCGCTCCGGCAGCGTGAGACCCAGCGACGCGGCCAGGTCGACCGTGGCGCGTGGCGTCGGGCACTGGCGGCTGAGGCCGGTCTGGTCGAGGCGGCCGTCACGGGCCTGGAAGAGGACCTTCGCGGCGGGGTGTCCGCGCAGCCCGTCCGTGGTGAGTGCGGCGGCGACGCGCCGTGCCGCGGTGAGCAATGCGGGGAACGCCGCCCGGAGATCCGCGGCCCAGGTCCTGAGCGCCTCCAGCCAGTCGCGGGTGGCGGCGTCGGCCGACCGGGAGAACCGGTCGATCGCCCGATCCAGCTCCGGCCAGGGGAGGTCGGGCCAGGGCCTGTTCCGCAGCACGGGCAACTGCCAGCGGCGCCTGGTGACCGACCAGTGGTCGGCGCGCGCCGGCACCGAGTGGACCGTGAAGTCCGGGACGCTGAGCGCGGTCAGGTTCCAGCCGTGGCAGGCGCCGGTGTCGAGGCCGAAGATCCGACCGTCCCGGATCAGCGGCTCGCGCCCGGTCACGTGGTGGCCGAAGACGACGGGCTTCGCGTCGGTGTAGTGGTCGTGCCAGTGGCCGTCGGGGAACAGCGCCGCGAGCTCCCGCTCGCCCCTCGTCGAGCCGCACAGGATCTCCTCCCGCTGCTCGGCCAGCGGAGTCCCGGACAGCATCGCGGCGTGGACGACGCGAACGTGCTCGTTCTCGTAGTGGTACGGCAACGTCCGCATCCAGTCGACCGTCTCCGCGTACCGGTCGCCGAGTTGGAGCCGGGTGATCTCCTGCGCGTAGGAGAAGATCCCGCGCACGTGCTTCCGCTCGTGGTTGCCCATGACCGCCACGGAGTTCGGGCGCTCGCGGAAGAGGCGGACCACCTCGCCGGGGGCCGGGCCGCGGTCGACCAGGTCCCCCACGCCGACCAACAGGTCGTCCGGGCGGATGGCGGCTTTGTCGAGCAGGTCGAGGAGTTCGTCGAAGCACCCGTGGATGTCCCCGACGATCACGGTGCGCGGCATGCCGGACAGCCTAGGAGGACGACGGCTCCGCCCGCAGGAGGTTTTTCCCGCCCCGGCCCCCGACCAGCATCACCGAGACGGCGGCCACCGCGCACAGCACCCCGGCCGAGGTCCATGCCAGGTCGTAGGAGCCGGTGACGTCCCGGATCAGGCCGGCGCCGAAGGCGACGACCGCGGCGCCCAGTTGGTGCGAGGCCAGGACCCAGCCGAAGACGACGCCGCCCTCCTCGCCGAAGTGTTCCCGGCACAGCGCGATCGTCGGCGGCACGGTCGCCACCCAGTCGAGGCCGTAGAAGATCACGAAGAACAGCATCGACGGGTGCACCGAGTCGGCGAACAGCGCCGGCAGGAACAGCAGCGAGAGGCCGCGCAGCGCGTAGTAGACGGCGAGCAGCCGGCGCGGGTCGTAGCGGTCGGTCAGCCAGCCGGAGAAGACGGTGCCGATCAGGTCGAAGACGCCGATGAGCGCCAGCAGCGAGGCGGCGACCGGCACCGGCATGCCGTGCTCGTGCGCGCCCGGCACGAAGTGGGTGCCGATCAGGCCGTTGGTGGAGGCGCCGCAGATCGCGAAGGAGGCGGCGAGCAGCCAGAACACCCGGGTCCGCGCCGCCGAGACGAGCGCGCCGACCGCGCGGCGGGCCGCGCCCGGCGGCGCCTCCGGCGGGGTGACGTAGTCGTCGCCCGCGCCGTAGGGGCGGACGCCCAGGTCCTCGGGACGGTCCCGCAGCAGCCAGATCACCAGCGGCACCACAGCCAGCGCGCACAGCGAGACGGCCACCGCGGCGGCGCGCCAGCCGGGCCCCTCGACCAGCAGGCCGACCACCGGCAGGAACACCAGGTTGCCGGCCGCGCCACCGGCCGTCAGCACGCCGGTGACCAGGCCGCGCCGGGCGACGAACCAGCGTCCCGCGATGGTGGCGGAGAACGCCAGCGCCATGGAGCCGGCACCCAGGCCGACCAGCACGCCCCAGCACAGGACCAGCTGCCACTGGCTGTCCATCCAGACGGTCAGCCCGCTGCCGGTCGAGATCAGCACCAGGGCGCCGCACACCACCCGGCGGATGCCGTAGCGCTCCATCAGGGCGGTGGCGAAGGGCGCGGTGAAGCCGTAGAGCAGCAGGTTGACGGAGACGGCGAACGAGATCGAGCCGCGTGACCAGCCGAACTCGTCGTGCAGCGGGTCGATCAGCACGCCGGGGGTGGCCCGGAAGCCGGCGGCGCCGATGAGGACCAGGAAGGCGACGAGGGCGACCCACCAGGCCGGGTGGACGCGTGGCGCCACCGGGCTGGTGGTGGACGGCTGTTCGGTCTGGGTCACCCCACGATCCTGCCGACCCGACATCCGTACGACGAGTGGCCCGATGGCCGCGATGTGCAAGGATCGGGCCATGGACGTGGCGAACGAGCCCAGGCACCGGGTCGCGGTGCTGGTGCGGGACGGGATGCTGCCGATCGAGCTCGGCATCGTGCACCGGCTGTTCGGCCGGGCCAAGTCGGCGGAGGGGCGGCTGCTCTACGAGATCGTGACGTGCGCCGTCCGCCCCGGACGGGTGCCCACGGACGCCGACTTCGACATCGTCGTCGACGCGGGGCCCGAGGCGCTGGCCACCGCCGACACGGTGATCGTGCCGGCCGCGCACGGCAGCGACACCGCCGTCGAGGGTCGGATCCCACCCGAGCTCAGGGCCGCGCTCGGCCTGATCAGGCCCGGCGCCAGGATCGCCTCCATCTGCACCGGCGCCTTCGTGCTGGCCGCCGTCGGGCTGCTCGACGGGCGGCGGGCCACCACCCACTGGGACGCCTGCGAACAGTTCCGCAGGCTCTACCCCCGGGTCTGCCTGGAGCCGGACATCCTCTACACCGAGGACCGCACGGGCGACCACCCGATCTTCACCTCGGCGGGCGTCGCGGCCGGCATCGACCTGTGCCTGCACCTGGTGCGCCGGGACTTCGGCTCGGCCGTCGCCAACTCGGTGGCCCGCCGCACGGTGGTGCCGCCGCACCGGGAGGGCGGACAGGCCCAGTACGTGGAGCGCCCGGTGCCCGACGTGGGGGCGCGGTCCACCGGGCGGTCCAGGGCGTGGGCGCTCGACCGGCTCGGCCAGCCGGTGACGTTGCGGCAGCTGGCCGAGCTGGAGGCGATGAGCGTGCGGACGTTCACCCGCAGGTTCCGCGAGGAGACCGGGCTCTCCCCGCAGCGCTGGCTGACCCAGCAGCGCCTGGAGCGGGCCAGGCAGCTGCTGGAGGAGAGCGACCTGCCGGTCGACCGGATCGCCGACGAGGCCGGCTTCGGCACGGCGGCCTCGCTCCGCCAACACCTGCACCGGGCGCTGGGCGTCTCGCCCAGCGCCTACCGCCGCACGTTCCGGCGCGGCCCCGTCTGACCGGCCGCCAGGGTCACCCCGTGTTGCGCAGGCCCGCCGCGACGCCGTTGACCGTGAGGAGCAGCGCCCTGGACAGCAGCTGGTCCGGCTCCTCGCCGCGCTCGGCCGCCGTGCGCTGCCGGTGCAGCAGGGTGACCTGGAGGTAGGAGATCGGATCCAGGTAGGCGTCCCTGATGTGCAGGGTGCGCTGGAGGTCGGGGTTGGCGTCGAGCAGCTCGCGCTCCCCGGTGATCCGCAGCACCTCGGCCACCGTCAGGGCGTGCTCGGCCTCGATGGTGGCGAAGACGTGCCGCAGCTCCTCGGGCACCAGGGTCTCCACGTAGTGCCGGGCGATCCGCAGGTCGGTCTTGGCCAGCGTCATCTCGACGTTGGACAGGAAGTTGCGGAAGAAGTGCCAGTGCTCGAACGCCTCGGCCAGCACGTCGTCGAGGCCGGCCTCGCGGGCCGCGCGCAGCCCGGAGCCGACGCCGAACCAGCCGGGCACGATCTGCCGGGACTGCGTCCAGCCGAACACCCACGGGATGGCCCGCAGCCCGTCGAGCCCGGCGCCGCTGTCGGGGCGGCGGGACGGACGGGAGCCCAGGTGCAGCTCGGCCAGCTGGTCCACCGGGGTGGAGGCGAAGAAGTACGCCGGCAGGTCCGGGTCCTCGACCAGCGCCCGGTAGGCGGAGTGCGCCACGTCGGAGACGGTGTCCATCGCCGCGTCCCAGCGGGTCAGCGCCTCCTGCGACTGCCGGGGCGCGGTGTGCAGGGCCGACGCCTGGAGCGTGGCGGCGACGGTGAGCTCCAGGTTCTCCCTGGCCAGCGAGGGCACCAGGTACTTGTCGGAGATCACCTCGCCCTGCTCGGTGACCTTGATCTCGCCCTCCAGGGTGCCCCAGGGCTGGGCCAGGATCGCGTCGTGGGTGGGGCCGCCGCCGCGGCCGACGGTGCCGCCGCGGCCGTGGAAGAGCCGCAGCCGGACGCCGTGCCGGTGGGCCACGTCGCGCAGCCGGCGCTGGGCGCGGTGGATCTCCCACTGGGAGGTGGTGATGCCGCCGAACTTGGACGAGTCGCTGTAGCCGAGCATGACCTCCTGGACGTCGTCGCGGAGCGAGACCAGACGCCGGTAGGACGGGTCGGAGAGCATCGAGTCGAGCAGCTCGTCGGCGATCTTCAGCTCGTCCGTGGTCTCCAGCAGCGGCACGATGCCGACCTTGGCCCAGCCGGCGTGCAGGTCGATCAGGCCGGCCTCGCGGGCCAGCACGGCGGCGGCGAACACGTCGTCGGCGCCCTGGCACATGGAGATGATGTAGGACTCGATGACCTCGGGGCCGAAGCTGTCGAGCGCCCTGCGGATCGTGCCGAAGACGCCGAGGGTCTTGGCGCCGGCCGCGTCGAGCGGGGCCGGGGTGGGGGCCAGCGGGCGGCGCGAGCGCAGCTCCTTGGCCAGCAGCTTCATGCGGTACTCGCGCGGCATGTCCGAGTACCGCCAGGACTCCTCGCCGAGCCGGTCGAAGAGCTGGCCGAGCGCGTGGTGGTGGGCCTCGGCGTGCTCGCGCACGTCCATGGTGGCGAGCTGGATGCCGAACGCGGCCAGGGTGCGCATCAGCCGTTCCAGGCGCCCGTCGGCGATCAGCTGGCCGCGGTGCTCGCGCAGCGACTCCTGCACCAGCGACAGGTCGGTCAGCAGCTCGCCGGTGCCCAGGTAGTCGCGGCCCGGCACGTGCGCGGTGCCCTTGGCGAGCCTGGCGCGGGTGTTGAGCAGCTTCTGGCGGATGCAGGTGACCTTGAGCCGGTAGGGCTCCTCGGCGTTGAGCCGCTTGTAGCGGGGGGTGATCTCGGGCAGCAGCGTGATGTCCCGGTCGAGCGAGTCGAGCAGCTCCTGGCTGGCGCCGCTGTTCCGGATCGAGTTGGAGAGCGCGCCGCGCAGCTCGTCGATGTGGCGCAGCGCGCTGGAGATGCCGTGCTCGTGCTGGAGCAGCAGCACGTCCCAGGTGACCTGCGGGGTGACGTTGGGGTTGCCGTCCCGGTCGCCGCCGATCCAGGTGCCGAAGGTCAGCGGGCGGCTGCCGGCGGGCAGCGCGGCGCCGGCCCGCTCCAACTCGGCCGCCAGGTCCTCCAGCACGTCGCCGACGGCGCCGGCGTGCAGCTCGTCCAGGTAGTAGACGGCGTTCCGCGCCTCGTCGGCCGGCTCGGGGCGGGCCACCCGCAGCTCGTCGGTCTGCCAGACCAGGTCGATGTTCTCGGCCAACCGCAGGTCGGTGCGGCGCCGGTCGCCGCCGTGCTCGCCCGCCGGGTTGTCGAGCAGCTCCGCGATCTTGCGGAGCTTGGTGAGCACCGAACGGCGCGCGGCCTCGGTGGGGTGCGCCGTGAAAACGGGGCGCACGCCGAGGTTCGCCACCGTCTGCTTCAAGTGGGCCGGGTCGGCGTCCTTGAGCATGTCGGCGGTGCGGGAGAGCACCCCGCCCTCGGCGGCCCGGCGCTCCCGCAGCCCCCGCCCGCGGTGCACCTGCTCGGTGACGTTCGCGAGGTGGAAGTAGGTGGAGAACGCGCGCACCAGCTTGGCGGCGGTCGTCAGGTCGGTGGAGCCGAGGAGTTCGGCGGCGGCCTCGCCGTCGGTACGGGTCAGCGCCCGGACGCGCTCGACCAGTTCAAGCAGCTCGGGGCCGTCCTGACGCACCAGCGTCTCGCCGAGCAGGTCGCCCAGACGGCGGATGTCGGCGCGGAGCGCGGTACCGCTTTCCGGGGCGAGCGGGGTGGGTGTCTCGTTGCTGTCGGGACTGCTCACGTTGCGGCTCCTCGCAGCTGGCTCTTCGGGGAGGTCGTTGGCGTATCAGGGCAGGGCTAACGCGGACCTCGCTGTCCGACAGGGCAATCGTAGTCAGGGTGTGCCATCGCCCCGTCACGGCACGGTCGCCTGGATATGAGCCGCTTGTGACGTCCGCGCCAACTTGCGGTGGTTACGATGCCGTAGGTTACGGTCCCGTAGGTATCGCTTCCCCGACCGGCCGCCGCCCCCGTCGCTGAGGGAGGGGCGGAACGGCAGCCCGAACTCGTCGCAGAGGAACTGGGCGGTGAAGCGGCCGGTGGTGGCGGCCCGGATCAGGCCGCCCATGCCGACCCACTGGCC
>NZ_SMKI01000349.1 GCF_004348415.1 Streptomyces hainanensis
GAGTCACGGGGCGGCGGGGGCCGCCCGTCGGACGAGGGCGGCGACGCCACGGTCGACGCCCTCGCGCAGCGGGACCCGCGCGCGCCACCCGGTGGCCTTCGCGAAGGGCTCGGGGTCGATGTACACGGGGAGGAAGTCGGTCAGCACCGCCGCGTCCGGCGGCTCGACGGTGACCACCGGGACCGGTGGCCGGCCGGTGGCCTCGGCCACCGCGTCGGCGACGGTGCGGAAGACCGCGCCGAGCCGCGCGTGGCGCCCGGTGCCGATCATCCAGTGCCGCCCGCGCAGCGCGTCCGGGTGGTCGGTCGCGGCCAGGAAGGCGCGGCCGACGTCCTCGACGAAGGTGATGTCGCGCACCACCGAGCCGTCGTGCCACATCGTCAGCGGCCGCCCGGCCAGCGCCAGGCGCGCCATCGTCATCACGACACCGGGGTCGGGGACCTCGGAGAGCGGGCTCTGGCCGAAGACCGTGGCGAGCCGGAGGCTGACGCCGCGCACGGCGCCGGCCCGGTCGGCGGCCTTCAACAGCTCCTCGGCCGCCAGCTTCTGCCGGTCGTAGGCGGTCTGGGGGTGGTCGGGCTCCGTGCCGTCCATCGGACGCTCCGGGGTGCGGCCGATCTGGGTGCAGGCGCCGGCGAACACCACGACCGGCGGCGGGCGTCCACCGGCCCCCGGCCGGTCGGCCAGCGCGTCGAGGACGGCACGCATCACGCCGACGTTGACCCGCTCGGTGGCGGCCGGCTCGGACTCGGGCAGCCGCCAGTCGCCGGCGTGCTTGGCCAGGTGCAGCACCACGTCGGCGTCGCCGACGGCCCGGGTGACGGCGGCCGGCTCGGTGAGGTCGGCGGCGAGCGGCTCGACGTCGGCCACCGCGCCCCCGGGGACGGGGACGGCGCGCCTGGCCACCGGGCGCAGCCGCACCGGGCGCCGGGCGAGCAGGCCGGTCAGCACCGAGCCGAGGTAGCCGGAGGCCCCCAGCACGGCGACGGTCGGGCGACGGGCGGCGCTCATGCCGGCCCCCCCTCGCCGGCCGCCAGCGCCACGCACGCCGCCAGCAGGGTCCTCGCCTGCACGGTGACGTAGTGGCTGTGCCGCACCAGTTCGCCGAGCTGGTGGAGCGTCATCCAGCGGAGGTCCGGATGGCCGGGCAGCGTCCGGTCGGCGTCCGGCGCCAGCTCGACGATCCGGTACCGGGTGCGGGTGTGGAAGAACCGGCCGCCCTCCTCCGACAGCGTGGTGTCGTAGCGCACCCGCTCGGGGGCGGCGTCGAGCACCGTGCCGAGGAGGGGAGGCCGCTCGTCGACCGGGTCGTCGGGCACGCACTGCACGGTCGGGCCCAGCTCCGCCACGTCCGCGAGACCCGGTTCGGCGCGGAGCGCCACCAGCACGTGGAGGACGCCCCCGAGCCGGCTCGCGACGAAGGCGCTCAGGCCGACGCTCCTGGCGGCGACCATGGGCTGGTCCCAGCGGCCGACCTCCCGGCCGCCGGCCTCCACCCGGACCCCGATCACGTCGAAGTGCCGGCCGTCCACATGGGTCAGGGACCGCCCGTCGGACCGCCACTCCGGCAACTCGTCGAGCGGCACCCGGCGCACCTCGACGTCGGTGCGGCTGCGCACGTCGGTGATCCAGCTCAGCAGCTCGGTCATCGAGTGCCGCGCCGGCCGGAGACCGCCCCAGGAGCGCAGCACCGAGCGCGCCGGCTCGTCCCGGTCGAGCGCCAGCGGGGCCGGCAGCACGTCGAGCAGCGGCAGGCAGGCGAGCACCGAGCGGGCGTCCATGTTGACCAGGTCGTCGACCGTCAGCAGGGCGGCGAGCTGCTCGACGGTCAGCCAGTGGAAGCCGTCGAGCACCGGCACCGGCTCGTCGACCGCCACGATCATGTTGCGGTTGCGCTTCCGCAGGAACCAGCCGCCCTGCTCGGACTGTCGCACGTCGGCGACCGTCCGGCTCCCGTGGCGCCCCCTGAAGTACTCCAGGTACGGCACCGGCCGACCGCCGTGCACCCGGGTGTAGTTGCTCCGGGTGGCCTGCACGGTCGGCGAGACCTGGATCCCGTTGACGTTGCCCGGCTCGGCCTTGAGCTGCATCAGGAAGTGCGGCGTCCCGTCGACCAGGCGCAGCAGGATGCCGAGGATCCCGATCTCCGGCTGGACGATGACGGGCTGCCGCCAGCTGCGGGGCTCCCCGGCGTCGGCGCCGGTGTCGAAGGCGACGGTCGCCTCGATGCCCTCGACGGTGAAGAACCGGCCGCTCACGTGGCGCAGGGCGCCGGTGCCCGGGACCGTGTGCCACTGGGCGAGTTCGTCCAACGGCACCCGCTCGGCGCGGGTGTAGACCGAGCGGCGGGTGGCGTCGAGCAGGTCGAGGAACTCCGTCAGTCCGGCGGTGGCCGCCGCCCGGTCGAGTTGGCGCGAGGTGCTGCTCATGTCGACGGGGTCCCCGGGGTGCCGAACCACCGGCCGAGCGCCTCGGCGAGACCGTCCTGGCCGCCGGGCGCGGCCCACACCACGTGGCCGTCGGGGCGCACGAGCAGCGCCTCGGTGCCCTTGAGCGCGCCCTCGGCCAGGGTGTCGTCCACGGCGGCGGTGACCACGTCGACCCGCCCGGCGAAGCCGGCGGCCACGGCGCGGAGTTCGGCGTCGTCGGCGATGTCGAACAGCACCCCGCGCCCGCCGTGCAGCGCCTCGAAGGTGCTGGCGGCGCCGGCCACCCCGGTCAGCGGGAGCGGCGGTATCCGCCGGCCGAGCAGCGGGTGCCCGCCCGCGCCGACGTCGTAGCGCACGTCTAACCCGCTGACCATGCCGACGAGATGGCGGCCGACCTCCTCGTACGCCAGCAGCTCCGCGAACATCGCGCGCAGCGGCTCCACCTCGGGTCCGCCGAGGTAGAGGGTGCCCTGGACCGAGGTGTTCGTCAGCACCCGGGCGCCGACGGGGTGCCGCTCCTCGTGGTAGCTGTCGAGCAGCCCCCCGGGGGCCCGGCCGAGGACGGTGGCGGCCAGCTTCCAGCCGAGGTTGGCCGCGTCCTGCACGCCGACGCTCAGGCCCTGCCCGCCGGCCGGCAGGAAGACGTGGGCCGCGTCGCCGGCCAGCAGCACCCGGCCCCTGCGGTACTCGGTCGCCTGCCGGGCGGCGTCGCCGAAGGCGCTGACCCAGACGGGTTCGCCGCCCGAGATGTCCTCGCCGGTGAGCCGCCGCCACGCCGCCGCCACCTCGGCGAAGTCGACCGGCTCGGTGCGCTCGGTGGGCACCACGCCGTGCTCGCAGGCGATGATCCGGTCGACGCCGGGCGCCAACGGGGCGTTCATCGCCATGCCGTTGGGCAGCCGCATCCCGGTGAAGCGGGGCGGCAGGTCGCAGCCCCGCACGTCGGCCAGGTACATCTCGCGGGTCGAGGCGCTGCCCTCGAAGGCGAAGCCGCCGAGGCGCCGCACCGTGCTCTGCCCGCCGTCGCAGCCGACCAGCCAGCCGGCGGTCAGCTCCACCGTGCCCTCGGGGCCGCGGGCGGTCACCCGCACCCGCCCGTCGCCCTCGGCCGCGCCCTCGTCGAGCGCGACGATCTCGTGGCCGCGCAGGAACCGCGCCCCCGACTCGGTGGCCCAGTCGGTGAGCACCCGCTCCACCTGCGCCTGCTGGATCCCGCGGGCGCCGAAGTTGCCGCCCGGCAGCACCCCGAAGTCCAGGGGCAGGCCGCCGAAGTGGCCCATCGGGCTGGTCTCCAGGGCGCCGAACCTGGGCAGCAGCCCCCGCTGGTCGAAGACCTCCATGGCCCGGGTGGTGAAGCCGAGCCCCCGGGACTGGCCCGTCGGCTCGGCGAGCCGCTCCACGACGAGCACGCCGACTCCCGCGGCGCGCAGTTCGCCGGCCAACATCAGGCCGGTCGGACCGGCGCCCACGATGATGACGTCGCTGTCCATTCTTTCCGCCCTCTCCAACCTTCGGGTGCCCGCTACTTACCGTCGTAGATCTCGAGTTCCGGGAGGGGGAAAACCAGCTTTCCGCCGCCGGCCAGGAATTCCTGTTCCCTTTCGATGAAACCGTCGCGGAAGATCCAGGGCAGGACCAGCAGTTGGTCCGGCTTCTGTTCCTTGGCCGCCTCCTCGGAGACGATCGGAATCCTTGTTCCCGGCGTGAGACAGCCGTCCTTCTCGGCGTTGACCTCGCCGATGCAGGGCAGGTCGTCCGCGGTGATCCCGCAGTACTGGAGCAGCACGTTGCCCTTGGTCGAGGCGCCGTAGCCGAGCGTCGTGAGACCCGCGGCCTTCGAGGCGTCGAGGAACGCGCGCAGCTCCGTGCGGTGCTTCTCGATCCGCGCGGCGAACGCCTCGAACGGGACCATGGTGTCCAGCTGGAGCTCGGCCTCCCGGGCGCGCAGCTCGTCGAGCCCGGCCTCGTCCACCGGGAAGTCGCTGGTGTCCCTGGCCAGCACCGTGCACAGGCTGCCGCCGTAGACGTCGGTGATCCTCGCGGAGACCACCTTCAGCCCGGCCCGCTCCGCCATGTACTCCAGCTGCGCGAGGGCGTAGAACTCCAGGTGCTCCTGGCAGATGTTGTCGTAGCAGTTGGTCTCGAGCATGGTCGGCAGGTAGCTGTGCTCGATCATCCAGACGCCGTCGTCGGCCAGCACGGAACGGACGTCGCGCATGAAGGCGATCGGGTCCGGCAGGTCGTAGAACATGGCGATGGAGGTGACGATCCTCGCCCGGCGCTCCCCGAGCCTGGCGCGGAACGCGTCGGCCGAGAAGAAGTCGACGATCAGCTCGGCGCCCTCGGGGTACCGCTCGCGGAACTTCTCCGCCGAGGGGTCGCAGCCCACCAGCTGGAGCCCGTCGACCTCGTACTGGCGCAGCAGCGTCGCGTCGTTGCTGCCGATGTCCAGCACCAGGTCGCCGGCGGCGACCGGCACCAGGGAGGTCACGTCCGCGACCTTCCCCCGCAGGTGGTTGATCATGAACGGCCTGATGCTGGAGCGGTAGCCGTAGCGCTCGCCGTACATCACCGACAGGTCGACGTCGTGGCGCAGCTGGACCAGGCCGCAGCCGGGCGGCACGCACTTCACGAGTTCGAGGGGGGCGACCAGGTCCTCCTCGTCCGTGGCGCGCGGAAACACCCCGGTGAGTGCCTGCACGCCGAGATCGAGGATCGTCCGGAGTTCCTGATTACCGCAGACGCGGCAGCCGCTTATCTTCGTGTAATTCAGCATCCATCCCCCAGCCAAGCGCTTGTGCGCGGTGTGAGTTGGGGCTGCCGCAACGCGTCGTGCAATGCGCTGATTGACGGCAATCACCTGCGGCGAAGCTAACACCGGAATTGACGGTTTAACGGAGACTGAAGGATAAGTTCACAAAGCCCTGACGGCCCGCGTCAGCGTTCCCAGCGCACCGGCTCGCGGGGGCCGTAGCGGCAGACCGAGCCGGTGGCCAGGGACTCCCGCAGATGGCGCGCCAGGGCCGGATGGCGCCGGTCGAGACGGCGCAGCGCGTTGCGGATGCGTTCGGTGACGGCCTTCCTGGTGCGCTCGGCCTGGTCGCCGAGCCGGCGCGAGCGGCCGCGCAGGCCGGTGGCCCGCCGCACCTCGTCGATCAACACGGCACGCTCACGGTCGAGTTCGGCGGCCCGCCGGTCGTCGCCGCGTTCCAGCGCCGCCTCGATGTCGCCGTCGAGCCGGGTGAGCCTGGCCCGGTAGGCGGCCTTGGCCCGCTCGTCGAGCACCGGGTCGGCGCCGAGCAGGCCGGCCTCGCGCGCCGGCGCCCCGCCCTCGGCCGCCAGCAGCTCGACGGCCGGGATCTCCCCGCCCGGCCGGTCGAGGAGCCGCCGGATGTCGTGCAGCCCCTTCGCGTCCGGCAGATGCGCGGTGACCCCGGCGAAGGTCAGCGTCCACACCTGGCCGTCGAACCGGAACACGTTCGGCGCGGCCGGCCGCTCCGCCTCGGCCGGGCCACCCCGCGCGGCGACCGCCTCGGCCAGCGCCCGCCGCACCCGGGCCGCCCACGGCGCCGCGCCCATCGCCTCCGCCGCCCGCTCGGCCGCGGTGAGTCCGGCCACGGCGGCCGGCAGGTCGCCGTCGGCCGCGTCGAGCAGCGCCGTCCAGTAGTCGACCGGGCCGTCGATCGAGGAGCCGAACATCGTCAGCCAGCCGCCGGCCAGCGGCGCCAACGCGGCCCGCACCTCGGCCCGTTCCGCCGCGTCGCCGTCGGCCGCCGCCAGTTGGGCGCGCAGCCGCAGCCACAGCGGCTCGAACCAGCGGGACGGCCGCCCGCCGGCGACGCCGAGCCGCGTCAGGTGGTGGCGGGCCGCCGCGACGTCGCCCCGCTCGGCGGCCGTCACGCCGAGCAGCAGGTCGGCGTGGGGCGGGCCGACCGAGGCCACCAACGCGTCCGCCGCGTCGAACCGGCCCCGCGCCACCTCCAGCATCCACCGCTGCTGGTGCAGCATCGTGGCCGTGTCGCCGCGCGCGCCCGCGTCGCCCCGCCGCTCGCGCTCGTCGCCCTCGGCCCGCTCCAGCGCGCTCCGCGCCGCCTCGAACCGGCCGTCCAGGGCGGCGAAGGCCACCTCGCTCCACAGCACGGTGGCCAGCGCCCCGGCGTCCTGGCCGGCCGCGGCCAGCGCCGAGCGCTGCTCGGCCCGGCCGGCCGGATCGCCACGCTCCAGGAGCGCCATCGCCCGCAGCAGCGAGGCGAGCAGTGCCACGGAGCGGTCGCCGCAGCGCGTCGCCACGACGGCCAACTCCTCCGCCACCGCCTGCCGTTCGGCGGCCGTCCCGGGGGCCCAGAGCGCGTCGTGCCGGGTCATCAACGCGTCCTGCAACGCCTCGTCGTCGCCCACCTCGCGCGCCATCTCCGCGGCCCGCGCGGTGAGTTCACGCTCCCGCTCCAGGTCGGAGCCGGCCGTGCCGCCTGGGCCGAAGACCGCCGCGTACGCCTCGTTCACCAGCTCCGTGGTCAACCGCTCCACCTCGGGAGGGTGCGCCATCCACACGGCGCGCCGCAGCCGGAACGCGGCCCGGGTCAGCAACTCGCCGTCGCCCAGCCCCCGGGCGACGACCGCCGCCTCCTGGAACGTCCGCAGCGCGGCGGCCTCGTCCCCGCCGTGGTGGAGCGCCGAGCCCAGGTCGAGCGCCACCGTCGCCCACCGCCGGCCGTCCGCCCGCGGGATCAGGGACAGCGCGCGGCCCAGGTGCACGCCCGCCTCCCCCGAGGCCATCCGGTTCCACGCCTCGGCCGCCGCCGCCCGCAGCGTGCCGACCACGGCCGGGCCGGCGAGCCGGGACACCCCCCGGTAGGCATGGCGCGCCGCCTCGCCCGGCGCGGCCCGGGCCGCGCACTCCGGCAGCGCCGCCAACGCCCGGGCCGCCGCGGCGTGCCAGCCCGCGGCCTCGTCCTCTGCCAGGCCCGCGTAGAGCGTCTCGCGCACCAGGTCGTGCACGAAGCCGAGCCGCTCGGGACCCCCGCGCGGCACCACGAGCCGGGCCGCCACCGCCTCCCCGAGCAGCGCCGCCACCGCGCGCTCGGACCGGCCGGTCATCTCGGCCAGCACCTCGCGGTCGAACTCGGGCCCCAGCGCCGAGGCGGCGGCCAGCAGCCCCGACACCTCGGCCGGTAGCAGCCGCAGCCGTTGCCCGACCGCCTCCCGCACGCCGGGCGGGATCAGGTCGACCGCGCCGGTGCTCCGCCACAGCCTGGCGGTCTGCTCCACGAAGAACGGGTTGCCGCCGGTCCTCCTGTGCACCTCGGCCGCCGTCGCGGCGGACGGCTCCCGGCCGGCGGTGCGGGCCAGCAGGGCGCGCACCTCGTCGGGGCCGAGCGCGGTCAGCGTCACCGGCGTCGCCTTCGACAGCAGCGGCGCGAGCAGCGGACCCAGCGGGTGTCCGGCCGCCTCCACCTCCACGTCCCGGTAGACCCCGACCACCAGCAGCCGTTCGAACCAGGCGTGCCGGGTGACGAACTCCAGCAGCTCGACCGAGGCGGGATCGGCCCACTGCAGGTCGTCGAGGACCACCACCACCGGATGCCGGCGGGCCGCCGTCACCAGCAGCGTGCTCAGCGCGTCCCGCAGCCCGAAGCCCTGCCCGTCCCGGGCCGCGGGCCCCGCCCCCGACTCGCCGAGCAGCGGGCCCAGTTCCGGGCCGGCCTCGCGCCGCGCCTCGGCCCACGCCTCGGCCGCCATGGTCCGGCGGAGCCCGCGCAGCACCTGGGTCCAGGGCCAGTGGGCCGGCGCGTCGGCGCGGTCCCAACAGGTCCCGGTGGCCACCAGCGCCCCGCTCCGCTCGGCGTCCGCCGCGGCCTGGGCCACCAGCACCGTCTTGCCGATCCCGGCCTCCCCGGTCACCAGCACGAGACCGCCGTGGCTGCTCGACGTGCGGGCCACCGCCGCGTCCAGCACCGCCGCGGGATGGGCGCGGCCGACGAGCGCTGCCACCTCGCCTCCCCCTCTCCCC
>NZ_SMKI01000034.1 GCF_004348415.1 Streptomyces hainanensis
GCCCACGCCGATCGCGACCCCCGCGTCTTCGCCGCCCCCCACACCTTCGACATCACCCGCGCACCCGGCCCGATCCTGGCCTTCGGCCACGGCCCCCACCGCTGCGTCGGCGCCGGCCTCGCCCTGCTCGAACTGCGCACGGCCTTTCTGGCCCTGGCCCGCCGTCACCCCGACCTCACGATCGCCCGGCCCGTCACCGGACTGCCGTTCCTCAACGGCTCCCTGATCGGCGGGGTCGCCCACCTGCCCGTGACCTTCCCCGGCACGGCGCGGGCGCGGACGTCTTCCGGATGACGGACGGGGTGCGCCGGGTCGCCGGCCGGCCCCGTAGGCTGCTCCCGCAGCTGGTTCGCCCCGTCCGCCAGGCGGGAGGCGTCGCAAGAGGGAACCCGGTGGGAATCCGGGACTGCCCCGCAGCGGTGAGTGGGAACGACCGCCGTCATACGCACTGGGCCCGACGAACGGGGCCTGGGAAGCGACGGCCAGTAGGTGTCCTCCGGATCGGAGGGCGGGCCCGCGAGTCCGAAGACCTGCCAACTGCCCGTGCGCGGACCACCCGTGCGCGGACATCCCGGTGACCTCGAGGGCGGGTCGGCGTAGGCACGGGCCGTGCCGTCCGGTTGCCTACCCCTTCGCGTTCTCGTTCCCGTCGCCGGGATCTCAGGGAATCGTCTCGCGAAGGAGATCTCCATGACCAGCAAGCCCGCAGCCGGCAAGCCCGCAACCGCGGCAGCACGGGCCACCGTGTACGGCTACCCCCGCCAGGGACAGGGCCGGGAGTTGAAGAAGGCGATCGAGGGCTACTGGAAGGGCCGCGTCACCGCCGACGCCCTCCGGGCCACCGCCGCCGAACTGCGCCGTACCAACTGGCGGCGGCTGGCCGAGGCCGGCGTCGACGAGGTACCGACCGGCGACTTCTCCTTCTACGACCACGTCCTGGACACCACCGTCATGGTCGGCGCCGTCCCCGACCGGCACCGCGGCGCCGTCGCCGCCGACCCGCTGGACGGGTACTTCGCCATGGCGCGCGGCACCCAGGACGTCGCGCCGCTCGAGATGACCAAGTGGTTCGACACCAACTACCACTACCTGGTCCCCGAGCTCGGCCCGGACACGGTGTTCGCCGCCGACTCCACCCAGCAGGTCGGCGAGCTCCGGGAGGCCCTGGCCCTCGGCCTGACGGCCCGTCCCGTCCTCGTCGGTCCCGTCACCTATCTGCTGCTCGCCAAGCCGGCGCCCGGCGCGCCGGCGGACTTCGAGCCGCTGGCCCTGCTCGACCGCCTGCTGCCGGTGTACGCCGAGGTGTTGGCGGACCTGCGCGCGGCCGGCGCGGAGTGGGTGCAGCTGGACGAGCCGGCGCTGGTCCAGGACCGCACCCCGGACGAGCTGGACGCGGCGGCGCGCGCCTACCGCGGGCTCGGCACCCGGACCGACCGGCCCAGGCTCCTGGTCGCCTCCTACTTCGACCGGCTCGGCGACGCCCTGCCGGTGCTGGCCGAGGCCCCGGTCGACGGGCTCGCCCTGGACTTCACGGGTGCCGCCGAGGCCAACCTCGACGCGCTGGCGGCGGTCGGCGGGCTGCCGGGCAGGCGGCTGGTCGCGGGAGTGGTCGACGGCCGCAACGTCTGGATCAACGACCTGGCGAGGTCGCTGACCACCCTCGGGACCCTGCTCGGTCTGGCCGACCGGGTCGACGTCGCCGCCTCCTGCTCCCTCCTCCACGTCCCGCTGGACGCGGCGGCCGAGCGGGACATCGCCCCGGGGATCGTGCGGTGGCTGGCCTTCGCCCGGCAGAAGTCCGCCGAGATCGTCACCCTCGCCAGGGGCCTGGCCCACGGTACCGACGCCATCGCGGCCGAACTCGCCGCCAACCGGGCCGACCTGGCGTCCAGGGCCGGCTCCCCCATCACCCGCGACCCGGCCGTCCGGGCCCGGGCCGGCGCGGTGACCGAGGCCGACGCGCGCCGCCCCGAGCCCTACCCGGAGCGGGCCGCCGCCCAGCGCGCCCACCTCGGCCTGCCGCTGCTGCCGACCACGACCATCGGCTCCTTCCCGCAGACCGGCGAACTGCGCACCGCCCGCGCCGACCTGCGCGCCGGCCGCCTCGACACCGCGGGCTACGAGGAGCGCATCAGGGCCGAGATCCGGGAGGTCGTCTCCTTCCAGGAGCGGGCCGGTCTCGACGTGCTGGTGCACGGCGAGGCAGAACGCAACGACATGGTGCAGTACTTCGCCGAGCAGCTCACCGGCTATCTCGCCACCCGGCACGGCTGGGTGCAGTCGTACGGCACCCGCTACGTCCGGCCGCCGATCCTGGCCGGCGACATCTCCCGCCCCGAGCCGATGACGGTGCGCTGGACGACGTTCGCCCAGTCCCTCACCGCCCGCCCGGTGAAGGGCATGCTCACGGGTCCGGTGACCATGCTCGCCTGGTCGTTCGTCCGCGACGACCAGCCGCTCGGCGACACCGCGCGCCAGGTGGCACTCGCCCTGCGCGACGAGGTGAACGACCTGGAGGCGGCGGGAACCTCGGTGATCCAGGTGGACGAGCCGGCGCTGCGCGAGACGCTGCCGCTGCGGGCCGCCGACCGGGCCGGGTACCTGGCGTGGGCCACGGAGGCGTTCCGGCTCACCACCGGCGGCGTGCGTCCGGACACCCAGATCCACACCCACATGTGCTACGCCGAGTTCGGCGACGTCGTGCGGGCCATCGACGACCTCGACGCCGACGTCATCAGCCTGGAGGCCGCCCGCTCGCACATGCAGGTGGCCAGGGAGCTCGCCGCGCACGGCTATCCGCGCGAGGCGGGCCCCGGCGTCTACGACATCCACTCGCCCCGGGTGCCGAGCGCCGGGGAGGCCGCCGACCTCCTGCGCACCGGCCTGCGGGCCATCCCGGCCGAGCGCCTGTGGGTGAACCCGGACTGCGGCCTGAAGACCCGCGGTTGGGCCGAGACCCGGGCCTCCCTGGAGAGCCTGGTGACGGCGGCGCGCACCGTGCGCGGTGAGCTGTCCGCGTCCTGATCGGCCCGGCCGGACCGGGGGCGGGGCGCGTCGCGTCCCGCCCCCGGGCGGCCAGGTCCTAGGAGAGGCCGAGGTCCGCGGTGCGCAGGTACTCGCCGAACCCCTCGGCGCCGTCCACGACGCGGGGGCCGCTGATCGCCTCGTTGTAGTCGAGGACGTAGAAGTTGTCCTCGCGGACGGCGGGCAGCCGCGAGGTGACGGGAGAGGTCCGCAGGAACTCGATCTTCTCCTCGACGGGCTGGTCCTGGTAGTCGAGGACCACGATCACCTCCGGCTCGGCCTCGACCACCGCCTCCCAACCGACCGTGGTCCAGCGGTCCCTCAGGTCGGCGAAGACGTTCTCGCCGCCGGCGGTCTCGATGATCTCGTGGGGTGGGGCCTGGTTGCCCGAGGTGAAGGGCTGCTCGGTGCCCGAGTCGTAGACGAAGACCCGGGGCCGCCGGCCGTCGGGCGTCTGGTCCGCCACGGCGGCGACCCGCTCGCGCAGGCCGGCGACGACCTCGGCGGCCCGGTCCTCGACGCCGAACACCCGGCCGAGCAGCTCCAGGTCGTGGTAGAGGCCCTCGAAGGGCGTGAACTCCGCCGGGTGGCCAGGGTAGTTGTAGCAGGTCTCGCTGTGCATGAAGCTCTGGATGCCGAGGCCGTCGAGGATCTCCGGGGTGATGCCGCGTTCCTCGCTGAACCCGGACCGCCAGCCGGCGACGACGAGGTCGGCCCGGGCGTCCACGACGAGTTCGCGGTTGAGCAGGTCGTCGCTGAGCATCTCGACGCGGGCGTACTCGTCGGCCCACGGCGACTCCTCGACCGGCGGGTTGGCCGGCGGCATGACGTAGCCGAGGACGTGCTCGGTCAGGCCGAGGGCGAACATCTTGTCCGCGCTGCCGCCCTCGTAGACGACGGCCCGCTCGGGGCGCCGGTACTCGACCTCCTGGCCGCAGCGCTCCACGGTCACGGTCCCGGCCGCCCCGGCGGAGCCGGCGCCGTCGTCGTCCGGCTCGACCTCGGCGCCGCAGGCGGGCAACAGCAGGGTCGAGGCGACGAGGGCCGTCATGGCGAGCCGGCCGCGTCGGATACGGGTGGTCATGGTCGTCCTTCCGGGGGGTGTTCGAGGGAGTAGAGGAGTTGGGGGTCGCCGGTCAGCGGGTGCGGGACGACGGTGGCGTCGACGCCGAACACGTCGCGGACCAGCTCCGGGGTGAGCACCTCGCGCGGCGTGCCGGCGGCGACGAGGGTGCCGTCGGCGAGGACGCCGATCCGGTCGCAGGCGGCGGCGGCCAGGTTGAGGTCGTGCAGCACCACGAGCACCGTGGTTCCGGTGCGGCGCAGCAGCGAGAGGAGCCGTATCTGGTGGCGGATGTCGAGGTGGTTGGTGGGCTCGTCGAGGACCAGGACGGCGGGTTCCTGCACCAGCGCGCGGGCGGCCAGTACGCGCTGGCGCTCGCCGCCGGAGAGAGTGAGCACGCCGCGGTCGGCCAGGTGGAGGACGTCGAGGTCGGCCATGGCCCGGCGGCACAGCTCGCGCTCGCGGGCGCCGGGGGCCTGGTTGCCGCGCAGGTGCGGGGTGCGGCCGAGGGCGACGATCTCCCGGGCGGTGAAGTCGAGTTCGGAGCCGTTCTCCTGGGTCAGGGCCGCGACGGACCTGGCGCTCTCGCGGCGGGGCAGCGCCAGCAGGTCGCGGTCGTCGAGCCGGACGGCGCCGCGGGTGGGGGCGAGCGCCCGGTAGACGCAGCGGAGGGCGGTCGACTTGCCGCTGCCGTTGGGACCGACCAGGCCGGTGACGCGCCCGGCGCCGGCCTCCAGGGACAGGTCCCGCACCAGCGACCGGCCGTCGATCGCGACGTGGAGGCCGTCGAGCCGCAGGCGCGCCGGCGCGGGCGCCGGGCGGGGCGGGGAGTCGGCCATCAGCGGCCTCCGAACAGGTATCCGTGGCGCCGCATGAGCGTGACGAAGACGGGCACGCCGACGAGCGCGGTGACGACGCCGAGCGGCAGCTCCCGGGGCGCGGCGAGCGTCCTGGCCACCAGGTCGGCCCAGACGACGAACACCGCGCCGAGGAGCGGCGCGAGCACCAGGACCCGGGCGTGTCGGGCGCCGACGAGGATGCGGACCAGGTGCGGCATGACCAGGCCCACGAAGCCGATCGCCCCGCTGACCGCGACCATCGCGCCGGTCATCAGGGCGGTGAGCACGAACAGCGCGCGGCGCACGGCCGCGAGGTCGACGCCCAGGCTGGCGGCGGTCTCGTCGCCGAGCGCCATGGCGTCGAGCGAGCGGGCGAAGCGGTGCAGCGCGAGGGTGCCGAGGACGACGATCGCCGCGACCAGCGGCAGTGAGCCCCAGGTCGCGGCGCCGAAGCCGCCGAAGGTCCAGAAGAGCACGGTGTGCGTGGCCTCGCCGTCGGGCACCAGGTAGACCAGCACGCTCATCACGGCCTGGAAGCCGTAGGCGAGGGCGACCCCGGTGAGCACGAGCCGCAGCGGGGTCAGTCCCGCGCGGCTGAGGGAGGCGGCGTAGACGAGGGCGGCGGCGCCCAGCGCGCCGGCGAAGGCACCCGCCGACAGGGCGTGGATCCCGAACGAGGAGAAGACGCCGAAGACGGTGACGGCGACGGCGCCGACCGAGGCCCCCGAGGAGACGCCCAGCACGAACGGGTCGGCCAACGCGTTGCGCACCAGCGCCTGGACGGCGACGCCGACCACGCTGAGCCCGGCCCCCACGGTGGCGGCCAGCAGCACGCGCGGCGTACGGACCTGCCAGATGATCTGGTACCTGGTCAGCTCGTCGGCCGGGATGGTGCCGCCGGTCAGGGCCGCCCACAGGTAGCGGGTGGTGTCGGCCGGCGGGACGACGGCGGAGCCGAGCCCGATGGCGAGCACGATCGAGGCCAGCAGGGCCGCCAGCAGGACGAGGACGGGAAGGAGGAGGCCGCGGCCGGCCGCCGCGGTTCCCGCGGTGTCGGGAGGTGCGCCGACGGAGGGCGGCGAACTGCTCATGGAAATCATTTGCAAGTAGAGTGGCAGCGCGTCGCCGACTCCGTCAATGGTCGGATGATCACCATCCGGTCACCTACCGCCGGGAGAAGCGCCGGGCGGAGGGCACGAGGGCGGCGGCCGCCGGGGCCAGGAAGCAGACCGCCGCGCAGACGCCGAGCACCGGACCGGGCCCGAACGCGTCGGCCGCGGGGGCGATCAGCACCAGGCCGAGCGGGGCGAGACCGTAGGAGACCAGGAAGTCGAGCGAGGAGACGCGCGCCAGCAGCCGGGGCTCCACCTCTCGCTGCGTCGCGGTGAACCAGGGCACGTTGAAGAGTTCGATGCCCACGCCCGCCGCCGCGTAGGCGGCCACCACCAGGGCCGGGTGCACCGGCAGCAGCAGGCCGAGCGGGGCGAGACCGTAGGCGGCCAGGCCCGCGAGCGCCACCCAGCCGGGGGACCTCGGGCGCCACCGCGCGACGACCAGGGCGCCAAGCAGCGCGCCCGCCGTGTAGGCGGTGGCGAAGGCGTGCAGGTGGGGGCGTGGCGTCCTGAGGTCGTCGAGGGTGTGGACGGCGGAGTCGGGCAGTGCGGCCCACCGCACGTCCGTGGTGGTCGTCCCGCCGCTGCCCGCGGTGCGGCGTAGGCACAGTTCGCCGAGGGCCTCGCCGGTGGGGGCGTAGCAGAGCAGGGAGTGGTCCACGTAGTTGGGGACGAGCCAGGCGCAGACCGGGGTGGTGCCGCCGTTGAGGTCGACGGGTCGGGTGTCGTCGTGTTCGTCGACGAAGTCGAAGCGGAGGCGGGCCGGTTGGTGGAGGCGTGGGGGGAGTTGGACCAGGCGGTCCTTGAGCTGGTTGTCGGCGTACCTGGGCCCCGGGGCGAGGCTGTCGGCCGGATGGGCCAGCAGGTACCTGGCGTCGCCGCGGAGGACGAAGTCCAGGTTCTGACCGAACTCGTCGATGACGGTGAGCCTGAGGAGGGCGAGCTGGCCGGCCCGGATCTGGGTGAAGCCGGACGGCTGCCACGTGGTCTGGTCGTTCTCGCGAACGGGCAGCGGGCCCGGGTTGGGCAGGAAGTGGTACTGGTCCTCGACGAGTCGGCCGATGGCCTGGGGCGGGGCGAGGTGGGCGCTGGTGTCCCGCTTGGCGAGGGCGTCGGTGAGGCCGTCGGCGCGTTGGGAGAGCATGTCGAGCTTCGCGGTCGCGGCGGCGGCCTTCCCGAAGCCGTCGGGGTCGGCGACCGGATGGCCGGCCGCCCGGTCCTGGAGTCGGCTGTCGAGGAGGTGGGCCGGGAGCGGGACGAGGAACTGGCGGCCCTTCACGGAACGCCAGGGATCGGCGGCGCCGTCCGCCCACCGGTAGCGGCCGCCGTCGAAGGTCCAGTTCGGCTTCGCCGGTGAGCCGTAGGGGACGGGCCAGTGGGCGAACTCCCACTGGTGGAACAGGGGTTTCCACGGTTGCCGCCAGGTGGGGAGCAGCGGGCTGCTGTCCTTGGGCTTGGCCAGCAGGTCGGCGAACTCCCCGATGAGGGCGGAGACGAGGTCGGGTAGTCCGCCCTTGGCCAGTGTGTCGAACGGCGCGGGGAACTTCGCTCCGGGTGTGACGCTGCCGCCGATCTCCTTGGGGAGCCGGCAGGTGACGGGTGCGTCCCCGGCGCGGCTGTCCCGGGGCTGGTGGCTGTTGGCGCCGGCCAGTACGACGCTGGGGTCGTTGGGCGCGTGGAAGGGGGGCAGCGGTTCTCGGCGGAGGTCGTACCCGGCGGGGAACTTCCTGTCCTTGAGGTAGGAGGTGATGGAGGTGGCGAGCGCCGTCTCGTCGTCGCCGTGGGGGAGGTCCTTGAGCAGCGCGCCGACCCGGTCCTGTCGCGTCTTCACCTCGGCGGCCAGGGTGCCGGCCCTGGCGGGGTCGATCTCCTTCCGGAGCGTGGCGCGGTAGGTCTGGTCGGGGACCTTGGGGCGGTCCGCCAACCACCACAGCGCGTACAGGCGGCTCTGGAGTGCGGCGAGCTCCCTTTTCTCCCGGTCGTAGGTGTCCTGGGTCTTGTTGAGGGCCGCCAGCTTCGCTTCGGCGTCCTTCGAGCCGCCGGACCAGGTGACGGGGTTGCCGCGGGAGGTGTTGCCGCGGTCGTCGGTGGCGATCAGGCGCCAGAGGTAGCCGCCGGGGCGTTGTTCGAACCAGCCGCGGTGCATGGCCTGCGCGGTGAGGATGGCGCCGTCCTGGCCGTCGAGGGTGTCGAGCACGCCGGCGGCCAGGGCATGCAGCACGAGGCCGTCGCCCGGCGTGGTCGCGGACTTGCCGTCCTTCGTGGTGAGGGCGCGGGTGAGCAGGGTGGCGGCGGCCTCGGCGGCTCCGCTGCCGAAGGCGATGCCGGGGTCGTTCGTCGGCTTGTTCGCCAGGTCGGGCCGGTCGGATGCGGGAGGTGTCGCGGCGGAGCGGTCCCAGACCAGGCCGGCGGTGCGGCCGCAGTACAGCGTGGACGTCGGCGTCCAGCCCGGGGCTGTGGCGCCGGTCTTCCAGCCGAGCTGGGCCAGTGCCTCGTCCAGGGTCCTGTCCTTGCCGTTCGGCGTTTTGCCCTTGAGGAGCCGGGTGAGCTCCTCCTGGCCGGGGTCGGAGTGCCAACCGGCGACCTGGTAGGCGACGGTGGCCTTGTCCAGGCCGGTGAGGGGGTCGTGCAGCGAGAAGACGTCCTGGTGGTAGGGCTGGAAGACGTGGAAGGTGACCAGCCCCGGCCCGACGGCGGTCAGGAACATCTCCTTCCGCTTGGGGCTGGTGAGGGCCGGTTCGCTCCAGGGCGTTCCGCCGGGGCCGATGGGCAGCCTGCGGCCGAGGCCGGTGGGGGTGACGCTGGTGCGGTAGGGCGTGGTCGTCTCGTCGGCGACGGTGCCCCGGACCGGGTGGATGGCCGCGGACGTGCCGTTCTGGTCGAGGTAGTCGCTCTCCACCACCCACCCGTCGACCGTGGCCGCCTTGCCGGTCTGCTTGGCGTGGCGGATGACGAGCCAGCGGTTGGGGACGAGCGGGAACTCGCTGGGGCCGCCCGGGGTGCGGGGGCGGCCGTGGCGCAGTCCTTCGGGGACCTCCCAGCGCACGTAGACGCCGTCGTACCGGGCGTTGGGTTCGTCGTTCCCCGGGACGTACCAGGGGATCTCGTTGTCGAACGGGTCCGGCTCAGGACTCTGTCGCTCGAACAGGTATCTGAAGTTCGGCCGCCAGCGGCGGAAGCCATGCCCTCCTCGGGCCCGCACGGCAGGGGTGACGGCGAGGGCGTCCAGCCTCACCGGGACGATCAGCGTCCGGTCGGTGTCAGTCATGGGGGGTTCCTCGGGTCACGGGGTCTGCCTGAACGTGCGACGCTGAGCGGCGTTGATCAGCTGGATGGCGAACTCGCTGGTCCTGAGCGCTGTGTCCTTGCCGAGCGCGGTGCCGAGAGCCTGGGCGAGCTGGGCCACCCGCAGGACTCCCGTCGACGCCTGTGCCGCGTCCTTGCGGACGTAGTCGCCAAGGCCCGGGTGGCTGGGGAAGGTCACGGCGTCGCCCTTCGCGTCCTTCTTCTCCTGGCCGAGCTGGCCGGCGCCGAGGTCGCGCAGGCGGATGACGCCGCCCTTGATCGGGTCGGTCTCCTGGCTGGTGGCGGGCTCGTCGATGCCGAAGTGGATCCCCTGCTGCGGTTCGCGGAGTTCCACCCGCCCCGGGACACCGTCGAAGAGGACGAGCAGCACGTCGTCGGCGAGATGCTCCCGACGGATGAGGGGCAGCGGCTTCTCCCCCGCGGTGACCTTCGCCTCGGCGTAGGGGCGGACCTCGAGCGCGGGCCAGCCGCTCGCCAGCTGGGATCGGATCACCAGGCCACAGGGTTTCTTGGGGCGGGGCAGCGCCCCGTCGCCCCCGATGCCCCAGAGGACCTCGTCGACGGTGAGGTCGAACTCGCGGGCGAGCCCGACGCTCAGCGCGCCCTCCAGCAGGGTCTCGATCCACTCGGGGTCGACGTGGAAGAACCGCAGGCTCTCCACCGGCAACATCGCGCTGTCCGGGACCAGCTGGGCGAACGGCACCCGGTTGAGGGTGATCAGCTCACCGAGCCAACGCCGCACCACGGCCAGGTCCTCGGCCGGCCGCACGGCGCCCTTGCCGAAGGCACCCACCCCGGTCAGCGGCGCCAGGGCGTCGGAGACCCGCTTGCGCTCGGCGGGCTTGTCCCGCGCGTCGCGGGCGGTCACGTCCGTCAGCGCCGGCAGCCCGGGAGCCGTGGGGAACCGCGTCACCTCCTGAGTGGGGTCGTCGCCGGACGTCTTCTGCCAGTCGTTCCCGGTGGAACGCAGCCCGGCCTCCAGCCGATCGAACATCCCGGATCCGATCAGGCTCTCCAACCGCTCGCCCGCCTCGCCGCCGGGCCGCGCCTTCGGGGTGGCGCGGACGAGCCCGGGCGGCGGGGCGGGAAGCAGGGCCCGCTGCGCCAACGTGCCCCGCAGCCGCAGCAGGGCGGTACAGAAGCCTCGATCGGCCAGTGCGACGCCGCGCCCGATGGTGAAGGCGGCCGGCAGGCTGATGTCGAAGATCCCGAACGCCGGGAGGTGGATCAGCCCCTCGGCGGCACAGCGCCGCCGCTCCCGCTCGGGCGGTGCCGGGGGAACGGCGGGCGTGAACGGTCCGCGGTACCAGGCGAAGGTGGAGCTGCCCGCCTCGGTGCGGCACGACACCGGCACATAGCCGTCCGCCAGGCGCTGTTCGACCTCGCCCTGCTCGTCACCGACGGTCGGCAGCCCGTTGGACGGCAGCCGAAGCAGCAGTCCCTCGCCCGTCGTTCCCCCCTGCCGGACGAACTGCTCCGTGAGGGCGGCGAACCCGGGCGAGTGGTCGGGGAGCGACTCGAAGGCCGACGACCACAGGGAGATCATCCGAAGCCGCTCGTCCCCGCCGGTGGACTGGTCCTTCTCCTGCGGGAGCGTCCAGCCTTCGAGCGAGACCAGATGCGCCACGAACCGGCCGCCGGCGGCCGGGGGAATCCGGTTGGCGGTGACGACCGCGTAGTCCCCGATGGCGACCTCGTCCAGCGTCCGCAGCACCTTCTGCTGCCGCTCGTCGACCAACCGGACGTGCGCCAGGAAGGGCAACTCCTGCTCCGTCGGTGCCAGCGCCCGGAACGTGGCGCGGGTGAGCAGGATCGTCCGGCAGACCCGGTTCCTGTCCTCGTCGGGAACCGGGCTGCCGACCGTGTCGAACGACGGCAGCGTGACGTTCCTGTCCTCGTCCAACCGGGAGGATTTCTCCGCCAGTTGCCTGACGGTGCGCTCGTCGGTCTGGCCGAGGCAGTGCGGGTCGTTGCGCAACTCGCCCTCGCCGAACAGCAACAAGGCCAGCCACGGCCGCCCCTCCCCGGCCGGTGGTGCCTTCGCGGGTTCCCGCTCCCACGGCAGCGTCGGCCGGTTCAGGGTCACGTGCGGCAGCACGTCGCTGTACAGGCCGGTCGACCCGTCGGGCGGATAGCAGCCGTGCAGCCACTCGGGCTCGATCCCGAACCGTGGCGCGCGCACCTCGATCGTCTGCCGCACGGGCTGCTGTTCCGTGGGCAGGTACTCCCCGCCGTCCACCAGCGTGCTCTTGCCGTCGGTCAGCTTCTGGGAGGCGGTGAGCTCGTAGCTGCCGGCGGGCAACGTGGGCCGCAGGTAGTCCAGGAACTGCACGTCGAGATCCGAGTTCGGATCGAGGACGTACTCGGGGAAGGTCACGGTCGTCCCTCGCTCTCAGGTGGTGGAGGCATGCGGCGGTGCGGTCGCGGCGAGCACCAGGGCCGGAGCCGGCAGCGTCACCCGGGCCGGCAGGAGGACGGGGGCCGCTCCGCTGAGGTCCAGCACGGCCAGGACCCCCTTCGCGTCGACCGGGTCCGCCAGGGCGGCGAACAGCCGCTTGCCGTCGACGCCGACGGCCAGCGCCACGGGGTGCGAACCGACCCAGACCGGCTGCCCCACCTCGCTGATCTTCGCGGCGCTGGCGTCGGAGGTGTCGAACACCGACACCGTGCCCGCGACCCGGTTGGCGACGTACAGCCGCGTGCCGTCCGGCGACACCGCGAGCGCGCCGGGATCCGTGCCGGTCGGGAGGACCGCCGCCGGCGGCTTCTCGCCGTCGTCGGTGAGGGGAGCGTCGACGACGGAGACCGTCGCGTGGCGATCGTTGACGACGTAGAGCCGACGGCCCTTCGGATCCACCGCGATGTGGGACGGATCCGGCCCGGCCAACCGTTCGAAGAACGGAGGGTCTCCCTCGGCGGTGCTGGTGACATCGGTGACGGCGACCGTGCCCTTCGCATGCGTGACGCCTTGGTCGGTATTCGGGAGAAGCGCGAAGACATACGCCTTTCCGCCCCACAGGCTGCCTTCGGCGGTGGCGACTTCACCGGGTACCACGCCGTGGAAGCCGAAGGACTTCTCCCTGGTCCGCTCGTCGAGGTCGATCAACCAGGTTTCGCTGACGCCGGTGACACAGGCGCGCTTGCCCCCCGCCAGGATCGCGACTCCGCGCGGTTCGGACTGCGTGTGCATGTCGTGCTCCTGACGTTCCGCGCCGTCGAGCGGATCCGTCGTGATGTCCCAGATCTCCATGCGCTCCTGGCCGACGCCGCACAGCACGTCTCCCTCGCCACTCGCGGCCAGCAGACGGAGCCTCACCTCGTGGGCGGGCCTGACGCGGTCGGACACCGCGAGACTGTCCGTCTCGACCGTCGTCACCCCTCCCTCGCTGTCCAGGGCGTAGATCCGGGGACCGGGCCGCAGGGCCACCCTCCTGCTGACGGAGATTCCCCCGGCCAGGGTGTCCCCGGCGACCACCACGTCGTCCGGCCGCAGCGGAGCGTCGTTGGTGCCCGGGCTGACACCCAGGTACTCCATGGCGTCGAAGAGCCGGGAGCGATTCCAGTCCGATGCCGGCTCGACATCCACGCGGTCGGGCTCGTCACCGGTCGCGACCAGGTCACGGGAGACGGCCTTCGCGAACGGCAGGACGCCATCGGGTGCGCGGTCGTCGCACCCCAGGGTGCCGGCCGGAACGGCTCCGGGGGAGTAGCCGCGTTCCGGCATCGGAATCCGCAGATCCACGCCGGTCAACTGGTTGGGCACGGACGACGGGCTGGTGGGGCCCAACCTGCCGGTGTAGGGCCCCCACAGCGCGGCCGGCAGGGAGCTGGTCACCTCGCCACCCCGCGTGGGCTCCCAGTCGGCCAGCCTGCGCTGTTTCCCGCTGGCGACATCGGTCAGTGTGAGCACGAGGACCGAGGCCAGGTTCCTGCCGGCGTCGCGGCAGGGCCGCAGGTTCACGGCGGTGCCCTTGAGGGTCTTCCCGGACGCCTTGTCGGGGCCCTCGAGACGCAACTCGCTGAGGGGGACGGCGGTGCGGACGGCGAACGAGAGGGCTCCGGGCCCGACGATCCACTTCTCGCGTCCCCGGTCGTCCTCGACCTGCGCGGGAATCAACCCGTCGGTCGGCGCGAGACGAACGGCACCGTCGGACGGCGGTAGCTGCGGTTGCACCTCCTTCCATCGCGCGGGCTTGTCGACAGCGTCGGAGCCCGGGCCGAAGTCGACGGTGAACTTGATGAACCACAGCTTGACGGTGACCTCACCCGTCGTCGGAGGACCCCACAGTCGCAGCGACGCCCCGATCTCCACCCTGATGGGCACCCGGACCAGCCAGAGATTCAGGACGTAACTGACGCCGATCTCCACGCCGATGTCGAGGTCGAAGCTGAACGGGGCCCACTCGATCAGCAGCTTCGCCCAGGCCGACAGCCAGGCGTGCAGGTCCCCGGAGTGGAAGTCGACGCGCAGCTCACCACCGGCCATGATCGCGCCGGGCGTCAACGCGAAGAAGGCGCTGCCCCGGATCGACAGTTGGCCGCTCACCGCCCAGGAGAAGCCGAGCGCGGGAACCCTCGGATAGTGGGCAGGCACCGGGAAGCCGGGGTGGTAGCCCCCGAGAGTCAGCACGAAGTCCCCGGAGCGGGCCCCGTCCAGCCACACGTACAGGGCGAACCCGCCGGTCAGCACACACGACTCGTCGATCAGATACGAGCCGGCGGCCAGCTGCGCCGTCAGCTTCAGCACGCCCTCGCTGGCCCGGTAGGTGGCGGACAGCCCCAGGAGCGCTCTCGCGTACTGCCGACCCGTCTTGGGGAAGCGCGCGTCGGCCGTGCCCAGCACGGCGACGGCGAAGTCGTCGCCGAGTTCGAGCAGCAGCAGCGCCTGGCAGTCCAGGAACTCGAACACGCGGAACGCGGCGCCGGCCGCGAACCAGATCTGCCCGACGCTGGGGCGCACCCACGCGTCCTTGCCGCCGCTCATCAGCTCCGTGAGCACGTCGAGTGGCTGCTCGCCACCCGAGGAGTTCAGCTTCCTGAGGAACGGGAAGTCCAGGACCTTGTCCCCGTCCGGGACGCGCACCGTGGTGTGGTAGCCGAAACCCGCCATGATCCCGGTGACCTGGACCGGGGGCGGGCCGCCGAACCTGCCCGAGGCGCGCCCGAACACGAACATCGACGGCTCGCCGTTCGTCCTGCGGAGGTAGGCCCCCAGCGCGGTCAGCCCGAACTCCTTCACGGATACCGCGAGCACCCCCTCGACGAAGACGTCGTAACCCGACTTCTGACGGTTGGCCAGCGCCCCGAGGATCGTCACCGGTGCCCGGTCGTACCCCACGCCGAGCCCGTCGAGCCGGAACACCGGATGCGAAGGATCCTTCAACGGCACCCCGATGCCGAGCCCGAGCACACCGACGGTGAGCCCGGCCATCCCCAGCGTGGCTTCGAACATCGCCCACGCCGAGCCGCCGGCCAGGCTCACCCCCACCCGCCGCACGTACAGCGGCCCGACCGCGCGCTCGACGTTCACCCACGCCACCGTCGGGGCGGTCGGCGGCGTCTCGCCGCCGAACGTCACGAACGGAGCCGCCGGCTCGGAGCGGCCCAGCACCACCCGCGCCGTGGGCGGGGCCTCCCGCGCGGCGGCGCCGGTGTCGGCACCGGCATCGTCTGCCGGGCCGAGGGCCTTCGGGGCCTTCTTGTCCGGCTTGACGAGTACGGACGTCACCCCCGTGCCGGGCAGCAACAGGTCGACCGCGTACGACACTCCCTTGGCCAGCCCGGCGGCGGGCAGCAGCCCCAACTGTGGGTCGCACCCCGTCAGGGCGCGGTTCAGGTGGGCGGTCTGCCGCGCGGTCAACGAACCGGAGGAGACCAGCACGCTCATCCCGCGCAGGCCGGCGTCCTGTCCGGCGGGGATCTGGCCCTCGAGCAGCGGGATCCCCGACAGCCCCAGGCTGAGCGCGGCCGTCACCCGCGCCACCCACGACCGGTCCTTGCCGGGCGGCCGCGTCGACACCACCGTCAGCGCCCCGCCCGCCTTCTGGCGAGCGCTGAACACCAAGGTCCGGTCCGCCGTCGCGTAGCCGATGGAGACCTTCTCGATGGCCCCCGCCTGATCCAGCAGACCGGTGACCGTCTCGTCCGCCACCCCCAGCAGCGTGGCGAGGTCCTTCAGCGACACTCCCCGCGGATCGGCCACCGACGCGGTGAACTCACCCTCCGCGATGTTCCCCGACAGCGTCAGGACGAGCTGCCGCGGCGTGGTGCCGGCCGTCGGCACGGCCAGGGCCAGGGTCCCGCTGTAGGTCTGGTCCCAGCCCGGCGGTTTCCTGGACAGCGCCGCCTTCAGCTGGAGATCGGCGGACACCTCGCCCAGCGGGAACGCCGCGTGCGCCTCCAGCTCGAACTTCTTGCTGTCGTCGCTGGTGAACGTCGCCGCGATGCTTTCGACCTCAAGGTCCTTCAACACGGGCGGCGCGTCCAGGTCGAAGGCGCGGAAGACGTCACGAGGACTCAGGTCGTAGGCGACGCCGGAGAACGCCCAGCCGGTGCCGGATCGTCGCGCGACCAGGTTCATCGCCCCGTCCCCGACCCGCCAGGTGCAGCCGAGCTCCCCGGTAACGCCCGCGCTGGTCCTGCCGACCCGCAGGAAGAGGTCGGTCATGGTGACCGGGCCGGCCTGGCTGTCGCCGGTGATCTCCAGGCCGAGGGTGTAGGAGGGGGACGCGCCCCACGGGTCGGCCATCAGGGTCAGCCGCTTCAGGCCCAGGCCGCTCAGCCCCGGCAGCTTGGAGTCGGGGAAGTACGTGTCGAGCAGCGGAGCCAGCTTCATCTCGCCCGCCGGGGTGGCGATCCCCAGGAACCGCCCGTCGGGAAGGCTGGCCGCCACGTCGACGACCAGCTCCTTGGCCACGGTGATCCGGCCACCGACGCGGACCGCGGGGGCGCTGACCCCCCGAAGGATCTCGAACTCCGCGTAGAGGTCCGACACCTTGAGCGCGCCCGCGACGATGTCCCAGGACGCGCCGAGGGCGACGCGGGGTGTGACGGAGCGGATCTCCGAGGCGGTGAAGCTCACCGCCAGATCGGTCAGCGACAGAGTCTTCGGGGTGATCTCGGAGGGGAGGCCGAACGGCCCGACCTGTCCCCCCGACCACTTCGCCAGCCCCTTGAGGTCGTCGAGCGTGCCCACGGGCACGGGCGGGAACGGGCCTTGGAGCACCCAGGGCAGAAACCCGGTCTCCGGCCGCATCCCCCATACATAGGGGCGAGCCTGCGCCCCGGCGGAGGGGAACGGAACGTCCAGCCCCACACCGGCCGTGGCGACCGGTTCCCCGTACCGCGGGACCACGACCCCCAACACGAGATGGAGCACCCCCGCCTCACCGAGCGCCTTCAGCGCGCCGGGATCGACCTCCACCTGCCCGGTCGGGATGGTCCAGCCCCGCAGCGTGACATCGATCCGGACCCCGGCCACCGACGTGCCGGCGGAGTCCTCCTGGAAGACCACCCGCGCGGGAAGATCCTCCGAGGCGTTGAGGACCCGCACGTCACCGGCGAGGGCCAGCCCGCCCGCGTCCTTGTTCCTGACGTTCTTCACGCTCAGCGTGGCGTCGGGAAGGTGCTTGCCGAACAGGGCCTTCCCCGGCTCCGTCCCGAACTCGGCACCGGACAGCGTGAACGTGTCGGAGGACGCGTTGATCCGCGCACGCAGGTCCGTCGGGGAAAGCGCCATGGTGAATGATTCTTCCTCTCGCCTCGGTCGGGTCGTCCGGTCGCTACTTCTCCCCGTTGAGTTCCCTGGCCCTGTTCAATGCCGCGTTGGCGTCCACGAGACCTTTACCGCACTGATTTCCCCCGTTGTCCTTGCACTGCCCATCCCGGGCGGTTTCCATGATCGCCTTCTTCACCAGGGGAGGCTTCAGCTTGGGATACTTGGCGAGGATGAGGGCGGCGATCCCGGCGACGTGCGGAGCGGCGAAACTCGTCCCGTCGTCCGCTTCGACCGTGTCGCGATCCGGTCCTCTCGTTCCCGTGTTCTTGAGGGTCTGGACAGCGACGCCAGGGGCCACCACGTCGATCTCTCGCCCGCCGCCTCCCCTGCCGGATCCCGGCATGATATTCCCGAGCTTGTCGACCGCGCCCACGACAATGGCTGACTGACTGCAATTCAGCGGATACGTATTGCCGGCCCGCAGGGGATTGCCGTGTTCGTCGCCGTTCGTGGCGGCGAGCACGACGACGATCTCGAGAAGGTCGAGGATCTCGAAGGCTGTTTTGTTGTGATCCTTGCAAGCCCCCTGTGCCCCGCCGACACTGATATTGACGACCTTGGGGGTGTTCCTCTCCAGATCGTCGAGTCCGGGGACGGAATAGCCTCCGAGCCACTGGACGGCAGTGGCGATGTCGGTGTCGGCGATCCCACAAGGGCCCTCTACTCGAATGGGGAGGATGACGGCGTCCGGCGCGACAGCGGCGATGTACTTTTCGTTGTTCGTCGCTGCCGCGGCGATGCCCATCACGGCCGTTCCATGCCATGCGCTGTCCACCGCGCGCTCGCCCTGGCGGCAGAAATTCGCATCATGCCCGGTTCCGGTATCGAGTGCGTCATTGGAATAGTAGGCGCCGCCGTTCGGATTCTCCCGGTTCTTGCGGGAAATGATCGTGACGCCAGGTAGATACTTCTTGTCGGCGCCGCTGAGCTGTAGGTCGGAGTGGGGCGTGTAGCCGCTGTCGATGACGGCGATGACAACCCCACTTCCCAGGCTGGACTTCCAGGCCTCCCTTGCGTTGATTCCCGCCCCGCTCTTCAGGTTCCATTGGAGCCCGTTCTTGTAGAAAGGGTCATTCGGGTCGTCCTGGGGGAAAACGCTCATCACGGCGGGGGAGAGTTGGTCGGCGGATCTCCCGGTGTCGCCGTGGCCCGCTGTCCGGGAGGAGGACGCCGGAACGGACGCCGACGCGACCAGCGAACACGCCACCAGGGGGACGGCCACGGTGAAGGTTCGGCGAGTCAACGACCAGGCCGCATTCACGTGTCCTCCGGCGGCGGCAAGGGTGCGCGGGCGAGAACACCGTGCCGCCCCCGGGGCCCCGACCTGGGCACACCACTTCGGGTCGGGTCGACATTCCCCCTAAGGGATCGTGGAAGGCGCCCAGACGGGGCCACGCCGATGGGGGCGTGCGTTGCTCCTGCTCTGGGGGGTGGAGCGGTCGCGCGCCCGGGGGATGTCGTGGCGCTCGCTCTTCCGGGGGAAGTCGCCGGGGGCGGTCTTGTGGCCGCTGTCGCGCGCGGTGTCCGCTGGTCCCTGCGCGTGCCGATCGGCACCGGGCTTTCGGACAGGGAAGAAGGGGAAGCGCATGGGGAGAACGCGGGCCGCTGTCGCCGGTCTCACCGCGGCCGTGCTGGGGATGGGCGGAGTGCTGATCGCGGCCCCCGCGGCGTCGGCGGATCCCATTGCCGCGTGCAACGTCTTTCTCGTCAACGACGAACTCGGCGGCTACCTTTACACCGAATGCGGCGCCGGGATCCCGCTGCGCGTGCGCGGCAGAGTCACGTGCGAGACCGTCGACGGCGACAGGTACGAGATCACCGGGGAATGGCGCCGGATCGACGAGTCGGAGGGGGCCGTTTTCCGCACCTACTGCGACCCGGGCGACACGGCTGTCGGAGGGAGGGCCGACCTCAGGTGAGTGGAGCGTCGGCCGGCGGCCCCGCGGCCGCCCGGCGTTCGCGGGCGCATGATGGCGGTCATGCCGACCAAGATCGTGTTCCCCGGTGCGGAGAAGAAGATCAAGCTCGTCCTGCCGACCAGGAAGGAGACCTCACCCGAGAGCCGGACCGTGGAGGGGTGGGAGATCCGCCCGGGCATCGTCTACACGGCGCTCCGGAACCTCCATACCCGGATGTCGTACGCGCTCACCGGGGAGCCGCTCGGCCCGAGTTACGTCACGGCCACCACCGCGGAGGCGTACCACAAGCGGTTGATGGGCCTGATCGGCCGGCTGGAGGCCAAGCAGGGACACGGGCTGGCCCTGCTCGACTTCTTCGGCCAGGCGGTTCCGCTGCCCGGCCACGGCGCGGACCCGGCGGAGCGGGACCAGACGGCGACCTACGCCACGACCGGGACCCCCGCCGACGTGCGGGTGGTGATCGGCGCCGCGGTGTCCGGGAACAAGGCGCTGATGGCCTGGCACGAACGGAGTGGCAACGGGGTCGGCTCGGTCGGCTACGTGGAGTTCGAGCCGTCCCTGATCGCCCAGGTCGACGAGGTCGCCATTCCGCCCGAGCTGCTGCTCGGCCACGAGCTCGTGCACGCGGCCCGCTTCCTGGCGGGTACCGCCCAGCCCCGCGGGTCCGCGCCCGTCAAGCGCACCGTCCCGGTGCTGCGCGACTCCACCGGCGTGGTCTTCCACGACAGCGACTACGAGGAGATCCTCACCCACGGGAACCTGCTCGCCCTGGCCTGGGCCGAGCGGCTGGAAGGTGAGGGAGCCAAGGCCTTCATCCGCCCCACCGAAGCCCACCTGCGGTCCGACGAGTTGGCGCGCGCCCACGTGGAGAGCCTGCCCCCGGGCGATCCGGCGCTGGCGGCGGCGCTCGCCACCTACCGGGCGCGGCGGCGGCTGGTCGCCGTCAGCGAGGTCACCCTGGCGCGCGAACTGGGCTTCGTCACCCGCCCCGCCTACACGCCGTTGCGGGAGAGCAACGCGGTCTACGGCACGTTGCAGGTGGAGCGCGACAAGGTGCCGGACAGCGCCTTCCAACGGCAGCACGGGCAGGGCCTGCCACCGGAGCTGGCGTCCAAGGTCACCTGGGGATCCGCGCCAGGCGCATCCGACGTGGTGGCGAACGTGGGCGACGACGACCGGAAGCGGGCCGAGGAACTCGATGCCGGGGTGCGGGCGGCCGGCGACACGCTCGTCATGGCGTTCCCGGAGGAGCCTGAGCCGCGGCCGGGCGGTAGGAAGCCGGCGGCGCTCGCCCTCACGCGGGGCGCCTGAGTCCGTTACCCGGGCTCGGGCTTGGGGGCTGCACCGGTGCCCAGCGGGACCCAGGTGAATTGGGCTTCCCAGGCAGCGCAACCTTGGGTGGCCTGCGCGCCGATGTCGACTTGTTGGCCGGCGCACACGGGGGCGGTGAAGCTTGTCCGGGCGATGCCGATGTCCTTGGTGACGGTTTCGCACTGGCAGCCGAAACTCACACCGTCGACGGAGGCCCATGCATACGCCTTGTGTTGGGTGGATTCGTCCATGGACAGGTAGACGGTGCCGATCAGGAATCCATCGGTCAGAACGCCGGCACCCGGCAGTTTCCGAAGCCCGCCTTTCCCCGTGGCTTTCCACAGCAGCTGGGCCTTGCCGAACGCCCGGACGCTGCCGTGCAGGGTCAGGTTCGCTGTCATGGGTGGGGTCACTCCTCGCCGACGAGCAGGTTGCGCACCTGCGCCGCGTCATATTTGGGGTTCCGGACCGTGACGGTGGTGCTGAGGCGGTAACGGACCTGGTGTTGCTCGTCCCTGGTGTCCCTGACCAGGAGGTGGAAGGTCGTCGTGCGGTCGATCCTGCCGACCTTGTACGACGTGGGGTCGGGTACCGGGGCGGGGTCCTTCCCGTCGGGCCGCTCGATCCAGTAGCCGAGGTCGGGCGAGCCGTCCCAGTGCAGGGTCACCTCGGTGGCGCGGTCGACGTCCGACGGGGAGGCGTAGAAGCTACGTGGCTCGTTGGTCCGGGCAACGGTGCCTTTCACCAGGCGCAGATAGCGGTCGTTCCGGGTCCATGTCGTGCCGTCCCGGCTGACGTTCTCCCGGATGTGCAGCGAGGTGATGCCCGGCTGTTTGTTGACGGGGATGTTGTAGAGGCCGAGGATGACGCCGTTCTCCGCGACCCTGGCCGGGTCGGTCGTCGGCTTGCCCGCGAACACCGCCTTCTCGTCCTGGGGGACGCCGTACAGCGTGTTGTCCGTCACCTTGTCGAAGGACCAGTCCCCGCTGGGGTTGGCCGAGGCCCGGATGGCGGAGAAGTCCGTGGTGAGGGACTGCGCGAGGTCGCCGACCGGCACGGTCACCGCGATCCACTTGCAGTAGACCACCTCACTGCCGCTGTTGGAGACCACCAGGTCGAGACTGGCGGGGGGCGAGGCCGTGCTCCGCGCGGCGACCAACGGATACGGCGAGGCGATGATCTCGTAGTCCAGCAACGTCGTCGGGTTACCCACCGGTCGTGGTGCCTTTCTGCGGTGTGGTGAGGGGGATGCCCTCCTTGGCGTGGCTCGGCTCCCGGCGGCTCCCGTCCGCCTTCCAGTACTCGGCCGCCCCCTGCCACGTGCCGCTCAACTGCGCGACGGGGAAGTCGACATGGCCGGGCAGACGCGGATCGCCCGGGGGCGCCTGGTAGCTGATCAGTCCGTCCCAGCGGCTCTCGGCGCGCCGGGTGAAGGGGTCGTAGTCGTCGTCGCTCCGCTTCGGGTTGGTCCGCACCTGGTCGCCGACGCGGGCCTGCACGGTCCGTACCGGGCGGCCGTCGCCCGCGTTCCGTCCGGCGGTGACGGTGACCTCGATCCGCACCGCTTCGAGGACGGCCGCCGGCGGTACGCGGCAGGGCGCCACCCATTCGCCGCCGACGGCGGCGGCGCGCCGCGCGTCCGGGGTTCCCTGCCGCTGCCTCGCGTCGAGCAGGTTGCTCGCCACGTGCACCATGAAGCGGCTGGGGCGGATGGTGTAGAGCCAGCCGGTCAGCCAGCCGGCCGTCTTCTCGGCCTGGGCGACCAGGGCCAGTTGGGTGTCGGTCTCGACCTGCTTGGCGGGGCTGAGGTCGCGCCAGGAGCGCTGCTGGGTCAGCAGCCTGGTCAGGCGCTGGGCCAGGGTCGCGCTGCCGTCGCCGTCGCCCGTCGCGCCCCGCCAGCGGGCGAAGAGGGGGATCGCGGTGCCCACGTCCTCGGCGAGCGACACGAATCCGTCGCCGGCGTTGAACCAGGAGGCGGGTGGGGCGGCGACGTGCAGGTCGAGGTCGTACCAGGTGCCGAACGCGCGGAAGCCGCCGTCGAAGATCGACAGCAGGTCCGCGGCCTGGACGCCGGCGACCGCGCCGGAGTTCGTCAACGCGGCGTCCGGGGCCCGGAGATCGAAGCGGTACAGGCGGGACGGCGCCGTCGGCGGTTCCGCGCCGGGCGGACGCAGGTACGGGTACACGGTCAGGCCGGTCACGTCGACGCCGGTTGGTCGGTGAGGCGCAGCATCCCCTGCCGTACGACGGGCCGTTGGTCGAGCCGCGCGGTCTGGTCCGGGGGCGCGAGCCGCAGGTACTCCCAGGTGCCGGTGGTGGCCCCCGGCTCCCAGCGGGGCTGGGCCCACTGCCAGCCGCCGGTGGAGGTGGGAGGCCCGGCGAGCAGCAGGGCGCCGTCCCGGCTCGTGGTCAGCAGCGGGCCGGCGCGGAACGCCGCGCGGAGCCGGCTCAGGGGGCCCTGGATGATGTCGGCGGGCAGGGCGAGTGCCTGGACGGGCAGGATGCCGCAGGCGGCGTGCACCGGGGCGTAGGGGTCGAGCAGCAGGGTGAGCCGGGTGGCTCGGGAGTCCATGGCCAGGTCGACGGTCGCGCCGCCGGGGGCCGCCGAGTGCACGTATCCCCGGAGGTCGGCCGGTGGACGTGGGGCGTACAGGGCGGTCCAGTCGTCTTCGACGTAGTAGCCGACCAGGGCGTCGCCCACCCGGTTCGCCTCGCCGAGCCGTACCGGCCAGCGCCGGTCGAGGAAGGCGCGGCGCTGCCGGTCGGCGGCCTGCTGGTCGAACACGTACTGCCAGCTGGGGTCGGTGACCGGCTGGCCGTCGAGCTCCATGGCCGCCTGGGCCGTGACCAGCGCCAGGGGGCGGCCGACCAGTGAGGCGTGCGGGGTGGCGGCCTCTGCGGCGCGGCCGATGGTCGGCAGGGCGCCGTCCATGGTGGCGAGCAGTGCGCGGAACCGTGCCGGGGCGCCGAGCAGCGAGTTCAGGAAGGCGTACAGCTTCGGGGAGGAGTCCCGCAGGTCGGGTGGCAGCCCGCCACCCTGGGGGAGCGTCGCGCCCGGCAGCGGCTCGACGACGACCGCCCGCCCGGCGCTCTCGTCGGCCGCCACGCGCAGCTCGCACACCCCGACGCCGTCCGGCGTGTACGCCATCAGCGCCGCGTCCACGAGGTTGTGCGTCAACCAGCCGGCGACCGGGCCCGGTTCGCGGGCCCCGGCGTCCTGGAGGGCGAGGCGCAGCCGGGACGGTTGGCACAGGCGTGGTTTGAGCTCCATGAACCGGGAGTCGGGGAGGGAGTCCATCGACGCCTTGGGCGTCAGGTCGGGGGCCGGGTGGAGCGTGAACGTCCGCTGGTTGGTGTTGTCGACGACGTCGACGGCCTGGCCGAAGGCGTCCACCACCATCAGGCGGGTGATGCGGAACTGGCCGGCGCGTACCTGTTGGAAGAGCGAGTCGGGCCAGTCCCTGAACGGCTCCTTGGGGCGTCCGGGATCGGGTCCGTAGCGTGGCCGGCCCGCCAGCGCGTCCCCGATGGCGCCCTCGGGACGCGCGCCGGTGGGCTGCACCCGCTGGGCGATCCGCTCGCCGAGGCCGGTCAGCGACTGGGACAGCGGGTCGAGCGCGCGCACCGCGTCGTACAGGTCCCCCAGTTGCTTGACGGCCTTCTTGGCGGTGTCGGTGTTCCTGGTGAGTTCGGGGTGCTCGCGGACGTACTGGGCGATCTGCTGTCGCAGGTTGTGGGTCAGGTGCGGGGTGACGAACTGCCGGCCCCGGAAGGTGACCGGCGCCGGCTGGGTGGACGGGAGGGTGTCGCAGACGTGGTCGGACCCGTCGAACCGCCAGGTGCCCTCGGTGAACGGCACCGGGAAGTACTCCACCTCCCACAGCAGGTAGAGCGGCGACCATGGCTGCCGCCAGGGGGCCGCGCCGAACAGCGGGGTGACGCCCTGGCTCTCGATCGTCGCGCCGGTCAGGCAGGCGAGCTCGCCGAGGAGGCCGGCCACGGGGTCCGGGAGGCCGGTGACGACCTCGGGTTGCGGTGGTGTCGCCGGTCGGGCCAGCTCCTCGCGGAAGCGGCAGCGGATCGAGGGCCGGGTCAGGGGGCGACCGGAGTGCGCGCCGGCGAGCACCACCACCGGGTCGGTGGGGCGTTGGAACGGCAGGTGGGGTACGCGGACCAACAGCTGGCCGGGGGCGAGTGGCTTCGGCGGGTCGGGGGTGGCGAGCCACTCCGTGGTCGCCGTGTCCCAGCCGTCGGCGCGTGGGCTCCAGGGCACGTCCTGGCGCAGTCGGTCGCGGACGGCCACGGCCAGTCGCACCGCGGCCAGCGCGTCGGCGATGGGCTGGTCGAACGTCTCCCGGGTGTAGCCGGCGGGGAGTTGGGGGAGTTCGCGCAGCCACCAGAGCGCGTACAGGTGCTCGCGCAGCTCGGTCAGCCGGGTGTCCGCGCTCTCGTACGCTTCCTGTGCGGCGTTGAGCGCCGTCAGCCATGGCGGATCGGCCGGGGGCCCGGAGGGCCCGGAAGACCCGGAGGTCCTGGGCGGGCGGAACTCCACCGTCCAGCGGTGGCCGCCGGGCGAGCGCACGAAGCCGGCCTGGTGGACGTACTGCTGGTAGGCGTAGAACGCGTCGGGCTCGCCCGCCAGCCGGTCGTTCAGCCCGTGCTGGAGCGCGGTCAACTGTTCCGCGCTCAGCGGCAGCCTGGTGGGTGAGCCGGTGGCCAGTGCGGTGAGGGCGTCCACGCCGGTGGCGCCGACCGCCACCGTCACGTCCGCGCCCTTCGGCCGGTCGGAGTCCGGGGCCCTGCCGCCCCGCTGCCAGGAGACCTTCAGCGCGGTGCCGGCGCAGTACACGCGCGGTCTCCTCTCCCGCAGCCTGTCCGCCAGTTGGCGGTCGGTCAGCCCCAGGTCCCAGCCGAAGTCCCTGAGCGTGGCGAGCGGATCGCGCGCGGTCCCCAGCGGATCGGCCAGGTCCGGATCCGCGTACCAGCCGGCCACCGCGTAGTACAGCTCGCCCTCGGCCACCCCTTCCAACGGGTCGTGGAGGGAGAAGACGCCGTGGTGGTAGGGCTGGAACGCCGAGAAGTCCGGCATGCCGGGGCCGAAGGCGGTGAGGAACGGCCTGGGGCGCTCCTTCGGTTCCGTCCAGCCGTCGTCGGTGAGGAGGTGGATCCTGCCGATCCTGGTGGGCCGCGCGTCGAGCTGTGCCGGCTTCAGGTAGGGCACCCCGCCGGTCAGCCGGTCCAGGTGGTCGCTCTCCAGCAGCCAGGCCGTCGGCTGTTGCCCGAGGTCGGATCCGGGCGCGCCCAGGTAGCGGGCCACCAGCCAGCGGTTGGGGGCGAGGGGCGGTTGGAGATGCCCGGTCTCCACGTTCTGGGCGGCCCTGGTCAGTGCCTCGGGCAGGTGCCAACGCAGATACACGCCCTCGTTCTTCTCGTCGGCGCCGAAGGTGGTGTCGACATCGCCGAACGCCTCGGGCTGCGGGTCCAGATGGAGGTCGATCAGGTGGAAGTCGGGCAGCCAGCGCTGGAAGACGACGTCCGCCCGCACGCGCTGGTTCACCACCAGCGCGTCCACCTCGACCGGCACGATCACCGGCAGTTCGTCCGCCACGGTCAGCCTCCCTCTCCGAACACCTGGTACTCGGTCGACGCGATCAGTTGGAGCGCGAGCATCGCGGGGCCGGGCGGTGCCTCCAGGCCCAGCGGCTCCCGCAAGGCGGTGGCCAGGCGGGCCGCGTCGAGCACCCGGACGTCGCCCGGGGTGCCCTGGCGGAGATGGTCGGCGAGCGGACGCGTGGTGCCGAGCAACTGCCCGACGGGGTCGCCGACGACCCGGCGCAGCCTGATCGTGCCGCCGTTGTCCGGGTACACGCCGAGGTGGGTGCCGCGCTTCGGCTCGTTGAGCGTCACCCGCTTCGGCGGCCGCGCCCAGAGCACCAGCAGGACGTCGCGGGCCAGCGAGGCGCGGCGCAGCCGGGGCACCGGGCCGTCCGCGTCGGTGGCCTCGAAGGAGATGCCGGGCCAGGCGGACACCAGGGTGGACCGCAGCAGCATCCCCGCCAACGGGCAGGTCGTGGCGCGGTGGCTCGCGAACTCCTCCGCGATCTCGACGTCGCGCTGGTCGCCGACCCCGAGGCTGGCGGCGCCCGCCTCCAGGGCGTGCAGCCAGCTGGTGTCGACATAGCCGAACCTGATGCTCTCGGGAGGCAGCATCGCCGGGTCGGGCACCAGGTAGGGGAACGGGACGTTCTCCAGCAGCCGGAGGCGGGCCAGCCAGGGTGTCTCGGACGGCAGCGGGTCGGGCCCGTTCCCGGCCGCCGGCGTACTGATGCCGTATGTCCGGGCGCTGTTGGCGCTGCTGACGTCCTTGTCGTGGCGGGCGGCGCGCAGCTTCTGGACGTAGGCGGTGGCGAACCCGGCGTCGGCGAGGGCCAGGGAGTGCCCGAGCGCGTGGGCGGCCGCCCAACTGACGTCGAACAGCCCGCTGCCGGCGTCGTAGAGCAGCGCCTCCGCGGCGCTGCGCGGGAACCACGGGGTGGTGCCCTGAATCCCCGGGGCGACGGCGGGCACGGGGGTGAGCGGGCCGCGGTACCAGGCGAAGGTCCGCTCGCCGGCCGCGGTGTGGTGCTCGAGCGGCACGTAGCCGCGGCGCAGCCGCTCGACGATCTCGGGGTCGGTGGCCTTGGCGTCGGCGGCGCCGGGACGCGGCAGGCTCAGCAGGTTGTAGGGCGTGGTGTCGGCCTGGGCGGCCAGGGCGTGGGCGTGGCTCGCGAAGTCCTTGGGGCCCTCGGCCTGGTTGTCGAAGCTCCAGGCCCACAGCGACACCAGGCGCACGTCGGCGCCTGGATCGGTGCCGAGGAGGTGGTCGACGCCTTCGAGGGACACCAGGTGCGCGGCGTGCCGCAGCGGCGGCCGCTTCGCCGCGGGCGGTTGCGGGAACCGGCTGCCGAAGACCACGGCGTAACTGCCCGGCGGGGACGGCACGTCGCCGCCCGCGGTGTCGTCGGAGGCGCCTCCCTCGCGCAGGTGCGCCAGCAGGGGGAGGTCGGCGGGGGCCGGCATGACGTGCTGGAACGACGCGCGCCGGACGAGCAGGGTGTGGCAGGTGGCGGCGCGCTCCTCGGTCGACAGCTCGGGGA
>NZ_SMKI01000350.1 GCF_004348415.1 Streptomyces hainanensis
GTCTGTCACCATGGAGGCATGGGTCAGCCGGACAACCGAGCGGGGGAGGCGGGGCGGCTGCCCCCGGGGCAGCGACCGCAGCGCGGCTGGCCGGTCACGCATTACGGGCCGGTGCCCCGATTCCGGCCGGAGCGCTGGGAGTTCCGGGTCTTCGGTGCCACGGCCGACGGCGACAAGCGCTGCTGGAACCACGAGGAGTTCTCCGCGCTGCCGTACGAGACGGTCGTCGGCGACCTGCACTGCGTCACCAAGTTCAGCATGCTGGGCGAGGAGTGGGGCGGGGTGCGGGCCACCACCATCCTGGAGCTGGCGCCGCCGGCCCCCGAGACGACACATGTGATGGTCTGGGCGGAGTACGGCTACAGCGCCAACCTGCGGCTCGCCGACTTCACCGCGGAGAGTGTCATCTTCGCCACCCACCGGGACGGCGAGCTGCTCACCGCGGAGCACGGCTTCCCGCTGCGGCTGATCGTGCCGCACCTCTATGCCTGGAAGGGCCCCAAGTGGGTGCGCGGCGTCGAGTACATGACGGCCGACCGGCGCGGCTTCTGGGAGGAGCGCGGCTACCACAACCTCGGGGATCCCTGGCGGGAGCAGCGCTACTCGTATCAGGAGGAGCCGGGCGACGGCCCCGAGCTCTGAGCCTCCCCGGCGGGTCGCCGCTCGCGCAGCTCCTTGAGCCGGGCGACGTCGGCGGCGTGGCCCGACTGGCCGCCGGGCGTCTCGACGACCAGCGGCACGCCGGCCGTCGCCGGATGGCGGAACAGCTCGGCGAAGGGCTCGGCGCCGAGGTGGCCGGCGCCGATGTTCGCGTGCCGGTCGCGGTGCGCGCCGGCCGGCTCCTGGGAGTCGTTGGCGGGGATCAGCCGAAGCCGCCCCGGCCCCGTGACGGCGGTCAGCTCGTCGAGCAGCGGGCGCAGCAGCCGCCGCACCTGGGCGAGGGCCGCCGCCCTGGTCCGGCCGCCGGTGGCGGAGCCGGTGTGCACCACGACGCCGTGCGCGCCGATCTCGCGGGCGCGGCGCAGCGAGTGACGGAGCGACACCATCGAGCGTTCCGCGGTGGCGGGGAGGGAACGCCGACGGCGGCCAGGCCCCCGGCTACGGGGACGTGGCCGCCGATCGGATTGCGTTCGCGATGCTGAGAACTGCTCACCGACCCGGAATGCCGGGCCGGTAGGGCGGATTCGGCACGGGCCCGGTCAGTAGGGGCCGTTGACGTTGTCGATCGAACCGTAGCGGTCCCACGCGTAGTTGGCGGCCGCGACGATGTTGGCGACCGGGTCGTAGAGGTCGTACGGCGTGCCCTCGACGTGATAGGCGTCGAACGTCGGCTGAATGACCTGGAGCAGACCGATGGACGGCGTGCCGTTGATCGCGTTGATATCCCAGTCGTTGACCGCGCTGGGATTGCCGCTCGATTCCCGCATGATGTTGCGGTAAAGGCCGTCGTAGCTGCCGGGAATTCCGTGCTGGGCCATGATGTCGAGCGCCTCGCGGATCCAGCCGTCGAGGTTGTCGGCATAGGTGGTCGCGGTGGGCTCGGCGGCCGGGGCGGCCACCGGCTCGGACACCGGCTCCACGGCCGGCTCGCTCGCGGCCTCGGCCGCCGCCTCGGCCTCGGCCTCCGCCGCGGCCTGCTCGGCGGCGGCCTGCTCGGCCTCCTCGGCGGCGCGTGCCTCGGCGGCCAGCCGCTCGGCCTGCGCGACCGCCTCCTGGGCCTGCCGCTCGGCCGCGGCCGCGTTGGCGGCGTCCACCACGGCCACTCGCTCGCTGTCGGCCCGTCGCTCGGCCAGCTCGGCGCGGACGGTCTCGGCGCGCGCCTGGGCCTCCTTGTGGGCGTTCTGCCCCGGCTGGGCGGCCGAGTCGGCGCGCTGCCCCGGCACGTCGCCGGCGCGTACGTTCCAGCCCAGGCTCTGCGGCTCGGTGGCGTCCGCCGACGCGGGCACCACGGTGAGCGCGAGCGCCGCCGCGCCACAGGTGGCCAGCGCGGCGGCGGTGGTTCTCTGCAATCGGGTCATCCGGGTCTTGACGCCGGGAGTGGAACCGGTGGTCTGAGCGGGCATTGCGGGGACCTCGTTCTCTCGCGTGGGGATCGCGGGCGATCGCGGGGGATTGCGGGGATCGCGAGGAACTTGTTAACAGCCTTTAAAAAGCGAATGCAATGACCGCCAGTACTACTTGCATTAGTGTTTCGCGGAAATGGCGGAACCCCGGCGCCGGGATGGCGCCGGGTATTCGGCCTCAGGGGACACCACTAGGGGGCTTCGTATGTGATGTACACCCTGTGATCGGCATCACACGAATGCCGGAATTTCACTGCGGCAAAGGGGAATAAGGAGAAGGATGCCCGGATTTGGTGGGATTTTATGATTGATGCCCGTCGTTGTCCGGCGGGCATCGCGACCCCACGTGAGCGCGGTGTGCCTCAGCGCACCCAGATGGTGATGGTCGCGCCACGTGGCGCGCTGTCACCGCTGTGCACCGACTGGTTGAAGACCGTGCCGGTGAAGAACACCCGGTTCACGTTCACCTCGAACCCGGCCTCCTCCAGCGTGTCCCGGGCCTCGTCCTCGCCCATGCCGCGCACGTCGGGCACCACGATCATCTCGGGCCCCTTGGAGACGGCGAGGGTGATGGTGTCGCCCGCCGCCGCCGACCGGCCCGACCGCGGATCCTGGGTGGCGACCGTGCCGGCCTCCTCCTCGGAGAACACCCGCTCGGGCGCGATCCCGGTCTCGAAGCCCGCCGCCTCGAGACGCTGCCGCGCGGTGCCCTCGGGCAGCCCCACCACGTTCGGCACCGGGATCTCCTCACCCCGGCTCACCACCAGGTCCACCGGCGTGTCGGGACGACGCTCGGTGCCGGAGCCGGGATCGGTCTCGATCACCGCGCCCCGCTCCACCTCGGCGGAGAACCGCTCCTCCACCTCGCCCACCGTCAGCTGGGCCTCGGCGAGCTGGTCCCGCGCCTCCTCCAGCGGGATGCCCCGCAGGTTCGGCACCACGGTGACCGGCGGGCCCTGCGAGACGGTGATGGTGACCGTGTCGTTGCGCCGCACACGCTCCCCGCGCTCCGGGTCCGACGAGATGACGAGACCCGCCTCCACGGTGTCGGAGAAGTCCTCCGCCACCCGGACGTCGAGCCCGGCGTCCCGCAGCTCCGCCTCGGCCTCCTCCTGGCTCAGCCCGAGCACCCCTGGCGTCCGCAGGAACTGGCCCGCGTTGACGTACCAGACGCCCGCCCCGATGCCGAGCGCCAGCAGCGCGCCCACCACCAGGCTGACCACGCCGCGGCGCGACAGCCGGCGGGCCCGGCCCACCGTCGGCGGCTCCTCGGGTGGTGGCGGCGGCAGGTCGATCCTGGCGGTGTGGGACACGCCGTCCCCACCCGCACCCGGCCCGTCGGGCCCGGTGGCGCGCACCCCGGGCGGCAGCGGCACGATCCTGGTCCGGTCCTCCGAGCCCACCTCGCCGGTGGCGGCGGCCGGTGCGGCCGGGGGCAGCACGACCGTGGGCTGGGCATCGAGCTGCTCGTCGCTCAGCCCGCTCCTGGTCGCCCTGACCAGCCCGAGCAGCGCGGCGGCGTCCGCCGGGCGGCGCTCCGGGTCGCGCGAGGCGGCCCCGGCCACCAGGTCGTCCAGCGCCGCGGGCAGCCCGGGCGCCGCCTCGGAGGGGGCCGGCACGTCGTGGTGCACGTGCCGGAACAGCACCTGGGCCGGCGTGTCGCCGGTGTGCGGCTTGGCCCCGGTCAGCAGCTCGTAGAGCAGCACCCCGCAGGCGTACACGTCGGTCCTGGGGTCGACCGTGCCGCTCTCGATCTGCTCGGGCGCCAGATAGGAGACGGTGCCGAGCAACGACCCCGTGGAGGCCGAGGTGGGCCCCTCGGCCCCGCGCACCAGACCGAAGTCGGCCACCTTCACCCGGCCGTCGTCCCCGATCAGCACGTTCTCCGGCTTGACGTCCCGGTGCACGAGACCGGCCCGGTGCGCGGCCGCCAGGCCGGCGAGCACCGGCTCGACCACGTCGAGCGCGGCCCGCGGCTGGAGCGCCCCGCGGTCGCGCAGCACGTCCCGCAGGGTGCAGCCGGCGACGTACTCCATCGCCAGATAGACGTAGGGGCCGTCGGTGCCCTGGTCCAGCACGCTCACCACGTTGGGGTGGTCGAGACGGGCGACGGCCCTGGCCTCGCGGATGAACCGGTCCGTGAACGCGGAGTCCCCGGCGAGCCCGGGGTGCATCACCTTCAGCGCGAGCACCCGGTCGAGCCGGGTGTCCACGGCCCGGTAGACCGTGGCCATGCCGCCGACCGCGATCCGCTCGACCACGCGGTAACGGCCGTCAAGTTCATGCCCGATCAGCGGGTCCTGAAGGGTGTCCACGGTGGGTCAGTTTACGAGCCGTCCGGCGGCCCCTGACGGTTCACGACGAGGTCGGGGCGGTACTGCAGCCGAACAGTGACCGAACGCGATGCGGTCCGGCCGTGGTGCGGCCGCGGCGGCCGACGTCAGCCGATGGCCAGGTCGAGCAACGCGCGGATCTCGTACTCGATCTCGACACCGAGGGTCGTGTAGCCGGTCTCGACCCGCAGGTCGACGTCCGCGGCCGTCGTCCCGTCCGCCGCCGCCCGCCAGTGCTCCAGGCTGTCCTGCCTGGCCGCCACCAGCTCGTCGACCAGCCGCGACAACTCGCCGTGCCAGGCCACCGCCGTCAGCGCGTCGGCCTCGCGCGCCACCGTGTCGGCCATCTCCCCGGCCCACTCGGCGCGCACGGCCACCGGATCCTCCGGCAGCGGCTCGCGGGTGATCAGGGCGTCCAGGGGCCCGGTGACCTCCAGGTACCGGAGCGCCCGCGGGCTCATCTCGTCCTCCCGGCCGCGCAGCGAACCGCCGGTCAGCTCCGCGCCGTCCGTCCTGCCGAAGAAGCACAGCACCTCGCGGTCGCCGTACCCCCAACCCCTCTCCTCCGGGTAGTAGTAGGACCAGGTGACCTCCAGCGGGATCTCCCAGACGTCGAGCACGTAGGAGGGGAGCACGTCCATGCACCCCTCGTCGGCGACGCGGAACACCGCCTCCTCGCCCGGATACTCCGCGCCGAAGTCGTCGTACTCGTCGACGTCGAACGCGGCGAACACCTCGGACCCGTGCGGGTCCTCGCAGGCCAGCAGCGTGACGAAGGAGGTGGCGTCCTCGTCCGACTCGTCCCGTTCGACGTCGGTGGAGAAGCAGTCGCCGGCCGTCAGTTCGAAGACGGAGATCTCCGTCCCGCCGGCTCCGCCGTCCTCCGGCTCCCGCTCGGCCGTCTCCGGGCGCGCGGGGGCGACCGAGGCGCGGTCGCCCCTGGGGTCGTCGTCGAGCACGGTGTACGGCACGAAGACGGCGAGCGCGAGGATCTGCGCCCCCGCGACCCCGATCGCGCCGACCGCCAGCCCCCGCCCGCGCTCGCCGGACACGGCGACGCGGGACAGCGCCACGATGCCGAGGATCAACCCGACCGGAAAGAACCCGAAGGCGAACACCAACGCGGTGACGGCCATCCGCTCCCAGCGGCGGCGCCCTGCCGGCGGCGGCCCGCCGGCCGCCGGGTGGGCGTGCCCGGGCCCCGGCCAGCCGGCGGGAGCCGGAAAGTACGCGGGCACGGCGGGCACGGCCGGCACGGCGGGCACGGCCGGCGCCGGCCGTGCCGCGCCGTCGTTCCCTGGCGCCGGGCCCGGCGCTTCGCCGGATGCCGGGTCCGACGGCCCGCTGCTCGCGGGCTCGGCAGCGCCAGGGGCCGCCCCAGGGGTCGGGACCGGCGCGCCGCCAGGCGAGACCGGTGTCGACATGGATCCCCCCACGAGAACGTTGCTGAGTGCTCCCCCTCGGCCCGGCGGCCGGCGTCCCTGTGACGCTCGTGGATCGTATATCAGTACGACTTATGGTCAGTTCGTGAAAGCCGGCCGCTCCGGGTCGAGGGCCGCGATGCCGTCCGTCGGGGACGACGCCTCAGCGAAGTGCCGTCGCGGGATGCGGCCCGCCAGAAAGGCGAGGCGGCCGGCGGTCACGCCGTGCCGCATCGCGTCGGCCATCGCCACCGGGCGCCTGGCCCTGGTGACCGCCGAGGCCAACATCACGCCGGCGCAGCCGAGTTCCATCGCGAGGGCCGCGTCCGACGCGGTGCCCGCGCCCGCGTCCAGGATCACGGGGACGCCGGCCCGCTCCGTGATCAGCTGGAAGTTGTGCGGGTTGCGGATGCCCAGGCCGGAGCCGATCGGTGAGCCGAGCGGCATGACGGCCGCGCAGCCCGCCTCCTCCAGGCGCCGCGCGAGCACCGGGTCGTCGTTGGTGTAGGGCAGCACCGTGAAGCCGTCGTCCACCAGCGTCTCGGCCGCCTCCAGGGTGCCCACCGGGTCCGGCAGCAGGGTGCGCTCGTCGGCGATGACCTCCAGCTTGATCAGGCCGGTGCCGAGCGCCTCGCGGGCGAGGCGCGCGGTGAGCACCGCCTCGCCGGCGGTGTGGCAGCCGGCGGTGTTCGGCAGCGGTCGGATGCCGAGTTCGTCGAGGACCGAGAGCACGGAGCCGCGCACCCCGGGGTCGAGGCGCCGCATGGCCACCGTGGTCAGTTCCGTGCCGGACGCGGCGAGCGCGTCGCGCAGCACCGTCAGGCTGGGCGCGCCGCCGGTGCCCATGATCAGTCGCGAGGTGAGCCGCAGTTCGCCGAGCACCAGCGGATCGGGGTCCTCGACCGGCGCGGTGGGTACGGGCGTGTCGGACACGGTCAGCCTCCCTGGACGGCGGTCAGCACCTCGACGCGGTCGCCGGCGGCCAGCTCGGTGGCCGCCCACTGCCCGCGCGGGATCACGGTCTCGTTGACGGCGGCGGCGATGCCGCCCGGCGCCGCGCTCAGCTCGGCCACCAGCACCGCCAGCGTGGTGCCGGCGGGCACCGGCCGCCCCTCGCCGTTCACGGTGACCCGTACGTGCGCGGCGCTCATGCCGGCACCTCCCTGTTCTCGGACGTGGCGAACCGGCGGGCGTGGAACGGGCGTGCGTAGTCCGGCAGTTCGCCGGTGGTCAGCGCCTCGGCGAGCGCCTCGCCGGTGATCGGGGCGAGCAGCACCCCGTTGCGGCCGTGGCCGGTGGCCAGGTGCAGCCCGTCGAGGCCGCTCGGGCCGAGCAGCGGGGCGTTGTCCGGGGTGGCTGGCCGTAGGCCGGCCAGCGTCTCCACCAGCGGCAGTTCGGTGATGCCCGGCACCAACTCGTGGGCGTCCCGCAGCAGCTGGTACACGCCGCCGGCCGTGACGGTGGTGTCCCAGCCCAGCTCCTCCGTCGTCGCCCCGACCACCAGCTCGCCGCTCAGCCTCGGCACCAGGTACACCTGGCCGCCGCGCACCACCGCCCGCACCGTGCGGGAGAGGAACGGCGCGTAGCCGGGCGGGATCCGCAGCCGCAGCACCTGGCCCTTGACCGGCCGCACCGGCACCGCGACCTCGGGCGGCAGCCCGGCCAGCCCGCCGCTGCGGCAGCCGGCGGCCAGCACCGACTGCCCGGCCGTCACCCGGGTGCCGTCCGCCAGCACCACCCCGGTGGCCCGGTCGCCGGTGACCGTCAACTCCCGCGCCTCGTCCCGGTGGAACGTCACCCCGGCGCGTTCGCAGGCGGTCAGCAGCGCGGCCGTCAGCCGGCGCGGATCGGTCTGGTGGTCGCCGTCGACCCGCAGCCCGCCGCGTACCCCGGGCGCCAGCATCGGTTCGAGCCGTCGGCACTCGCGGCCCGTCAGCCAGCTCGCCTCCAGGCCGCAGCGCCGCCGCAGCAGTTCGATCTCCCGCAGCTCGGCCCGGTCGTCGGCGTCCAGCGCCACCTGGAGCGTGCCGCAGGCGCGGTAGCCGACGTCGGCCCCGGCGGCCTCGACCAGCTCGGCGGCGAACGCCGGATAGCGGGCCGCGGACGCCAGGTTGAGGTCGAGCAGCGCCTCCTCGCCGTGGTGCAGTTCGGTGACGGCGGCCAGCATGCCGGCGGCCACCCGCGCGGCGCCGCGGCCCGGGGCCGGATCGGCCACCGCCGTCCGCAGCCCCCGCTGGGCGGCCCGCCAGGCCGTGACCAGGCCGATGACGCCGCCGCCGATCACCAGCACGTCGGGACGCCCGCCGGAACGCCCCTCGTCGGTACGCACGCCCATGCGCCTGCCTCCTCCCTTCGCCGGCATGACCCGGATCAGGTTCGTACGGTCGGAGGCCGGACAGCCTCCCTCTCAGCCCGGTCCGCCGGGCTCCCGTGGGTGCGGTTTGCTCGCGCGCCAGCCTAGTACCAGGGCCCACCGGCCGGAACGCCGGGCGCGCCCCTCGTAGGCTTGCCGGCGTGAGCGAGCGACGCGTCGTGGTGGTGGGAGCCGGCCTGGCCGGAGTACAGACCGTGGTGGAGCTGCGGGGGCAGGGCTGGGAG
>NZ_SMKI01000351.1 GCF_004348415.1 Streptomyces hainanensis
ACCCACCAGTTCGAGACCCCCGCCTTCGAAGAAACGGCCCCCACCCATGTTCGATGATCTCCAGGACCTCAGCGGCACGTTCAGCACCACCGACGTCATCGTCTGTCTGGCGCTGTCGTTCGCGCTCAGCATGATGACCGGCTTCGTCTACCGGGCCACCCACCGCAACGTCTCCTACAGCCAGTCGTTCGTGCAGACGCTGGTGATCGTCGGGATGATCGTGGCGCTCATCCTGCTGGTGGTGGGCTCCAACCTGGCCCGCGCCTTCTCGCTGGTGGGCGCGCTGTCGGTGGTGCGGTTCAGGAACGCCATCAAGGAGACCAGGGACGTCGGCTTCATCTTCCTGGTGATGGGCCTCGGCATGGCCTGCGGCGCCCGCTTCTACACGCTGGCGCTCATCGGCGGCATCACCGTCTGCGCGGTGATCCTGGTGATGCACCGGTTCAACGTGTTCCACCTCAACGTGCAGCGGCAGGTGGTCAAGGCGCAGGTGCCGGCGGGTGAGGACCACACGGCGGGGATCGAGGACGTGCTGATCCGGTACACCACCGAGTTCGAGCTGGTCAGCACGGAGTCGATACGCGGCGGCGCGTTGGCCGAGCTGTGTTACACGGTCCGGATGAAGAAGGGCGTCGCACCGGCCCAGTTGGTCGCGGCCGTCCAGGAACGCACCGCGGGCCAGCGGGTCTCGGTGCTGACCGGTTACGACCAGACGGACCTGTGATGGCCGGGCGACGGCTGCGGCACCGGGTGCCCGTCCGGCTGCGGCAGCACTGGCGGCCGGCGGCGGCGTTGGTCGGCGCGCTGGGGGTGACGCTGACGTTCTTCGGGGACGTGAGGGTCACCGCCGTCGTGACCAGCGCGTCGGACGGCGAGGGCGACCGGATCACGGAGGACATCGCCGGGGCGGTCGACCTGTACGACTCCTCGGTCGCCCACTCGATCCAACTGGAGTACGACGAGGACGACTTCGCCGAGCTGATGGCGTCCTTCGAGGGGGACGGCGAGAAGGAGTACATCGAGGCCGACCTGACCGTCGACGGCACCTTCATCGAGAGCGTGGGTATCCGGCTCAAGGGCAACTCCACGTTGTCCTCGCTCTCGGGGGGCGGCCCCGGCGGCCCCGGCGGCGCGGAGGGCATGCGGGGCGACCTGGTGATCTGCGGCCCGGGACCGGGCGGCGAGATGCCGTCGGAGGGCGACGAGGAAGGCCCCGTGATCGCCGGTCCCGCCGGCGGGGGGATGGTGACCCTGTCGGCCGACCGGCCGGAGGAACTGCCCTGGCTGATCAGGATCGACGAGTACATCGAGGGTCGCGCCTACCAGGGCCACCAGGAGATCTCGGTCCGGCCGGGCAGTGGCGCCGACGTGCCGCTGAACGAGGCGCTGTCCCTCTCCCTGATGGCCGAGTCCGACCAGCCGGCCGAGCGGTTCGCGTTCTCCTCCTTCGCGGTCAACAACCGGCCGGCCACCACCCGTCTGGTGGTGGAGAACCCGAGCGCCGGCTACGCGACCGCGCTGGGCGACGACGGCGTGCTCTACAAGTCGCGGGCCAGCAGCCGGTTCAGCTACCGGGGGGACGATCCGACCGAGTACCAGGACGACTTCAAGCAGCTGAACAAGAGGGGCAGCCAGGACCTCCAGCCGGTGATCGACCTCATCCGGTGGGTCGAGGAGTCCTCGGACGAGGAGTTCGCGGCCGAGCTGGCCGACCACGTGAACGTCGACTCGTTCGCGCGCTACGTGGCCACCCAGGACCTGCTGGGCAACTTCGACGACATGTCGGGCCCCGGGAGCAACTACCTGCTCTGGTACGACCTTTCCAGCCGCACGTTCGAGGTGCTCGGCTGGGACTTCAACCTGGCGTTCAGCGGCATGGGCATGGGCATGGGCATGGGCATGGGCGGCGCCGAGGGACCACCGGAGGGTATGGAGCTGCCGGAGGGGATGGAACCGCCCGAGGGGATGGAACCGCCCGACGGCCTGACGACGCCCGAGGGCACCGAGGAGACCGCGGAGTGCGGGCCGCCCCCCGGCGGCGAGGGCGGCGAGGGCGACGAGGGATCGCCGGGTGAGGGCGGCCCCGAGGACGGGGCGGAGAGCCGCATGATGGCCGGGAACGCCCTCAAGGAGCGGTTCCTGGAGTCCGACGCCTTCGACGAGGTCTACGCGGACGCCCGCGGCGAGCTCCACGACGCCTTCTACGGCTCGGGCGCCGCGTTCGACATCCTCGACGAGCTCGTCGAGCGGGCCGAGGACGCCGGCGCAGACGCCGACGAGCTCGCCGCCGCGGCCGACACCCTGCGGGAGAACGTGACCACGCAGGCCGGGTCGGAGACCGAGGAGGAGGCCGCGGTCACCCGCTGAGCAGCAGCAACACCAGCGGCGCCGCGACGGCCAGCACCCAGCCGGCGCGGCGCAGCATGGCCCGGGCGGCGCGGAACTCCCGCTCGGCGTCGGACGGTTCGGCCAGATCGGACCAGAGCATGGGACCAGGCTGACAGGGAAGGCCCGCCGGCGCCTGAGTACCCGTACTCAGATCCGGACCGAAACCGAAACCGGGACCGAAACCGGGGCCGGCTCAGGACGGCCAGAAGCTGGTCCGCCACGCGTCGGGACCCGGCGTCGGGAGGCGCCGCGGCACGGTGCGGGCCGGGTGCGACCAGGCGGACGCCGGCCGTGGCCCGTCGGCGGTCGCGGCCGCCTCGGCGGCGGCCGCGGCGGCCCGCGCCTGCACCACCGCCACGGCGGCGGCCAGCTCCTCGGGCGTGGGGTTGCCCCGCACCACCCTGATCCGCTCCGGCGTCCCGTTCATGAACCCACCTCTCACAGCGGAATGTTCCCGTGCTTCTTCGGCGGCAGCCGGTCCCGCTTGGTGCGCAGCGCGCGCAGCCCGCGGATCACGTGCCGCCGGGTCTCGGACGGCTCGATCACCGCGTCGACGTAGCCGCGCTCGGCGGCCGCGTACGGGTTGAGCAGCGCCGCCTCGTACTCCGCGGTCAACCGGGCCCTGGTGGTCTCCCGCTCCTCCTCGGACTCCAGCGCCGCGAGCGTGCGCCGGTGCAGGATGTTGACCGCGCCCTGGGCGCCCATCACGGCGATCTGCGCCGTGGGCCAGGCCAGGTTGAGGTCCGCGCCGAGGTGCTTGGAGCCCATCACGTCGTAGGCGCCGCCGAACGCCTTGCGGGTGATCACGGTGACCAGCGGCACGGTGGCCTCGGCATAGGCGTAGATCAGCTTGGCGCCGCGCCGGATGATGCCGTTGTACTCCTGGTCGGTGCCGGGCAGGAAGCCGGGCACGTCGACGAAGGTCAGCACCGGCAGGTTGAACGCGTCGCAGGTGCGGACGAAGCGGGCGGCCTTCTCGGAGGCGTTGATGTCGAGGCAACCGGCGAACTGCATCGGCTGGTTGGCGACCACGCCCACCGGGACGCCCTCGACCCGGCCGAAGCCGGTGATGACGTTGGGCGCGAACATCGCCTGCGTCTCCAGGAACTCCCCGTCGTCCAGCACGTGTTCGATCGCGTGGTGCATGTCGTAGGGCTGGTTGTCGGAGTCCGGGATCAGCGCGTCCAGCTCGCGGTCCTCGTCGGTGGTCGCCAACTCCCCGTCGTCGAGTCGCTGTTCGTAGGCGGGCGGCTCGGAGAGGTTGTTGGACGGCAGATAGGAGAGGAGCGCTTTGACGTACTCGATGGCGTCCTTCTCGTCCCCGGCCATGTGGTGCGCGACCCCGGAGCGCGTGTTGTGGGTGCGCGCCCCGCCCAGGTCCTCGAAGCCGACGTCCTCGCCGGTGACGGTCCTGATCACGTCGGGCCCGGTGATGAACATGTGCGAGGTCTTGTCGACCATCACCGTGAAGTCGGTGATGGCCGGCGAGTAGACGGCGCCGCCCGCGCAGGGGCCGACGATCAGCGAGATCTGCGGCACGACGCCCGAGGCGTGCACGTTGCGGCGGAAGATCTCCGCGAAGAGCCCGAGCGCCACCACGCCCTCCTGGATCCGCGCGCCGCCCCCGTCGTTGATGCCCACGATCGGGCAGCCGGTACGCAGCGCGAAGTCCATCACCTTGACGATCTTCTCGCCGTAGACCTCGCCGAGGGAGCCGCCGAAGACGGTGAAGTCCTGCGAGTAGACGCAGACCGGGCGGCCGTCCACGGTGCCGTAGCCGGTGACCACGCCGTCGCCGTAGGGGCGGTTGTGCTCGATGCCGAAGTTGGTCGAGCGGTGCCGGGCGAACTCGTCGAGCTCGGTGAACGACCCCTCGTCGAGGAGCAGTTCGATGCGCTCCCGGGCCGTCAGCTTCCCCTTGGCGTGCTGCTTCTCCACGGCGCGCGCCGAGCCGGCGTTGACGGCCTCCGCGTTCCGCCGCCTGAGGTCGGCGATCTTCCCCGCGGTGGTGTGGATGTCCTCGGGCACCGGCATGGCTCCTCGTCCTCGGGTGGCTACCGAACAGCTACCGCTCCGTAGGGTAACGGCGGCCAGGTGGATCGGCCCGTGCGGCGTCCGCCACACACGTGCCGAGTCGCCGCCGCCCGTCCGACGCTCCCCCGGACGGGCCGCATAGATTGTCGGCATGACTCCCCAGGAGAGCCGCTGGTCCGACCTGGACCGCCCGCCGTTGCGCGTCTCGCCGCTGCGCACCGCCCTGATCTGGCCGGACGGCCTGTGGACCCGGATCGACGTGGTCGAGCGGACCGGCTCGACCAACGCCGACCTCGCCGACGCCGCGCGCGCCGGCCGGGCCGCGCCCGGCACCGTGCTGATCGCCGAGGAACAGACGCGCGGCCGCGGCCGGCTGGGCCGCGGCTGGACGGCACCGGCACGATCCGGCCTCTTCTTCTCGGTGCTGCTCGACCCGGAGCGGGACGGGGTCCCGGCACACCGGCTGACCTGGCTGCCGCTGCTCGCCGGGGTGGCCGCGGCGACGGCGGTCTCCCGGGTCGGCGGCGTGGACACGGCGCTCAAGTGGCCCAACGACCTGCTGGTCCCGGTGGACGGCGAGGACCGGAAGCTGGGCGGGATCCTGGCCGAGCGGGTGTCGGGCGACGACGGGACGGTGGTGCTCGGCATCGGCCTCAACGTCTCGCTGCGCGCCGAAGAGCTGCCGGTGCCGACCGCCGGTTCGCTGCGGTTGGCGAACGCGATCACCACGGACCGGGACCCGCTGCTGCGGGCGGTGCTCCGCTCGTTGGCCGACTGGTACCGGCGCTGGGCCGAGGCCGGCGGCGACCCGGCGGGCAGTGGTCTCGACGCCGCCTACACGGCCGGCTGCGCCACGCTCGGCCGGCAGGTGCGGGCCGAACTCCCGGGCGGCGGCGAGCTGCGCGGCGAGGCGGTGGCGTTGGACGGCGACGGGCGGCTGGTCATCGAGTCGGCCGGATCTCGCCAGCCGGTGGCGGCCGCGGACATCATCCACCTCCGTGCGACGTGACATAGGGCACACCTGCCGTAGGGTTGGGGCCGTGAGAACGCGCGAAGGGCTCGACGGGCGCGGTGCGGGCGAGGGCGGTGACCGTGTCCGAGTCTGATCCGGGAAGGCCCGAGCCCACCGCCGCCGGCGGCGACCCGGCGGAGGACGAGGAGAACAGCGTCGCGCTGCGGGTGGAGGCACTGATCATCGGTGCCGAGCGGCAGTACACCCCGTTCCAGGCCGCCAGGGCGGCCGGCGTCCCGCTCGATCTCGCGTCCAGGTTCTGGCGGGCGATGGGCTTTCCCGACGTCGGCCAGGCGCGGGCGCTGACCGAGGCCGACGTGCTGGCGCTGCGGCGCCTCGCCGGTCTCGTGGAGGCGGGGCTGCTCAGCGAGTCGATGGCGGTCCAGGTGGCCAGGTCGACCGGGCAGACCACGGCCCGGCTCGCCGACTGGCAGATCGACTCGTTCCTCGAGGGCCTCACCGAGCCGCCGGAGCCGGGGATGACCAGGAGCGAGGTGGCGTACCCGCTGGTCGAGCTGTTGCTGCCGGAGCTCCAGGAGTTCCTGGTCTACGTGTGGCGGCGGCAGTTGGCGGCCGCCACCGGCCGGGTGGTGCAGGCCCAGGACGACGCGGAGATGGTGGACCGTAGGCTGGCGATCGGCTTCGCCGACCTGGTGGGCTTCACCCGGCTGACCAGGCGGCTCGAGGAGGAGCAGCTGGGCGAGCTGGTCGAGGCGTTCGAGACCACGGCGGCCGACCAGATCGCGGCCGAGGGCGGGCGGCTGATCAAGACGCTGGGCGACGAGGTGCTGTTCGCCGCCGACGACCCCGGCCTGGCGGCCGACATCGGGCTGCGCCTCGTGGAGACCCTGGGCGACGACCCGATGATGCCGGAGCTGCGGGTGGGCATCGCGTTCGGCACCGTGACGACCCGGATGGGCGACGTCTTCGGCAACACGGTGAACCTGGCGAGCCGGCTGACGTCGATAGCGCCCAAGGACATGGTGCTGGTGGACGGCGTGATGCGCGAGGAACTGACCGGGGCCGGCCTCGCCCCCCAGTCGGAGAAGGCCGCCGACACGGCCGACGGCCGGTCCGCCGGCTACCGCTTCGCCCTCCAACCCCTCTACCAGCGCCCGGTGCGCGGCCTCGGCATCATCGAGCCGTGGCTCCTGAGCCGGCGCGGCGAGACTTCGTAGCCGCCGACCGCTGCCTTCTCGTGGCCGGCCGGCCGGATAATGCCGGCCATGAGCGATGGAACGGTGACCCAGCGGTATGGCGAGTGGGTGTCGGTGCGGATCGACGAGGCGGCGCACGTCGCGGAGTTGACGCTCGACCGGACGGCCGCGATGAACGCGCTGTCGACCGAGCTGGCGTGGCGGCTCACCGCCGCCTGCGCCGATCTGTCGGCCGACCGGCGGGTGCGGGCCGTGGCGTTGGCGTCCAGCCACGACCGGGCGTTCTGCGTCGGAGCCGACCTCAAGGAGCGCAACGGCCTGTCGGACGCGGAGTTCGGCCGGCACCGGACGGTGCTGCGGGCCGCGTTCACGGCGGTGCTCGACCTGCCCGTGCCGGCCGTCGCCGCGGTGCGCGGCTTCGCGCTGGGCGGCGGCTTCGAGCTCGCGCTCTCCTGCGACCTGATCGTGGCCGACCCGACGGCGGTGGTGGGCCTGCCCGAGGTGACCGTCGGCGTGATCCCGGGCGGGGGCGGCACCCAGCTGCTGCCGCGCCGGGTGGGCGCGGCCAGGGCGGCCGAGCTGATCTTCACGGGACGTCGGGTGGCGGCGGCCGAGGCGCGGGAGCTCGGCCTGGTCGACGTGCTGACCGAGGACGGCCGGGCCGGCGACGAGGCGCTGGCGCTGGCCCGCGCCATCGCCGTCAACTCGCCGGTGGGGCTGCGGGCGGCCAAGCGCGCGCTGCGCACCGGCTCGGGGCTCGACCTGCGCTCCGGTCTGGAGGTCGAGGACGCGGCCTGGCGCACCGTGGCCTTCTCGCTCGACCGGAAGGAGGGCGTGGCGGCTTTCAACGAGAAGCGCACCCCGGACTGGCCAGGGGAGTGAAGGGCTAGCGTAACGACCCAAAGCGCCCCGAACGCCCATAGCCTGGGCGTATGGGTGAGGAGAGCCGGCTGCGGGCCGTGGTGGAGCTCGCGCAGCGGATGGCCGCGGCCCAGGCGCTGCCGGAGGTCGCGGACGCCGCCGCCGAGGGGGCGCGGCGGGCGTTGGGTGGTGACTTCGCCGCGCTGTCGGCGTGGGAGCGGGAGCGCGGTCGGCTGCGGGTGCTCGTCAACGCCGGGGAGCTGGCGCCCGGCGAGGAGGCGTTCCCGGCGGACGAGTCGTATCCGGTGCACGACTTCCCGGAGATCACGGAGTTCCTGCACGAGCGGTGGACCCGGGGCGCCGAGCCCCGGGCCTGGGTGGAGACGGCGGACGGGCCGCGCGGCAGCCGGCGGGTGGCCGTGCTGCGCCGGCGGGGGCGGGGCAGCTGCGTGGTGGCGCCCATCGTGCTGCACGGGCGGGCCTGGGGGGAGCTGTACGTGGCGCGGGCCAGGGGCGCGGCGGTCTTCGATCGGGAGGACGCGGACTTCGCCTCGGTGCTCGCCTCGGTGATCGCGGCCGGTCTGGTGCAGTACGAGCGGCTCGCGGAGGCGCGGCGGCTGGCGTTCACCGACCCGCTGACCGGCCTCGCCAACCGCAGGGCGGTGGAGATACGCCTGGACGAGGCGCTGGAGCGGCACCGTGCCACCGGGGAGGTGGTGAGCCTGGTGGTCTGCGACGTGAACGGTCTGAAGAAGGTCAACGACACCTTCGGGCACGCGGTGGGGGACCGGCTTCTCGAACGGTTCGGCTCGGTGCTCTCGCGGTGCGGCGCGGCGTTGCCCGGCGCGCTGGCGGCGCGGCTCGGCGGGGACGAGTTCTGTCTGCTGGCGGTGGGGGTCGGCGCCGAGGCGGTGGAGCGGGCGGCCGGCGAGGTGTGCCGGCGGGCGGCCGAGCTGGAGC
>NZ_SMKI01000352.1 GCF_004348415.1 Streptomyces hainanensis
CGTCATGACCGGAAACCCCCGTCCCCCCGGGGAAACGCGCCCCCCGGGGGAGTGAACCGACCGCTTCGGTGTTGACGCGCTCAGTCGCGCCAGTCGGCGCAGCAGAGGTAGACGCGGGGCGCCCCGCCCGGGTCGGGGACGGGGGCGTCGGCGGCGGCCCGGACACCGGAGCCGGTGATCTCGCCGGTGCGCGGGTCGACCACCCGGTAGGGGAGCGGTATCGACCCGTCGGACCAGGGCGCGATCCGCAGGTCGCCGCCGTGTTCCGCGTAGCTGACGTAGAGCCGGCCGGGCACCAGCAGGCCGCGTGGCGCCAGCGCCAGGTCCCAGCTCGGGGCCATGTCGGTGGTGGGGAGCCCGGCCAGGATCCGGGAGACCAGGCCGACGTAGCGGGAGCCCTCGAAGTCCAGCGCCTCCCGCCAGCCCGCGCCGTCGGCCACGAAGAACGGCTCGTGGCCCGGCTCGCCGGGCCGCAGCACCCACTGCCACAGGCTGCCCGCGCCGTAGACCACGCCCATCGTGGAGCCGGCGCACAGGTTGCTCCACGCCTCGTGGCCCTGCCACCAGCCCGCGCCCTTGCCGCGCGCGCCCGAATGCTCGTACGTCGGCTCGCCGTTGGCGACCGCCCGGACCGGCTCGTTGCGCCACATGTCGGCGACCCGTTCCGGCACGTGCTCGCCCCGGTGGCCCGTCTGGCACCACTGGAAGTCCAGCCAGGGCGCGTCCTGGTGGGCGTCGGCCCGGGAGTGCGGGCGGTAGTGGATGCCGCAGGGCTGGCCGTAGGCGTCCCACTCCTCGATCTCCCGGCCGCCGGCCTCGATGCCGGGCTCGTGGCCGCTACCGTCGGCGCCGACCAGGTAGACCACCGGGTCGGCGCCGTAACGGGCCACCAGGTAGCGGCAGTAGCGGGCGTACTCGGCCGGCTCCACGACCGGGCCCGCCGCCCGCAGGCCCTTCCAGCCGAAGCCGTGGAAGACGGGCTGGAGGACGGGGACGACGCCGTGCTCGGCGAGGATCGCGAGCAGCCGGTCGAGGTGCTGGAAGTAGGCCGGGTTCAGGTCGTTGAGGTGGCCGTCGCGCAGGTCCTCGAAGGCCACGTCGAAGCCCTCGTCCGCCGTCCGGTCCCGGGGGCCGCGCGCGTCCATGTCCGGCTGGACGCTCATCAGCAGCACCGCGTTGAAGCCCTTGCCGGCGCGGTCGGCGGCGTAGATCCGCACCTGCTCCTCGGTGGCGCGCCACGGCAGGCCCCAGGCGGTGTCGCCGACCAGCAGCGCCGGGGTGCCGTCGGCGTGCGTCAGGCTGCGTCCGCCGGGGGACATCCGCCAGAAGCCGTGCCGACGGAACGGGCCCTCGCCGGCCGGGCCCTCGGTCGGCGCCGGGCCCTCGGTCGGCGCCGGGGCCTCGGCCACGGCCAGCTCGCCGGTGCGTCCCGCGAGGCCGGGGTCGTCGACGTCGGCCTCGGTGCGCCAGCGCCAACTGCCGCCGGCCAGCGGGGAGGTGAAGCGGATCCGCCAGGTGCGGCCGCCGTCCCAGAAGGCGGGGCGGCGCAGCGTCGCGCCCGAGTCGTGGACGAACTCGGCCCAGACGGCGACCTCGGCGTAGGCGGCCGGGTGGTCGTGCTCGGCGGTCAGGGTGATGTCGGCACGCTGCCATGGGGATGTCGTCTGCACGGTGCGGGTGTCCTTCCTCAACTGCCTGTGGTGAGACGGGATCAGGGTTCGTCGAGCAGGCGGCGGGCGGTGGAGAGGTCGGTCACCAGCGCGGTGATCCACCGGCCGCGGACCGCGCCGCGCACCGCCGGGTACTTGCGGGGCCCGCCGGCGACCGCGATCCGCCGTGGCGCGCCGCGGAGTTGGTCGACGGAGACGCCGACGGTGCGCTCGCCGAGGCCGGCGTCCACGTGCACGCCGTTCTCGTCGAAGAACCGCTGGCAGATGTCGCCCACCGCGCCCAGGCCGCGCAGCCTGGTCAGTTCCTCCTCGGCCACCGCGTTGCCGCTGAGCCGCAGCAGCGGGGACGGCTCCAGGCTGCCGATGCCGACCAGCACCGCCGTCAACCGCTGCCAGGCCTCGCCCACTTCGAGCACCGAGGGGTCGCGCAGCAGCGAGAGCCTGGCCTCGGCCGAGCCCACCAGGCCCGGGGCCCGGACGAACAGCGGGACGGTGCCGGTGAGTTCGGCGAGCCGGGCGGTGAGCCTGGTGGCCTGCACCTGGCTGTGCGCGTCGCCGACCCCGCCCATCAGCTGGACGACCCGGCCGGCGACGGCGGCGGCCTTCCGCGGCCCCGGCTGCATCGCGTTGACGGCGGCCAGCAGCGTCTCGCTCCAGGTGGAGACGCCGATGACGTCGCCGTCCCGGAACGCCGTCTCCAGGTAGCCGGCCGCGGAGCCGCCCAACGCCCGCATCAGGCTGGGCGGATCGTCCAACAGGTCGTCGCCGTCCACGATCACGACGTCGGCCAGCCGGTACCGCTCGGCGACGGCGTCCTCCAGGTCGCTGTGGATGCCGGCGGGCGCCACCACCACCGTGCGGACCACACCGAGGGTGGTGGCCGTGCGGAGCATGCGGGAGACGCCGGCCTGGGTGAGGCCGAGCAGCTCGGCGATCTGGGTCTGCCGCAGCCCGCGCTCGTGGTACATCCGCGCGACGCGCACTATCTGGCGCAGCTTGGAGACGGTCATGTTGGCGGGAATCTGAGGAGGCTCGGACACGTCCCGCACCCTACGGGAGCCCACCACGGGGCGCCGCTGATCGCTCGTCACCCCGGCACCTCCTCGCCCGCCCCGCCGGCGGGGCGGCGGGAGCGGGCGACGGCCGCGTGCCAGCCGGCCCGCAGCGCGGCGCGCGCCTCGGGCGTGGAGCGGGGCCGGTGGAGGTCGGCCGCGGTGGGCGGCGGCGGCTCGGGCAGGTCGAGGGCGCGGGCGGCGAGTCGGGCGGCGCCGAGCGCGGAGAGGTTCCCGGCGTGTGGGCGGCGCACGGTGCGGCCCGAGGTGTCGGCCTGGAGTCGCATGAGGGCGGGGTTGGCGGTGGGGCCGCCGTCGGCGTGCACCAGGGAGACGGGTCCGGTGGCGCGGTCCATGGCGGCGATCACGTCCTCGACCTGGAAGGCGATGGATTCCAGGGCGGCCCTGGCGAGTTGGGGCATGCCGGTGCCGAGAGTGAGGCCGGTGACCAGGCCGGTGGCGTCGTTGTCCCACCAGGGCGCGGCCAGGCCGCCGAAGGCGGGGACGAGGTGGACGCCGCCGGAGTCCTCGGCGGCGCGGGCGGCGAGTTCGGTCTCGTCGACGCCGAGGAGGCCGGCCAGCCAGCGCAGGGTCGCGCCGGAGGAGCGGATGTTGCCCTCCAGGGCGTAGGCGGGGGCGCCGTCGTCCCAGGCCAGGGTCAGGCACAGCGCGTCGCCGACGGCGCGGGCGCCCGTGGTCAGGCCCATCACGGAGGAGCCGGTGCCGTAGGTCGCCTTGACCTGCCCCGGGGCGCGGACGCCGTGGCCGTACAGCGCGGCGTGCGAGTCGCCGAGCACGGCCGCGACCGGGGTGCCGTCCGGCAGGGGGGCCAGCCCGCGGACCGCGGGGAAGGGGCCGGTGGAGGGGACGACGCGCGGCAGCACCGCGCGCGGGATCCCGAAGAGGTCGAGGAGTTCCCCGTCCCAGGTCCTGGTGTGGACGTTCAGGAGCTGGGTGCGGGAGGCGTTGCCGACCTCGACGACGTGTCCGGCGCCGCCGCTCAGCCGCCACAGCAGCCAGGAGTCGACGGTGCCCAGGCACAGCTCCCCGCGCCGGGCTCCGGCCCGCGCCGGATCGTGGGCGTCCAGCAGCCAGCCCGCCTTCAGGGCGCTGAACATGGGGTCCAACGGCAGCCCGGTGGCCGCCCGGACCCCGGGGCCGGCCCCGTCCGCCGACAGCCGGGCGTGGACGTCGGCGGTGCGCCGGTCCTGCCAGCCGAGCAGTGGGCCGAGCGGCCGGCCGGTGGCCCGCTCCCACAGCAGGCACGACTCGCGCTGCGTCGACAGAGCGACGGCCGCCACCCGGGCCGCGTCCTGCCCTACCAGGCAGGCCCGGATCGCCGCCACCACGCTCTCCCACACCTCGTCCGCCGACTGCTCCACCCAGCCGGGGCGCGGGTGCGCGGTGGTCAGCGGCGCGGAGGCGGTGGCCAGCACCGTCCCGGAGGTGGTGAGCAGCACGGCCTTGGTGGCCGAGGTGCCCTGGTCGACGGCGAGCAGCATGGGGGCACCGCCCGGCCTCCCCCGGACTCCGTCCGGGGGGACCCCCATGGCTGGGGGAGGTTCGTGGCCCGTCACGGTCGACCCACCCCGGCGCCGGCCATGGCCAGCGCCTCGTGGGCGGCCCGGCGGATGCCCTCGGCGGTGAGCCCGAAGTGTTCGAGCAGGAAGGCGGCGTCGCCGGTGGGCGCGAAGCCGGTGACGCCGAGCAGCCGCATCGGCGTCGGCCGGCGCTCGGCGACCAGGGCGGCGACGGCGGCGCCGAGGCCGCCGCTGAGCGTGGCCTCCTCGACGGTGACCAGGGCGCGGACGCCGGCCACCGCGGCCAGCAGCGCGTCGGCGTCGAGCGGCGCGACGAACGGGGTGTTGACGACGCGGACCGAGACGCCGTCGGCGGCCAGCGCGTCGGCGGCGGCCAGGGCGCGGGAGACCGCGGTGCCGACGGCGATCACCGCCACGTCGGTGCCGTCCCGCAGCACCGGCGGGCGGTCGGGCGCGAACGGGGCGTCGGCGGGGATCACGTCGGGCACCCTGAAGCGGGGGATCCGCAGATAGCTGGGGCCGTCGTGGGCGTGGGCCCAGCGGACGGCGGCACGGGTCTGGGCCCGGTCGGTGGGCACCAACACGGTGAGCCCGTCGACGGCGCGCAGCCAGGACAGGTCCTCGACGGAGTGGTGGGTGGGCCCGAGTTCGCCGTAGGCGAGGCCGGGGCTCTGCCCGCAGAGCACCACCTTCCGGCCGCTGTAGGCGACGTCGGCCTTGATCTGTTCCAGGGCACGGCCGGTGAGGAAGGGGCCGGCGGCCGAGACGAAGGGCACCAGGCCGCCGTTGGCCAGGCCGGCGCCGACGCCCACCATGTTCTGCTCCGCGATGCCGACGTCGATCAGCCGGTCGGGGAACTCGCCGCGGAAGGCCACCAGGTTGCTGGAGCCGACCGAGTCGTTGCACACGGCGACCACCCGGCGGTCCTCGCGGGCCAGCGCGGCCAGTTCCTCGGCGAACACCTGCCGGCAGTCGTGGGTGGCGGCGTCGGGCGCGGGGGTCATCGGGCGAGCTCCTCGAACGCGAGGCGGACCTGCTCCTCGTCGGGGACCCTGTGGTGCCACTCCACCTGGTCCTCGGCGAACGAGAGCCCCTTGCCCTTGACGGTGCGGGCGATCACCGCGACCGGCCGGTCGGTGCCGGTGGGGCGCAGCGCGGCGAGCAGCGCGCCGTGGTCGTGGCCGTCCACCTCCCTCGTCTCCCAGCCGAACGCGGCCCACTTGGCGGAGAGGGGTTCGAGCGCGTTGGTCTCCTCGGTGCGGGCGCCCTGCTGGAGCCGGTTGCGGTCGACCACGGCGGTGAGCGAGCCGAGCCCCTGGTGGCCGGCGGCCATGGCGGCCTCCCAGTTGCTGCCCTCCTGGAGTTCGCCGTCGCCGAGCACCACCACGGTGCGCCAGGGCTCGGCGCGCAGCCGGGCGGCCAGCGCGCAGCCGACCGCGACCGGCAGGCCGTGGCCGAGCGGTCCGGTGTTGCTTTCCACGCCCGGCACCTTGCGGCGGTCGGGGTGGCCGCCCAGGGCGGAGAGCGGGGCCATGAAGGTGGCGAGCTCGGAGCGGGCGAAGTAGCCGCAGCGGGCCAGCGTGGCGTAGAGCGCGGCGGCGCAGTGCCCCTTGCTGAGGATCAACCGGTCGCGGCCGGGGGCCGTGGGGTCCTCGGGGTCCACGTCGAGGACCGCGCCGAAGAGCGCCACCAGGATGTCGGTCACCGACAGGTCGCCGCCGAGGTGGCCGAGTCGGGCGCGGTCGATCATCTCCACGACGGTCCTGCGGACGTCGCGGGACATCGCCCGCAGCGTCTCGACGGCGTCGGCCGGATCGCCGTCGCGCGTGGCCTGCCGGAGCGCGCGGTACCGGGCCGCGGCCGGGGGGTCAGCGGTCAGCATGTGAATATCCATTCACGCTAGCGATATCTATCTGATTATCTCCGCCTCGGATGGTGGTCCACGCCATCCCGCCCCGTCAAGACCTCGGGCTTCGCAGGCCCGTTGATGTCGAGGGGTCGCGCAGCAGTCTTGACACGCTACTTCGGCCGGTCCTACGGTCCCTGAATCGTCATAAAAACCGACCAGTTGAATGAATATTCAGGAGGGGTTCGCCAATGACGTCCGCACCGTCCTCAGCCTCCCGCACCTTCGCCGGCGGCATGTGGAGCTTCGGCCGCATCATCGACCGCTACGCGACCGACGGCTACGGCCCCGAGATCGGCACCCTCCGGACCATCGAGCTGGCCGCCGCCTCGGGCGAGCTGGTGGGCCTCGACCTCAACTACCCCTTCGACGCGGGCGTGGGCGTCGCCGACGTGAAGGCCGCCCTCGACGCGCACGGCCTGGTCGCCACCAACATCACCCCGGTCATCTACGACCGCCGGTTCCGCAGCGGCTCCTTCACCGGCGCCGACGCCGCCACCCGCCGGGCCGCGCACGACCTCGCCGAGGAGTCCGTCGACGTCGCCGCCGCGCTCGGCGCCCGCTACGTCAAGTTCTGGCCGGGACAGGACGGTTACGACTACCCGTTCCAGGTCGACTACCCCACCCTGCGCCGGCACGCCGTCGAGGGCATCAGGGACGTCGCCCGCAACCACCCCGACGTCACCTTCGGCATCGAGTACAAGCTCAAGGAGCCCCGCAACCGGCTCTTCTGGTCGACCGCCGCCGCCAGCCTCCTCGCCATCGAGCGGACGGGCGTGGACAACGTCGGCCTCGTCGTGGACTTCGGCCACTCCCTCTTCGCCAAGGAGAACCCCGCCGAGGCCCTGAGCCTCGCCCACGAGACGGGCCGCCTGGTGGACGTCGAGGTCGACGACAACTACCGCGAGTGGGACGACGACCTCACCGCCGGCGCCCTGCACCTCGTGGAGACCCTGGAGTTCCTGCACGTCGTCCGCGAGATCGGCTGGCAACACCCGGTCAAGCTCGACCTCTTCCCCTACCGCGAGGACCCGGGCGACGCCGTCCGCGAGTCCGTCGCCACCCTCCGCGCCCTGGAGGAGCGCGCCGCCCGGCTGCCGCTCGACGAACTCCGGGCCGCCCAGGCCGCCCACGACGCCATGACCGCCCAACGTCTCGTCCGCACGGCGCTCTTCGGCTGACGGCGGAGGCGCCCGATGACCATGGACCGCAGGCGGTTCCTCGGCGCCGCCGCCCTGGCCGCGACGCTCGGCGCGGCCGGCTCGCTGACCGGCTGCGGTGGCGGCCGGCCCAAGGCGTCGCCCGACCGGCTCTCGCTCTTCACCTACGCGGACGCCACCCAGGGCCCGCTGCTCGACCAGGTTCTGGAGTCCTTCCGAGCCGAGTCCGGCATCACCGTCCGCCACGACACCCTGCCGGGCAGCGGCGCCGCCCTCTTCCCCGACAAGGTCCGCACCCAACTCCTCGGCGCCCGGCCGCCCGACCTCTTCCAGATGTGGGGCGGCCAGATCGCCGCCCCCTTCATCGACGCCGGCCAGATAGCCAACCTCGACGCCCACTACGCCCGTTACGGCTGGGACGACGTGCTCAACCCGGCCGCCGTCCGCGACATGACGTTCAACGGCCACAGGCACGGCCTGCCCGGCGTGATCGCCAACCTCGGCTGCTGGTACCGCACCGACCTCTTCGAGCGCGCCGGGGTCGGCGTCCCCGCCGGCTACGACGAGCTGGAGGTCGCCTGCGACCGGCTGCTCGCCAGCGGCGTGGTGCCGCTGGCCACCGGCGGCGTCTACGGCTGGGACCCGATGCGGCTCTTCGAGTACCTGCTGGAGATCACCGCGGGCCCCGAACTGCACGACCGACTGCTGCTCGGCGAGGCGGACTGGGACCGCGCCGAGGTCAGGGACGCCTTCGGCCTGTTCCGGAAGTGGGTCGACCGCGGGTGGGTGCCCGACGGCTTCCTCGGCATCAAGCCCGACGTCGCCGACGCCTACCTCACCCAGGGCACCGGCGCCTTCCTGATCACCGGCCAGTGGCAGGAGTACACCAACATCGCCTCCGGGCTCGACCCGGCGCTCTTCGACACCTTCGTCCTCCCCACCGGCCACGACGTCGTCCGCACCTCGGGCTGGACCGAGGGCTTCTTCCTCTCCAAGGCGTCCCCCAACGCCGAGAACGCCGCCCGGCTCTTCGACTTCCTGCTCACCCCCGCCGCCCAGGAGGTCTTCGCCGGCTTCCGCAC
>NZ_SMKI01000353.1 GCF_004348415.1 Streptomyces hainanensis
CCCCGCGCCCCCCTCCGACACCGGTGGTCGCCGCCAACTGTCGTGGCCGACGGCCGACCAGCCGCCGGACGCCGCGGCGGAGCCTCCGGCGTCCCCGACACCGGACCGCCGGCCCGGAGCCGCGGAGCCGGCCGGCGACGCGGGCGCGAGCGACGGACCCGTGGAGCCGGCTCCGGCCGACGACTCCGCCGGCAAGCCGGAAGACCGCGAAGCCGCTCCGCCTCCGACACCGGCCCGCCGGCCCGGCGACGGCCCGGACGCCGCGGCGGAGGGCCCGGCTCGGGCCGGGGACTCGCCGGAGCCGGCCGCCCGTGACGGCGCGGTCTGGGCTGCGGAGCCGGCAGGCGGCCCGCCTGCCGGTGGGCCGGTCGCCGGGGCGAAGGCCGGCGAAGCCGCCGAGGTGGCGGCCGGTCGCGTAGGTGTGATCGACGGGCCCGTCGGGCCGGTGGAGTTGCCGAAGCCCGGTGAACCCCCCTGGCCGGAGAGCCCGGCCCAGGACGCGGCCGCCGGGGCCGAAGGGGCGGCTCCAGTCATGGACTCGCCTGAGTCCGTATGTGCCGACGGCGCGGCCGCCGGCGGGCCGGCCGGCGGGCCGGACGGCCCGGCTTCGCCGGAGCCGGCCGGGGCCGGCTTGGCCGGCGCGGCGGCGGGAAGCGGTCAGGCCGCTCCGTCGGAGGGGGACGACCGGCGGTTCAAGGTCGTGCTCAAGAACTTCGAGGGGCCGTTCGACCTCCTGCTGCAACTCATCTCCCGGCACAAGCTGGACGTCACCGAGGTCGCGCTCTCCCGCGTCACCGACGACTTCATGGCCCACATCCGTGCCATGGGCCCGGACTGGGACCTCGACCAGACCACCGAGTTCCTCGTCGTCGCCGCCACCCTCCTCGACCTCAAGGCAGCCCGACTGCTGCCGACCGCCGAGGTCGAGGACGAGGCGGACCTCGCGCTGCTCGAGGCACGGGACCTGCTCTTCGCCCGGCTGCTCCAGTACCGCGCCTTCAAGCGCGTGGCCGACATCTTCCAGGAGCGCCTCGCCGCCGAGGCGCTCCGGCACCCCCGCACCGTCGGCCTCGAACCGCACCACGCCGAACTGCTGCCCGACGTCGTGATCAGCATCGGCCCCGAAGGCTTCGCCAGGCTCGCGGTCAAGGCCATGCAGCCGAAGCCCAGGCCGCAGGTCTACGTCGACCACATCCACGCCCCGCTGGTCAGCGTCCGCGAGCAGGCCGAGGTGGTGATCGGCAGGCTGCGCGAGCTCGGTCGGGCCAGCTTCGGCGACCTGGTGGCGGACGCCCCCGACACCCTGACCGTCGTCGCCCGCTTCCTCGCCCTGCTGGAGCTCTACCGGGAGCGTGCCGTCACCCTGGACCAGGAGGAGGCCCTCGGCACACTGCTGGTCTCCTGGAGCGGCGGCGAGCCCGACCGTCCGTTGGTGACCGACGAGTTCGACCAGGAGTCCGCGCCGCCGGCGAAGGAGGAGTGATCATGAGCCAGGACCAGGAAACCGTCACCACGACCGGTGACGAGGCCCCGGAACCGGCGGAGCCCGGGCTCGCGCTGAAGCCGGCCCTGGAGGCCGTGCTGATGGTCGTCGACGAGCCGGCCACCGAGGAGCACCTGGCCAAGGTCCTCGGCCACCCGCGTCGCGCCGTCGCCGCCGCGCTGCGCGAGCTGGCCGACGAGTACCTCGCGCAGGGCCGCGGCTTCGAGCTGCGCGTCGTCGCCGGCGGCTGGCGCTTCTACACCAGGCCCGAGTACGCCGAGGCCGTCGAACGCTTCGTGCTGGACGGCCAGCACGCCAGGCTGACCCAGGCCGCCCTGGAGACGCTGGCGGTCGTCGCCTACCGGCAGCCGGTCAGTCGATCCCGGGTCTCCGCCATCCGCGGTGTGAACTGCGACGGCGTCATGCGTACCCTGCTTCAACGCGGTCTGTTGGCCGAGGCGGGCACCGAACCCGAAACAGGTGCGATCCTGTATGTGACGACGCACTACTTCCTGGAGCGGATGGGGCTGCGGGGCCTGGACGAACTGCCGGAGCTCGCCCCCTTCCTCCCCGAGGCCGAACAGGTCGAGGGGGAGAGCCAGGAGGCCGCGTCGTTCAGCTTGGACGTAGACGTAGACGCGGACGACACCGGCCCCATGCCAACCGGCCGCGCTCCCACCGACTTCCCGACGGATCACTGATGCGAAGCAGCGGCAGTAACAGCAACCGGAACCACCGGGGCGCGGGCAACAGCCGCGACGACCGGCGACAGAGCTCGGGGCGCCCGCGCCCCGAGGAGCGCCGTTACGGCCAGGGCGGCGGCCCCGGCGGCGCTCCCAAGAAGAAACGGACGGCCCCGGCCAGGTCCCGCGAGTACGACGCGATGCTCGAGGAGCGCGTCCGCGAGCGGCACAACAAGCCGGCGGTGAAGCTGCCCAAGACGTTCGGCGACGCCGAGGGCGAGCGGCTGCAGAAGGTGCTCGCCCGCGCCGGGCTCGGCTCCCGGCGGGCCTGCGAGGAGCTGATCGAGCAGGGCAGGGTCGAGGTCAACGGCAGCGTCGTGCGCTCCCAGGGGCGCCGCGTCGACCCGGACCAGGACGAGATCAAGGTCGACGGGCTCACCGTGGCCACCCAGTCCCACCTGTTCTTCGCGCTGAACAAGCCGGCCGGCGTCGTCTCCTCCATGGAGGACCCGGAGGGGCGCCAGTGCCTCGGCGACTACGTGCAGAACCGTGAGACCCGGCTCTTCCACGTCGGGCGGCTCGACACCGAGACCGAGGGCCTGATCCTGCTCACCAACCACGGCGAGCTGGCCCACCGGCTCACCCACCCCCGCTACGGCGTGGTCAAGACCTACCTCGCCGCCATCCAGGGGCCCATCCCGCGCGACCTGGGCAAGCGGCTCAGGTCCGGCATCCAGCTGGAGGACGGCTACGCCAAGGCCGACAACTTCCGGGTCATCGAGAACACCGGCAAGAACTACCTGGTCGAGGTCTCGCTCCACGAGGGGCGCAAGCACATCGTGCGCCGCATGCTCGCCGAGTCCGGCTTCCCGGTCGACAAGCTGGTCCGCACCGGCTTCGGCCCCATCGTGCTCGGCGACCAGAAGTCCGGCTGGCTGCGCCGGATGACCAACACCGAGGTCGGCCGGCTGATGAAGGAAGTCGGCCTCTAGAGCTCGGAGCGGTGGCGGGAAACCGGAGCGCGGCGGCTCCCGGAGGGGGCATACGCTGAGGGGATGCGCACCGCCCTCGTCATCGGCACCGGCCTGATCGGCACCTCCATCGCCCTGGCGCTCACCGGCCGCGGCGTGCGCGTGTATCTCGCCGACCAGGACCCGGACCAGCCGCGGACGGCGGCCGCGCTCGGCGCCGGCACCGACGGCCTGCCCGAGGGCCCGGTGGAGCTGGCCGTCGTCGCCGTCCCGCCGGCGCGCATCGCCGCGACGCTGGCCGAGCTCCAGCGGCGCGGCGCCGCCCGCGCCTACGTGGACGTCGGCAGCGTCAAGGGCGGCCCGGCCAGGGAGCTGCTGGCGCTCGGCGGCGACCCGCGCAGCTACCTCGGCACCCACCCGATGGCCGGCAAGGAGCGCTCCGGGCCGCTGGCCGCCTCGGCCGACCTCTTCGAGGGCCGGCCCTGGGTCCTCACCCCCACCCCGCGGACCGAGACCGAGGTCCTGAACCTGGCGCTCGAACTGGCCTCGCTGTGCCGCGCGGTACCCGTGGTGATGGACGCTGACGCGCACGACCGGGCCGTCGCGCTCGTCTCGCACACCCCGCAACTCGTGTCCAGCCTGGTCGCCGCCCGCCTGGAGAGCGCCGAGGAGACCGCCGTCCGGCTCTGCGGACAGGGCATCAGGGACGTCACCAGGATCGCCGCCTCCGAGCCACGGATGTGGCTCGACATCCTCTCCGCCAACCCGGGGCCGGTGGCCGACGTGCTCTCCGAGGTCGCGGCCGACCTGGACGAGACCGTGCGCGCCCTGCGCGCCCTGGAGTCGGCCGACGAGGCCAAGCGGTCCGCCGGTGCCGCCGGCGTCGAGGCCGTCCTGCGGCGCGGCAACGCCGGCCGGGAGCGGGTGCCGGGCAAGCACGGCGCCGCGCCCGCCGTGTACGAGTCGGTGGCCGTCCACATCAGCGACCGCCCCGGCGAGCTGGCCCTGATCTTCGCGGACGCCGGCCGGGCCGGCGTCAACATCGAGGACGTCAGGATCGAGCACGCGACCGGCCAGCAGGCCGGCCTGGTGGAGCTGATCGTGGTGCCGGAGGCCGCCCCCGGCCTGATCGCGGCGCTGCGCGAGCGCGGCTGGTCGATCCGCGGCTGACCCCGCCCCCCCCATGGGCGCGTGACGGGCACCTGCGGCGTGCCGGTACCCTTCTCCACCGGGGGTATCGCGCTGTGGGAACGCCTCGGATCGCCGCCCCCCGCTCTCCCCTCGCGCGCCGCCGCACCGGGGACCGCCCTCAGCCCGCTCCAGAAAGGTGCGCACCGCCGTGACTGCAACCCCCGTCATCGTCGCCATCGATGGCCCAGCCGGCACGGGCAAGTCGAGCACCTCCAAGGCCGTGGCCACCCGACTCGGCCTCGGCTTCCTGGACACCGGCGCGCAGTACCGTGCCATGACCTGGTGGATGCTCAGCCACGGCGTCGACGTCGACGACCCGGCCAAGGTGGCCGCCGCGGCGTCCGAGCCGGCCATCGTCTCCGGCACCGACCCGCAGGGCCCCACCATCACCGTCGACGGCGAGGACGTCGCGGGCCCCATCAGGACCCACGAGGTCAGCGCCGCCGTCAGCGCCGTCAGCGCGGTGCCCGAGGTGCGCTCGGTGATCACCGAGCTGCAGCGGTCCATCGCCGCCGCCGCGCCGAACGGCCTGGTGGCCGAGGGCCGTGACATCGGCACCACCGTGCTGCCCGACGCCGACGTCAAGATCTTCCTCACCGCCTCGCCCGAGGTCAGGGCCGCCCGCCGCAGCGCCGAGCTGAAGGGCAAGGACGCGGCCGGCCTGAAGGCCACCCGCGAGGCGCTGCTCAAGCGGGACGCCGCCGACTCGGCGCGCAAGGCGTCCCCGCTGGCCAAGGCGGCCGACGCGATCGAGGTCGACACCTCGGACCTGACCCTGGAGCAGGTCGTCGAGTGCGTGGTCACCCTGATCGACGAGCGCAGGCGGCGGTGAGCGGCTCCGGCGCCCCCGAGGCGGCCCGCGGCGCCAGGGGCGCGGTGGTGGGCCGCCGGATCGCCATCGGCATCATGCACAGCGGCTGGCGGCCCCGCGCCCTCGGCACCTGGCGGGTGCCGGCCGCCGGCCCGGTCATCCTGGCCGGCAACCACGCGCACAACGTCGACGGCCCGTTGATCATGGCCACCTCGCCGCGCCCGGTGCGCTTCCTGGTGAAGAAGGAGGCGTTCGTCGGCCCGGTCGCCACCTACCTGCGGGCCATCGGCCAGCTGCGGGTGGACCGGGACGGCACCGACCGGGCGGCCGTCGGCGAGGCGCTGGCCGTGCTCGCGGACGGCGGCGTGCTCGGCATCTTCCCCGAAGGCAGCCGCGGCGAGGGCGACTTCGCCGCCCTGCGGGCCGGCCTCGCCTACTTCGCGCTGCGCTCCGCAGCACCGATCGTGCCGGTGGCGGTGCTCGGCAGCAACGAGGCCCGCGGCCGGCTGATCCCCGGGTTCCCGCCACTGCGGCGGCGGATCGACGTCGTCTACGGCGACCCGTTCACACCCGCCGCGGCCGGTGGCCGCCGCACCAGGGCCGCGCTCGACGAGGCCACCCTGGCCATACAGGAGCGCCTGGCGGCGCACCTCAAGGAAGCCCGACGGCTCACCGGCCGTTAGCACCTGAGCGACACTGGTGTGATGGGCGCCGGTCCGGCGCACCCCACCCGGTCCCGAACCGCCGCTCCCCGCGGCGAACGACGACACTCCACGAGGTACAGACTCCATGACCGACCAGAACCACCCAGGCGCCGCGGACGCGGACCGGCACGGTGCGCTCGGCGACGCCGAGTACGCGGAGTTCATGGAGCTCGCCACCGGGGAGGGCTTCGAGGCCGACGAGATCGCGAGCGAGCTCGCCGCCGCCGGCAGCGGGCCGCTGCCGGTGCTCGCCGTCGTCGGCCGACCGAACGTCGGCAAGTCGACATTGGTGAACCGGATCATCGGCCGCCGCGAGGCCGTCGTCGAGGACAAGCCGGGCGTCACCAGGGACCGGGTCAGCTACGAGGCCGAGTGGGCCGGCCGCCGCTTCAAGGTCGTCGACACCGGCGGCTGGGAGCAGGACGTGCTCGGCATCCACGCCTCGGTCGCCGCCCAGGCCGAGTTCGCCATCGACGCGGCCGACGCCGTCGTGATGGTGGTGGACACCAAGGTCGGCGCCACCGACACCGACGACGCCGTCGTCAAGCTGCTGCGCCGCTCGGGCAAGCCCGTGGTGCTGTGCGCCAACAAGGTGGACGGCCCCTCGCAGGAGGCCGAGGCCGCCTACCTGTGGAACCTGGGCATCGGCGAGCCCTACCCGGTCTCCGCGATCCACGGCCGCGGCACCGGCGACCTGCTGGACGCGGTGCTCCGGGTGATGCCCGAGGCACCCCCCCAGACGTTCGGCACCGCACTCGGCGGGCCGCGCCGGGTGGCGCTGATCGGCCGGCCGAACGTCGGCAAGTCGTCGCTGCTGAACAAGGTGGCGGGGGAGGAGCGGGTGGTCGTCGACGAGCTCGCCGGCACCACCAGGGACCCGGTGGACGAGCTGATCGAGCTCGGCGGGCAGACCTGGCGCTTCGTCGACACGGCCGGCATCAGGCGTCGGGTGCAGGACGGCGTCGACTACTACGCCTCGCTGCGGACGGCCGCGGCCCTCGAGAAGGCCGAGGTGGCCGTCGTGCTGGTCGACGTCACCGAGCCGATCAGCGTCCAGGACACCCGCATCATCACCATGGCCGTGGAGGCCGGGCGGGCCCTGGTGATCGCCTACAACAAGTGGGACCAGCTGGACGACGAGCGCCGCTTCTACCTGGAGCGGGAGATCGAGCAGGACCTGGTGCAGGTGCAGTGGGCGCCCCGGGTCAACGTCTCGGCGCGCACGGGCCGGCATATGGAGAAGCTGGTGCCCGCCATCGAGACGGCGCTGGCCGGCTGGGAGAGCCGGGTGCCGACCGGCAAGCTCAACGCGTTCCTCGGCGAGCTCGTCGCCTCGAACCCGCACCCCGTGCGGGGCGGCAAGCAGCCGCGGATCCTGTTCGGCACCCAGGCCGGCACCAGGCCGCCCCGGTTCGTGCTCTTCGCCTCGGGCTTCCTGGAGGCCGGCTACCGCCGCTTCATCGAGCGACGGCTCCGCGAGGAGTTCGGCTTCGAGGGCACGCCGGTGCACATCTCGGTGCGCGTGCGGGAGAAGCGGGGCCGCAAGAAGTAGGCCCGCGGGCCTGCCGGTTACAGGCTTCCGGGCGGCAGCGCCGCCGGTGTCGGATGCACGACGGGCACATACGCGTAGACGGGCGGCGCGAGTTCGTGGTGCCGCCCGTAGTCGCGCCAACCGCCGGCCCCCGCGCCGTGGATGGGGCGGATCCTGCTGAACCCCACGAACCGCAGCTCCTCCTCGCCGGTGCGGTCGCCGGGCAACGCCCGGAAGAGCCGGCGGTATTCGGCACACAGGGAGTCGTAGATCGGTGTGCCCGAGCCGCCCGGCGGCTGGTCGTAGGCCGACCGCATGCCCGGAATCGGCGCGGGACGGGCGTGCTGCGGACGCGAGGCTTCATAAGTGTGCACGCCCCTCCAACGAGCGACCCACCCACCGGATGCGGTCCAACCGGGCGTTAACCGACCGCCCCTGCCGATCGCGCCTGCCGGCGCCCGGCTCGAAGCCCCCAGCGCCGGCGCCCCCCGCCGCCGCGCGGGCCGCCGCGAAGCGGCGCGGCCGGGAACGCGTCACCCGGGCCCCCGGCGGCCGTGCCGCCTGCCGGCCCGCGCCGCTTTCGCGGCTGGCTGTCAGCGGCGGTGCCGTGTCACCCGCAGCCGGGGAGTCCGTGCCGTGTGCGTTGCCGGCCCCGGGCCGGGGGCCCTGTGCCACGGCCGGGGAGCCCACGTCGCGGGTGCACCGCGCCCCGGGCCGATGGGCCGCTTCGCGCCCGCGCCGCTTTCGCGGCTGGCTGTCAGCGGCGGTGCCGTGCCATCGGCGGCCGGGGAGTCCGTGCCGTGTGCGTTGCCGGCCCCGGGCCGGGGGCCCTGTGCCACGGCCGGGGAGCCCACGTCGCGGGTGCACCGCGCCCCGGGCCGATGGGCCGCTTCGCGGCTGGTTACTAGCCGGCGGTGCCGTGTCATCCGCGGGTGCGGAGCCCGCGCCGCAGGCGCTGTCAGCGCAGCACGGGGCGCTTCGCGCCCGCGCCGCAGGCGCTGTCAGCGGGGGAGGGGGCCTGGGCTGTCTCTTATAC
>NZ_SMKI01000354.1 GCF_004348415.1 Streptomyces hainanensis
CCTCGGCCCCCTCGACTCCGCTGCCCCACCGCCGGCTCGGCAGGACCGGGCCGGCGGTCTCCGCGCTCGGCCTGGGCTGCATGGGCATGTCGCCGATCTACGGGCACGCCGACCGGGGCGAGTCGATCGCCACCATCCACGCCGCGCTGGACGCCGGGGTCACGCTGCTCGACACCGGCGACTTCTACGGCATGGGCCACAACGAGATGCTGATCGGCGAGGCGCTGCGCAGCGCGCCGGCCGCCGCCAGGGAACGGGCGTTGACGAGCGTCAAGTTCGGCGCGCTGCGCACCGTCGACGGCGGCTTCTCCGGTATCGACGGCCGCCCCGCCGCGGTGAAGAACTTCGTCGCCTACTCGTTGCAGCGGCTCGGCGTCGACCACATCGACGTCTACCGGATCGCCCGGGTCGACCCCGCCGTGCCCGTCGAGGAGACGGTGGGCGCGATCGCGGAGCTGGTGGACTCCGGGTACGTGCGGCACATCGGACTGTCGGAGGTCGGGGCGGAGACCATTCGCCGGGCCGCCGCCACCGCGCCCATCGTCGACCTGCAGATCGAGTACTCGCTGATCTCCCGCGGCATCGAACGCGAGATCCTGCCGACGCTGCGGGAGCTCGGCATCGGCGTCACCGCCTACGGGGTGCTGTCGCGCGGGCTGATCAGCGGGCACTGGTCGCCGGACCGGAAGGTAGCGGCCAACGACTTCCGCGCCCACAGTCCACGGTTCAGCGGGGACAACCTGCGGCACAACCTGGGCCTCGTGGAGACTCTGCGGGAGATCGCCAGGGAGCGGGAGGCGAGCGTGGCGCAGCTGGCCATCGCCTGGGTGCTGGCCCGCGGCGAGGAGATCGTGCCGCTGGTCGGGGCCCGGACGCGGGAGCGGCTGGGTGAGGCGTTGGGGGCGTTGGACGTTACCCTCGACGCGGACGACCTGGCCGCCATCGAGCGGGCGGTCCCGGCGGATGCCGCGGCGGGCGACCGGTACGGGGCGGAGCAGATGGCCATGCTGGACAGCGAGAAGTAGCGAACAGGGGGACGGGATGACCGAGGCGCTGACCCCCGAGCGCATCCTGGCGGCCACCGAGGACGTGCTGCGCCGCTACGGCCCCACGAAGGCGACCGTGGTGGACGTGGCGCGGGCGCTCGGGGTCAGTCACGGCTCGGTCTACCGGCACTTCCGCACCAAGACGGCGCTGCGGGAGGCGGTCACCAAGCGGTGGATCGACCACACCACCGTCCTGCTCGAACCCCTGGCCGCCGGCCCCGGGCCGGCGGACCGGCGGCTGGCCGACTGGCTGACCGTGCTGTTCCACGCCAAGCGCCGCAAGGCGATGGACGATCCGGAGCTGTTCGCCACCTACACGGTGCTGGCCGAGGAGCTCAGCGAGGTGGTGGCGGCCCATGTGGCCGACCTGGTCGGGCAGCTGACCCGGATCATCGAGGACGGCCGGGCGGCGGACGTCTTCGCCCCCGGCCCGCCGGAGTCCGCCGTCCTGGCCCGGGCCGTCCACCAGGCCACCGCGATGTTCCACAAGCCGCACTTCGCGGCCCGCTGGGCCCTCCCCGAGGCCGAAGCGGACTTCACGGCCCTCCGCGACCTCGTCGTCCGCGGCTGTCAGTAGCCACCCATAAACTGTGCGTACTACTGGATAAGCCGCCGAAGGAGGCGCATCATGACATTGATGATGGAGCGACCCCAGACGATAGAGACCAGCGACAGGGCGCAGTTCGAAAGACTGCTCCACACGCTGGAAAAACTTGACGTGCCCGATGGCTACCGGGCGGAGATCATCAGGGGGAGCATCATCTTGTCGCCGTGGTCCAAGGGCACTTATCGGCCCATCCTGCGGAGCATGATGCGGCAGTTGTCAGGACACGAACCACAGGGGCACGTGATCGACACCGCCCCCTTCTTGTTCGCGTTCCCCGGGCAGAACAAGGCGATCGGCCCCGACCTCCATGTGTCCGATGCCGAGGCGACGGACATCGACAGCGTCCACCTACCTGGTGCGGCGCTGTCGCTCGTCGCGGAACTCACCTCCGTGGCCACGGCACAGTACGACCGCGCGGAGAAAGTCGAGTACTACGGGAAGGGGGGCGTGCCGGTCTACGTGCTCGTCGACATGGAGCGGTCGACCGTGACCATGTACTCCAAGCCCGGGGAGCAGGGGTATCAGCGGCACACCGAGATCAAGTTCGGCGACAAGGTTGATGTCCCGGCACCGTTCGACTGCGAGTTGGACACGGCCGACTGGAAGAGCTGATCGGCCGTAGGTGTGGGAGCCGCGCACGCGGCTCCCACACCGCGGTCAGCAGCCGATGAGGCGGCCGGCCAGGTAGCTCTCGACCTGGTCGAGGGAGACGCGCTCCTGCTTCATGGAGTCCCGCTCGCGGACGGTCACCGCGTTGTCCTCCAGGGTGTCGAAGTCGACGGTGACGCAGAACGGGGTGCCGATCTCGTCCTGGCGGCGGTAGCGGCGGCCGATGGCGCCCGCGTCGTCGAACTCGATGTTCCAGTGGCGGCGCAGCGCCGTGGCCAGGTCCTTGGCCTTCGGCGAGAGCTGCGGGTTGCGGGACAGCGGGAGGACCGCGACCTTGACCGGGGCGAGGCGGGGGTCGAGGGCCATCACGACCCGCTTCTCCATCTTGCCCTTGGCGTTGGGCGCCTCGTCCTCACGGTAGGCGTCCAGCATGAAGGCCAGCATGGTGCGGCCGACGCCGGCGGCCGGCTCGATGACGTAGGGGGTCCAGCGCTCGCCGGCCTCCTGGTCGAAGTAGCTGAGGTCCTGGCCGGAGGCCTTGGAGTGGGAGGCGAGGTCGTAGTCGGTGCGGTTGGCCACGCCCTCGAGTTCACCCCACTCGGAGCCGCCGAACTGGAAGCGGTACTCGATGTCGGCGGTGCGCTTGGAGTAGTGGGAGAGCTTCTCCTTGGGGTGCTCGTACCAGCGCATGTTCTCCTCGGAGAGGCCGAGGTCGCGGTACCAGTTCCAGCGCTGGTCCATCCAGTAGCCGTGCCACTGCTCGTCCTCGCCCGGCTTCACGAAGAACTCCATCTCCATCTGCTCGAACTCGCGGGTTCGGAAGATGAAGTTGCCCGGGGTGATCTCGTTCCGGAAGGACTTGCCCATCTGCGCGATGCCGAACGGCGGCTTGCGGCGCGAGGTCTGCTGCACCTGGGCGAAGTTGGTGAAGATGCCCTGCGCGGTCTCGGGCCGCAGGTAGGCGATCGAGCCGGTGTCCTGGGTGGGGCCGAGGTGGGTGGCGAGGAGCCCGGAGAACTGCTTGGGCTCGGTGAAGCCGCCCTTGTTCCCGCAGTTGGGGCAGTTGATATCAGCCATACCATTGGCCGGAACGTGACCGTGCTTCTCCTCGTACGCCTCCTCCAGGTGGTCGGCGCGGAAGCGCTTGTGGCAGGAGGTGCACTCGGTCAGCGGGTCACTGAAGGTGGCGACGTGGCCGGACGCCTCCCAGACCTCGGTGGCCAGGATGACCGAGGAGTCGATGCCGACGACGTCGTCGCGCGAGGTGACCATGGAACGCCACCACTGCCGCTTGACGTTCTCCTTCAACTCGACGCCCAGTGGTCCGTAGTCCCAGGCGGCGCGCTGACCGCCGTAAATCTCGCTACAGGGATAGACGAAGCCACGGCGCTTGCTGAGGCTGACGATGGTGTCGATCTTGTCGGCGGCCACGGTGCTCTCTTCGGGACGAAGGACGAGAAGGAATCGCCTCAGGTTACCGGCGGACGAGGGGCCCGCACCAAATCGGTTGGCCGGCGGGGGTCGAGGGCCGCGCCGACCACCCGGAACGCGAGAGGCGCCGGTCACATCACGGGATCCACAGTTGACAATGGTTTCCAAATAACTTGAAAATGGCTGTCATGACCGCAAGACGCGCACGCTCCCGAATACGCTCCGCCGCCCTTCTCGCCGGTGTCTCCGGTCTGGGGCTGCTGTCCCTGACCGCCTGTGGGTCCGGTGACGAGGGCGGTGGCGCGGGCGCGGACGGGCGGCTCGACGTGGTGGCGTCGTTCTATCCCATGGAGTTCCTCGCCGAGCGGATCGGCGGCGAGCACGTCTCCGTCTCCACCCTCACCGAGCCCGGCGTCGAGCCGCACGACCTGGATCTCAGCCCCCGCCAGACCGCCTCGCTCAGCGAGGCCGACCTGGTGGTCTACCTCCAGGGCCTGCAACCCGTCGTGGACGAGGCCGTGGAGCAGTCCGGCGCCTCGCGGGTCGTCGAGGCCACCTCGTTCACCACCCTGGAGACCCACGGCGACGAGGTGGACGGCGAGGAGCACGCGGACGAGCACGCCGAGGGCGAGCACGCGGAAGAGGAGCACGCCGAGGACGACGGTCACGGCCACGACCACGAGGGCGGCGACCCGCACATCTGGCTCGATCCGGTGCGCTACGCCGAGGTGGCCCGGGGCGTCGGCGACGCGATGGCCGAGGCCGACCCGGACCACGCGGCCGACTACGAGCGGAACACCGAGCAGCTCGTCGGGGAACTCCAGTCCCTGGACGAGGAGTTCGCCGCCGGCCTGGCCGACGCGCCGGCCCGGACCTTCATCACCACGCACGCCGCCTTCGGCTACCTCGCCGAGCGCTACGAGCTGCGCGAGGAGGCCATCACCGGCCTGGACCCCGAGGCGGAGCCGAGCGCGGCCCGGATGCGGGACCTCCAGGACATCGCCAGGGAGGACGGCGTGACCACGGTGTTCTTCGAGACGCTGGTCAGCGACGAGACCGCGCGAACCCTCGCCGACGACCTCGGCCTCGAGACGGCGGTGCTCGACCCGGTCGAGGGAATCACCGAGGACTCCCCCGGCGCTGACTACCTCGAGGTCATGCGCGCCAACCTCGCGGCCCTCCAGCAGGCGCTGGGCGCCTGAGGCCACGAGGCCACGGCGCGGAACGATCGGCTCAGAGACACAGAGGCCCAGAGGCCCAGAGGCACGGAAGGAGCGGTGAGGCCATGGAGCCCGTGATATCGCTGACCGGGGTGACCGCCGAACTCGGCGGCCGGCCCGTGCTGCGCGGCGTCGACCTGACGGTGCGGCCCGGCGAGGTGGTCGCGCTGCTCGGGGCGAACGGCTCGGGCAAGTCCACGGCGGTGCGGGCCACGGTCGGCCAGGTGCCGGTCAGCGGAGGCGAGTTGAGGATGTTCGGCACCGCCGTCCACCGCTTCCGCGACTGGCGCAGGCTCGGTTACGTGCCGCAGCGCTCCACCGCCACCGGCGGGGTGCCGGCCACCCTGCGCGAGGTCGTCTCGGCGGGTCGGCTCGCCCGCCGCGGGCTGCGCCCGCTGGGCCGGGCCGACCGGGCCGCCGTCGACCGGGCGCTCGACCTGGTCGGGCTCGCCGACCGGGCCGGGGACTCCGTGGACGCCCTCTCCGGCGGCCAGCACCAGCGGGTGCTGATCGCCCGCGCCCTCGCCGGCGAGCCCGAGCTGCTGGTCCTCGACGAGCCGCTGGCCGGCGTCGACCTGGCCAGCCAGGCCATCCTGGCCGACACCCTGCGCGCCCAGCTCGACCGCGGCGCCACCGTGCTGCTGGTGCTGCACGAGCTCGGCCCGCTGCGGCAGCTGATCGACCGCGCCGTGGTGCTGGCGCACGGCCGCGTCGAGCGCGTCGTGGAACGCCCGGGCGACGTCGGCGACGGTGTGGCGCCGCTGCCCGAGGAGTCCGCCTGCCATCCTCCCCCGGCCAACGGCCCCCGGCCTGGCGGCTGGGAGGTGCCCCCAGGGAGGGGCCCCCATGACCCGCTCGGGCGGGCCGTCGGGCCGACGCTCCAGACCGGGATCCTGTGATGTTCGAAGTCCTCGACTACCCCTTCATGCAGCGGGCGCTGCTGGCCGCCCTGCTGATCGGCGCGGCGGCGCCGGCCGTCGGGATCTACCTGGTGCAGCGCCGGCAGGCGCTGATGGGCGACGGCATCGGCCACGTGGCGTTGACCGGCGTGGCGCTCGGCTTCCTGTTCAACACGAGCCCGGTGTGGATGGCGGTCGCCGTCTCGGCCGTCGGCGCGGTCGCGATGGAACTGCTGCGCTCCTCCGGCCTGGCCCGCGGCGACATCGCGCTGGCCATGCTGTTCTACGGCGGCATGGCCGGCGGTGTGATGATCATCAACCTGGCCCCCGGTGGCTCGACCGCCAACCTCACGTCCTACCTGTGGGGCTCGGTCACCACCGTCTCGCCCGCGGACATCACCGCCATCCTGTGGCTGTCCGCCTTCGTGCTGCTGATCTCGCTCGGCCTGCGCCGGCAGTTGTTCGCCGTCTGTCAGGACGAGGAGTTCGCCCGGGTCACGGGTCTGCCGGTGCGGGCGCTCAACCTGCTGCTGGCCGTCACCGCCGCGGCCACCGTGACGGTGGCCATGCGGGTGGTCGGGTTGCTGCTGGTCAGCGCGCTGATGGTGATCCCGGTGGTGGCCGCCCAGCAGGCGACCAGGGGCTTCGCGATGACCCTGGCCGCGGCGATCGGTTTCGGCGTGCTGGTCTCGCTCTCCGGCACGGTCACGTCCTACTACGCCGACGTGCCCCCCGGCGCCACCATCGTGCTGATCGCCCTCAGCCTGTTCGCGCTGGCCTCGCTGCTGGCGTTGCCGCTGGCCAGGCGGCGCGCCCGGCGCGCACTCCCGGCACAGGCGCCGGCTCCGGCCCCGGAGCCGGCCGCCCGTCCGTGAGCCCCCGGAAAGCGGCTACCCTGGCCAGGCGGAACCGGTGAGGGCAGCCGCACGCCGAACAGGGAGGCACTCGTGGAGACGTCAGGACCGCCGGTGCGTGGCCGTTCGACGCGTCAGCGTGCGGCGGTCGCCGCCGCGCTCGCGGAGGTCGACGAGTTCCGCAGCGCCCAGGAGCTCCACGACATGCTCAAGCACCGTGGCGCCTCGGTCGGGCTGACCACGGTCTACCGCACCCTCCAGTCCCTCGCCGACGCCGGCGAGGTCGACGTCCTGCGCACCAGCGACGGCGAGTCCGTGTACCGCAGGTGCAGCACCGACGACCACCACCACCATCTGGTCTGCCGCTCCTGCGGCAAGGCCGTCGAGGTGGAGGGCCCGGCCGTGGAGCGGTGGGCGGACACCGTGGCCCAGGAGCACGGCTTCGTCGACGTCCGCCACACCGTGGAGATCTTCGGCACCTGCGGCGACTGCGCCGCCGCCCGGAAGCGCGGCCCCCGGGCGGCGGAGGGCTAGGCCCCGTCTCCCGGACCGCGTGGGGCCGCCGTCAGGGCTGTCCCCGGACGGCGTCGAGGCGGTGGGCGTAGAGCACCCGTCCGCACGGGGTGCTGTTCCGGCACGAGGGGTCGTCGATGTCGGCCCGGTGTTCGGAGACCGACCACAGGCGGGGCGGGTCCCCGGTCGTCGCGCCGTGTTCGAGGTAGAAGTCCTCGGGGCCCACGGCGGTGCGGATCTCGCCGCCGGCCAGGGCGAGCCGGCCGCCGGTCACGGTCGCCCGCCACAGGCTGCCGTTGCTGTAGCGGTGGCTCTGGTTGATGTAGTACCGGCCCTCGTGGCGGGCTACGCCCTGGGCCTGGTGCACGGGCAGGAAGTAGGAGGAGCCGGCCGTCGCGGGCACGGTGCCGGAGCGGCGTTCGAGCTCGGCGACCGGCCAGGCGCCGACCCGGCCGGTGGACGGTTGGGCGGTGGTGGTCGAGCAGTACTCCCCCACCACCAGGTGGTCGACGCCGCTGCGGTCCAGGGAGAGGTACGAGGCCTTGGGCGCGCCGACGTCGGCGCAGGCGGCGCCGTCGTTGTACTGGGTGGCGGTGTAGCGCCAGGTGGCCACCTGCGGCATCACGTAGCGGTAGCCGTGCCCGTACCAGACGCCGCCCTGCCGCCCGACCCGTCGGCCGTCCCCGACATCGCTGCTGAGCCCGTCGGGGGTGCGGTCGTCGGTCGCGGCGTCCTGGTCGGGGTTGAGGTCGAAGAGGTACCGCATGTCGAAGACGCGGATGCCGTTGTAGGTGTCGGCGACGTAGAGGTAGTTGCCGTACCAGACCATGCCGCCGGCGTGGATGCCGGTCTGGCCGCCCGCCGAGTGGATGGGCTGGTAGGTGATCCGGCCGTCGCCGGCGTAGTAGGGCCACACCAGCAGGACGTGCCGGTAGGTGCCGGCGGCGGGGTCGGCGAAGGTGACCCGGACGCCCTTCTCGAAGCAGAGCCCGGAGGTCGAGGCCGCGCAGTTCCCGGCCGCGTCCCGCCCGGGGTTGTGGTTGTCGTACCAGCCGGTCAGGAGCGTTCCGGTGGCCGTTCCCCACGCCTCGTCCTGCTGGGCGTCGGAGACCCCGGTCAGCCCCTGGGGTATCCACTCCTGGCCGAGCGAGTCGCCCTCGTCGAAGCAGTGGACCGCGTCCGGATCGAGCGGCGGCTTGGGGGTGGGGTCGG
>NZ_SMKI01000355.1 GCF_004348415.1 Streptomyces hainanensis
GGGCGGCACGGTGGGCGGCTCGCCGCCGGCGGGGCGGGTTCCGCCGGTCCAGGCCGAGCCGTCCCACCACCGCTCCATGGTGGGCCCGCCCTCGGTCTGGGCCGGATCCCGGTACCAGCCGGGAGGCGTCGTCATGCTCACGGAGTGAACTTGCCACAGCTTGGCCCACGAGGCCACCGTGCGTGGCCGGTCGAACGCCCGCCGCGGGGGCGCCGCGTGGTCAGAGCGGGGTCACATAGGCGCCCGAAATACCGCCGTCCACCAGGAACTCGGCGGCGTTGACGAAGGAGGCGTCGTCGCTGGCGAGGAACGCGACGGCGGCGGCGATCTCCTCGGGCTCCGCGAACCGGCCGGTCGGCACGTGCACCAGGCGGCGCGCGGCGCGCTCCGGATCCTTGGCGAACAGCTCCTTCAGCAGCGGGGTGTTGACGGGGCCGGGGCAGAGCGCGTTGACCCGGATGCCCTCGCGGGCGAACTGCACGCCGAGCTCGCGGGACATGGCGAGCACGCCGCCCTTGGACGCGGTGTAGCTGATCTGGGAGGTGGCGGCGCCCATCACCGCGACGAAGGAGGCGGTGTTGATGACGGAGCCGCGCCCCTGCCGGCGCATGTGCGGGATGACGGCCTTGCAGCACAGGTAGACGGAGGTGAGGTTGACCTCCTGGACCCGGCGCCAGACGTCGAGTTCCGTGGTGAGGATGGAGTCGTCGTCGGGGGGCGAGATACCGGCGTTGTTGAACGCGACGTCGACGGCGCCGTAGGCGTCCACGGTGGTCCTGAAGAGCGCCTCGACCTGCTCGGCGTCGGTGACGTCGGCGTGCACGTAACGGCCGCCGGTCTCGGCGGCGGCGGCCTCGCCGCGTTCGGCGTCGACGTCGGCCAGGACCACGGTGGCGCCCTCGGCGGCGAACCGGCGGGCGGTGGCGAGGCCGATGCCGCTGGCGGCTCCGGTGATGACGGCGGTGCGGCCGACCAGCCGGCGGGGTGTCGCTGGGGTCTGGGTCACTGCGGGTCCCTTGGGTCGTGGCGGTGGTTCCGGTTCGGTCGGACGGGGAGGTCAGGCGTCCGAGGCGAGGAAGACGTTCTTGGTCTCGGTGAACGCGACCAGCGCGTCGGGGCCGAGCTCGCGGCCGAACCCCGACTGCTTGAAGCCGCCGAAGGGCGTGGCGTAGCGCACGCTGCTGTGGGAGTTGACCGAGAGGTTGCCGGCGGCGACGCCTCGGGAGACGCGCAGCGCCCGGCCGAGGTCGCGGGTCCAGACGGATCCGGCGAGGCCGTAGTCGGTGGCGTTGGCGAGCCGGACGGCCTCGTCCTCGTCGTCGAAGGGCGTCACGACGGCGACCGGTCCGAAGATCTCCTCGACGGCGGCGCGCTCGCCGGCCTGGTGCGCCTCCAGGACGGTGGCCGGGTACCAGAACCCGGGTCCCGCCGGGGCCCGGCCGCGGATCGCGGCCGGCGCGTCCTCCGGCACGTAGGAGCGCACCCGCTCCCGCTGGGCGGCCGAGATCAGCGGGCCCACGGCGGTGCCCTCGTCGGCCGGGTCGCCCACGACGACGGCGTGCACGGCGGGTTCGACGAGGGCGAGGAAGCGGTCGTGGACGGAGCGTTGCACCAGGATGCGGCTGCGGGCGCAGCAGTCCTGGCCGGTGTTGTCGAGGAAGGATCCCGGCGCGCTGGCGGCGGCGCGTTCCAGGTCGGCGTCGGCGAAGACGATGTTGGGGCTCTTGCCGCCGAGTTCGAGGGTGACCCGCTTGACGGCGGCGGCGCAGTGGGTCATGACGCGCTTGCCGGTGGTGGTGGAGCCGGTGAAGACGATCTTGGCGACCCCCGGGTGGGTGACCAGGGCCTCGCCGGTGCCCGGGCCGTCGCCTGGCAGCACCTGGAAGAGGCCCTCGGGCAGCCCGGCGGCCAGGGCGAGTTCGGCGAGCCGCAGCGCGGTGAGCGGGGTGGTCTCGGCGGGCTTGAGCAGCACGGCGTTGCCGGCGGCGAGCGCGGGGGCGGCGCCCCAGGCGGCGACGGGCATCGGGAAGTTCCAGGGGGCGATCACGCCGACGACGCCCAGCGGCTCGTGGAAGGTGACGTCGAGGCCGCCGGCCACCGGGATCTGCCGGCCGGTCAGCCGCTCGACGCCGCCGGCGGCGTAGTCGAGCAGGTCGCGGACGTTGCCCGCCTCCCAGCGGGCGTTGCCGATCGGGTGGCCGGCCTCCCTGACCTCGATCCCGGCCAGTTCCTCGCGCGCCGCGTCCACCTCGGCGGCGAACCGGCGCAGCAGCCTGGCCCGGTCGCCGGGGGCGGCCGCCGCCCAGCCGGTCTGGGCGGCGGCCGCCCGGCGCACGGCCTCGCCCACCTCGGCGGGGGTGGTGACGGGGACGGTGGCGATGGTCTCCTCGGTCGCCGGGTTGACGATGTCGTGCGCCGGCGGCGTGGTCTGCACGGTGCGGCTCGCTCCTCGCTGCGGGGTTCGGTGATCAGAGGCGTTCGAAGGAGCGGAACCGCTCCCAGTCGGTGACGGCGCCGTCGTAGGCGTCCTGCTCGATCCGCGCCATGTTGTGGTAGTGCTCGACCACCTCGTCGCCGAAGGCGGCGCGGGCGACGGCGCTGTCGCGCCAGAGCGCCGCGGCGTCGCGCAGGGTGGCCGGCACCCGCTGGGCGTCGCCGGTGTAGGCGTTGCCGGCGCAGGGTTCGGGGAGTTCGAGGCCCTGCTCGACGCCGTGCAGGCCGGCCGCGATCATGGCGGCGACGGCGAGGTAGGGATTGACGTCGCCGCCGGGCAGCCGGTTCTCCATCCGCAGCGAGGGGCCGCGGCCGACGACCCGCAGCGCGCAGGTGCGGTTGTCCACGCCCCAGGCGACGGCGGTGGGGGCGAAGGAGCCGGCCCGGAAGCGCTTGTAGGAGTTGATGTTGGGCGCGTGGAACAGCGACAGCTCGCGCAGCGTGGCGAGTTGACCGGCGAGGAACTGACGCATGGTCGGCGACATGCCGTGCGGCTCGTGGGCGTCGGCGGCCGCGAAGACCGGGCGGTCCTCGGCGTCGCGCAGCGAGAAGTGGATGTGGCAGGAGTTGCCCTCACGCTCGTCGTACTTGGCCATGAAGGTCAGGGCGACGCCCTCCTGGGCGGCGATCTCCTTGGCGCCCGTCTTGTAGACGGCGTGCTGGTCGCAGGTGGTGAGCGCGTCGGCGTAGCGGAAGGCGATCTCGTGCTGGCCGAGGTTGCACTCGCCCTTGGCGGACTCGACGACGAGCCCGGCGCCGGCCATCTCGTTGCGGATCCGGCGCAGCAGCGGCTCGACGCGACCGGTGCCGAGCACCGAGTAGTCGACGTTGTACTGGTTGGCCGGGGTGAGGTCGCGGTAGCCGGCGTCCCAGGCCCGCTCGTAGCTGTCCCGGAAGAGCAGGAACTCCAACTCGGTGCCGGCGTGTCCGGTCCAGCCGCGGTCGGCCAGCCGGTCCAGCTGCCGGCGCAGGATCTGCCGCGGCGAGGGGGCGACCGGGCTGCCGTCGTGCCAGGCGAGGTCGGCGGTGATCATGGCGGTGCCCGGGTGCCAGGGCACCCGGCGGAGGGTGTCGGGGTCGCCGCGCATGGCGAAGTCGCCGTAGCCGCGCGCCCAGGAGGACATCGCGTAGCCGTCGACGGTGTTCATGTCGGTGTCGACGGCTAGCAGGTAGTCGCAGCCCTCGCTGCCGTTCCGCCAGACCTCGTCGAGGAAGAACCGGGCGGCGAACCGCTTGCCCTGGAGGCGGCCCTGCATGTCGGTGAAGGCGAGGACGACGGTGTCGATCTCGCCGAGGTCGATCAGGCCCCGCAACTCCTCGATGGACAGCGGTGGTGTGCGATCCCACACGGTCACGGCCTCCTGTCGGTTCCGCCAGGGGCCATAAGGTAGCGGCGCAGACCATTGATTGGGAAGTAGGTCCGATGGACGACCAGGTCGGCGGCCGGGGCGGCGGAGCCGAACGGCTGACGGCGGTGCTGCGGCCGGTGCGCGCCGGCAACGGCTTCGAGGAGGCGCTGGAGCAGATACTCCAGGTGCTCCGGCTCGGCCTGGTGCCGGCCGACGAACGGCTGCCCGCGGAGCGCGAGTTGGCGGCCCGGCTCGGGGTGAGCCGGGTGACGTTGCGCGAGGTCCTGAAAGTGCTTCAGGACGAGGGTCTGGTGGAGAGCCGGCGCGGCCGGTACGGCGGGACGTTCGTCTGTCGGCGGCCGTCGCCCGCCGGCGACGCCGGGCGGGCGGAGCTGCGGAGGCGGATCGCGGACGTGGACCTGGAGGACGCGCTGCGGCTGCGCGAGGTGCTCGACGTCGGCGCGGCCGGCCTGTGCGCCGCCGAGCCGCCGGGCACCGAGGGCGCGGCCCGGCTGCGGGCGGCGCTCGCCGCCACCGAGGAGGCGGCGCCGGCGGACTACCGGCGGATGGACACCGCCCTGCACCTGACGCTGGCCGAGCTGTCGGGCTCCCCTTCGCTGGCCGCCCAGTACGCGGCGGTGCGGGCCACGGTGAACGACCTGTTGGACTGCATCCCGTTGCTGGTCCGCAACCTGGGGCACTCGCAGGCCCAGCACGCGGCGCTGGTGGCGGCGGTGTGCGAGGGGGACGCGGACGGGGCGCGGGAGATGATGCGCGAGCACTGCGCGGGAACGGCGGCGCTGCTCCGCGGCTTCCTGGCGTGAGCCCGCCCGCCCCGGCCACCGGGCGCGACCACCCGGCCCGGCCGCCCGCCCCGCGGCCGTAACAGCCCTTTTACGCACGGGGGGTTGCGCGGCGCACACCCCACCCGCAAAGGTGTGCGCCCATACCATTCGTGCCCCTCGTGGGCGGCACGTCAGGAGCGGCCCATGACCGAGCAGACCGAGCCAGGCACCGCACCGCCGTCCGGCACCGAGCCGCCCTCGCCCGAGGACGCCTATCTGCGTCGCCGGGCGCTGCGCACCGGCAGCGCCGGGCCACTGCTGCTGACCGGCCTCGGTGTCGCCTACGTGGTCTCGGGCGACTACGCGGGCTGGAACTTCGGCCTGGCCGAGGGCGGCTTCGGCGGCCTGGCCATCGCCGCGGCGCTGATGGGCATCATGTACACCTGCATGGTGTTCGCGCTGGCCGAGTTGGCCGCCGTGCTGCCCACGGCCGGCGGCGGCTACGGCTTCGCGCGGCGGGCACTCGGCCCCTGGGGCGGGTTCCTGACCGGCACGGCGATCCTGATCGAGTTCGTGCTGGCGCCCGCCGCGATCGTGATCTTCATCGGCGACTACGTGGAGTCGCTCGACCTGTTCGGACTCGAGTCGAGCTGGCCGGTCTACCTGGGCTGCTTCGTGGTCTTCCTGGCCATCCACCTGTGGGGCGTGGGCGAGGCGCTGCGGTTCAGCCTGACGGTGACGGTGATCGCGGTGGCCGCGCTGCTGGTCTTCGTGGTGGGGGCGCTGGCCGACTTCAGCCCGGGTTCACTGGACGACATCCCGGTGGACGACGGGGCGTTCGGCGCGAGCTCCTGGCTGCCGTTCGGGCTGCTCGGCATCTGGGCGGCCTTCCCGTTCGGCATGTGGTTCTTCCTCGGCGTGGAGGGGGTGCCGCTGGCGGCCGAGGAGACCAGGAACCCGGCGCGCACCCTGCCCAGGGCGATGGCCTGGGCGATCGGGGTCCTGCTGGTGCTCGCCCTGCTGACCTTCCTGGCCGCCACCGGGGCGCGGGGCTCGGCGGCGGTGATGGACGCCGGCAACCCCCTGGTGGCGGCGCTCGAACCGGAGGGCGAGACGACGGCGTTGAGCCGCTTCGTGAACTACGCGGGCCTGGCCGGCCTGGTGGCGTCCTTCTTCTCGCTGGTCTACGCGGGCTCCCGACAGCTGTTCGCGCTCTCCAGGGCCGGCTACCTGCCGCGCTTCCTCTCGCTGACCAGCCGGCGCAGGTCGCCGTATCTGGGCCTGCTGATCCCCGGCGCGCTGGGCTTCGCGCTCGCCGCCGCCACCGGCGACGGGGCGCGGATGCTGAACGTGGCGGTCTTCGGCGCGACGATCTCGTACGCGCTGATGACGCTCTCGCACATCGTGCTGCGGCGCCGCGAGCCGACGCTGCCCCGGCCCTACCGCACCCCGGGCGGCGTGCTGACCTCGGGGATCGCGTTCGTGCTCGCGCTGGCGGCGCTGGTCGCGACGTTCCTGGTGGACCGGGACGCGGCGTTCATCGCGCTCGGCGTGTACGCGGTGGCGGCTGCCTACTTCGCCTTCTACAGTCGGCATCGCCTGGTGGCCGCCGCGCCGGAGGAGGAGTTCGCCGCCCTGGCGGCGGCCGAGGCCGAACTGACCCGGGACTGAAGGGAGTCGGCGGTATGGCGCTGCCGCTGATCGGGATCAGCACCTATCTGGAGGACCGGACGCGGTGGGGCGTGTGGGAGAAGCCGGCGGCGCTACTGCCGGCCGGCTACCACCGGCAGACGCAGCGGGCCGGCGGCCTCGCCGTCCTGCTGCCGCCGGACGGCACGCCGGACGCGGCGGCCACGGCGGTCGCCCGCCTCGACGGGCTGGTGATCTCCGGCGGACCCGACGTGGATCCGGCCCGCTTCGGGGCCACCCGCGACCCGCGCACCGGATCGCCGGCGCCGGAGCGGGACGCGTGGGAGCTGGCGCTGATCGAGACGGCACTGACCGCCGGGCTGCCACTGCTGGGGATCTGCCGGGGCATGCAGCTGCTCAACGTGGCGCTCGGCGGGACACTCAACCAGCACGTCGACGGCCACCAGGGTCCGCCGGGCACCTTCGTCGACCACGAGGTCACACCGGTGCCCGGCAGCCGGCTGGCCGCCGTCCTCTCCCCCGCGCCGCTCGCCGTCCCCACCCACCACCACCAGTCGGTGGCCGAACTCGGCACCGGTCTGACCGCCACCGCGCACGCCGTGGACGGCACGGTCGAGGCGCTGGAGCTGCCCGCCTCAGCGGCGTTCGCGCTGGCCGTCCAGTGGCATCCGGAGGCGGCCGACGACCCCCGCCTGCTCCGCGCCCTGGTCACCGCCGCCGGCGGCGGCGGCTGAGCCGGCCGCGAACGGCCGTGGGCCGTGGGGCACCGCCCACGACCCACGGCCCACGAGCCGGCGTCGGCCGCTAGCTCCGCGAGCCGGCCGGCTCGGCGTCGGCGTCGGCGCTCACCACCTCCGCCTGCCCGGACGCCTCGCGGCCACCCGGCATCAGCCGGGCGAACCAGTGCGAGCGGCCCGCGACCAGCGGCGCGACGACGGCCAGGATCAGCACGTAGCCCGCGATGAACGGCGAGAGCCGCTGGTCGAGGCCGGCCGCGGCCGCCATGGTGGCCAGGATCAGCGCGAACTCGCCGCGCGCCAGCAGCGTGGTGGCCACGTTGGCCGCCGGCTTCGGGCCGAAGCCGTAGATCCGCGCCGTGAAGACGCCGGCCAACAGGTTCATCGAGACGGTGATCACTATGGCGATCAGCACCGGCCAGATGACGGTGGGCAGGTCACCCGGGGCGATCGACAGGCCGAAGCCGAAGAAGAAGATCGCGGCGAAGGCGTCCCGCAACGGGTGCACCAGGTCCCGGATCCGGTCGCCGGAGGTGGTGTTGCCCAGGATCAGGCCGACCATGAAGGCGGCGATGGCGTCGGCCACGCCGAAGGTCTCGGCGATGCCGGAGATCAGGACGGCCGCGCCGAGGAACGAGATGACCAGCAGCTCGTTGTCCTTGATCGCGAACAGCTTGCCGATCAGGCCGGTCCCCCACCGGGCCGCGACGGCCAGCACCAGCAGGAAGCCGAACGCCTTGCCGATGTCGACGGCCATGGCGCCGAGGTCGTCGGCCCCGGAGATCACCGGTTGCAGGGCCGCCAGGTAGAGGGCGAGGAAGATGTCCTCGACCACGATGATGCCGAGGATCGGCTTGGTCTCCGGGCTGCCGATGCGTCCGAGGTCGACCAGGATCTTGGTCACGATGGCGGAGGACGAGATGCCGAGCACGCCGGCGAGCACCAGCGCCTCGGAGGTACCCCAGCCGAGCGCGAAGCCGAAGCCCAGGCCGGCGCCGACGTTCAGCGCCAGGTAGGTGCAGCCGGCCACGGCCATCTTGCGGCCGCCGGTCTTGAGGTCGTCCATGTGGAACTCGAGACCCAGGTAGAACAGCAGCAACACCAGGCCGAGCGCGGACAGCATCTCCAGGTCGTGCGGATCGTCGAGCAGCACGAAGCCCGGAGTGTTGGGGCCGAGGAGTATCCCGGCCAGGATGAACAGCGGAATCGTGGGCAGGCCTATGCGGCTGCCGAGGCGGGCGAGGATGGCGGCGGCCACGAAGGCGCCGCCCATGGCGAGCAGGGTGTCGGCGTGTCCCATGTGATCACCCGCACCGGGTGGGGCTGAGAGACAGGAGCGAACGGGGGCCGGGTCGGG
>NZ_SMKI01000356.1 GCF_004348415.1 Streptomyces hainanensis
GGGCGGGTGGGGGGAAAACCCGCCGGCCGGAGAAAAGCCGGCAGCGCCCCACCAGCCCAGGGCCGGTGCGGCGCTGCGGAACCTTCGAGGCGCTCCAGCCGCCAGGCGGGTGGGCGGAGACGTCAGCTGAAAGAGTCCCCGCACGCGCAGGAACCCGTCGCGTTGGGGTTGTCGATCGTGAAGCCCTGCTTCTCGATCGTGTCGACGAAGTCGATCGACGCGCCGCCGAGGTAGGGCGCGCTCATGCGGTCCGTGACGACCTTGACGCCGTCGAAGTCCTTCACGACATCCCCGTCGAGCGAGCGCTCGTCGAAGAAGAGCTGGTAGCGCAGACCGGAACACCCGCCGGGCTGCACCGCCACGCGGAGCGCGAGGTCGTCACGCCCCTCCTGCTCGAGCAGGCTCCTGACCTTCGCCACGGCCGTGTCGGAAACGACGATGCCGTCGTCGACGGTCTTTTCCGTTACGGACATCTGCGTATCTCCCGGGTAGTACGGAATGCTCTGGCAGCGTGCTGCAACAGACGCCCGCTCCGATCTATTCCGGTGCCGGCGCGCCATTTTCTCTTCTCATGCTCGCACACCCCGCGCGGATGGCGGAATGCGTCACAGTGACGCTATCGGTCTCGTCAGACTGACGCGAAGGAGTTATGATCCATTGCGTCAATACGACGATAAAGGAAGGGTGCGTGCCATGAACACCGCCCAGACACTGGGCGTCGAGCCCACTCCGCTCGCTCTGCTGCTGCTCGGCCGGGACGCCGATCCGGCGAGCGAGCGCGGCGTCGACTGCCCGGGTGACCTGCCCGCGGCGTCCGACCCGGACCTGGTGGAGCGGGCGCGCGCCGCCAAGGCGCGGCTCGGCGACCGCGTCTTCGTCCTCGGCCACCACTACCAACGGGACGAGGTCATCCAGTTCGCCGACGTCACCGGCGACTCGTTCAAGCTGGCCAGGGACGCCGCCGCCCGACCCGAGGCGGAGTACATCGTCTTCTGCGGCGTGCACTTCATGGCCGAGTCGGCCGACATCCTCACCTCGGACGCCCAGCGGGTCGTGCTGCCCGATCTGGCCGCCGGCTGTTCGATGGCCGACATGGCCACCGGCGAGCAGGTCGCCGAGGCGTGGGACGTGCTGACCGAGGCCGGCGTCGCCGCCGACACGGTGCCGGTCACGTACATGAACTCCTCGGCCGACATCAAGGCGTTCACCGGCCGGCACGGCGGCACCGTCTGCACCTCGTCGAACGCCCGCCGCGCCCTGGAGTGGGCCTTCGCGCAGCGGCCGGAGGGGGCGGGCCGGGTGCTGTTCCTGCCCGACCAGCACCTGGGGCGGAACACCGCCGTCCGCGATCTCGGCATGTCCCTCGACGACTGCGTCGTCTACAACCCGCACCGGCCGAACGGCGGGCTCACCGCCGACCAGTTGCGGAACGCCCGGATGATCCTGTGGCGCGGGCACTGCTCGGTGCACGGCCGGTTCTCGCTGGACTCGGTGAACGAGGTCAGGGCCCGGATACCCGGCGTCCAGGTGCTGGTGCACCCCGAGTGCAAGCACGAGGTGGTGTCCGCCGCCGACCACGTGGGCTCCACCGAGCACATCATCCGGATGCTCGACGCCGCCCCGGCCGGCAGCAAGTGGGCCATCGGCACCGAGCTCAACCTGGTGCGGCGGCTCGCCGACCGCTACGCGCCGGAGGGCAAGGAGATCGTCTTCCTGGACCGCACGGTCTGCTTCTGCTCCACCATGAACCGGATCGACCTGCCGCACCTGGTGTGGGCGCTGGAGTCGCTGGCGGACGGGCGGGTGGTCAACCGCATCCAGGTGGACACCGAGACGGAGCGCTACGCGAAGGTCGCCCTGGAGCGCATGCTGGCACTGCCCTGACCGGCGGGCCACGATGGAGTCATGCTGCTGCGCCAGGTACGTGACTCCCGCGCCGACGCCGAGGCCGTCCGGCAGGTGGTGCTCGCGGCGCGCGGCGAGGCGGACGAGGAGTGGTCGCCGCCGCGCACCGCGCGCTTCCACCGCAGGGCCAGGCATCTGGCCGGCACCGATCCGGGCGGCTGCTGGCTGGCCGAGGACGCCGCGGGGCGGCCGGTCGGCGCGGCGCTGGCCAGCCGTCGGGAGGGCCTGTGGGGTCTCTCGCTGCTGGTCGTGGACCCGAGGGCACGTGGCAAGGGCGTGGGCACCGCGCTGCTGCGGCGGGCCATGGCGCACGCCAGGGGCACGCTGCGCGGGATGATCTGCGGCTCCGGCGACCCCCTGTCCGCCCGGGTGCACCGGGCCGCCGGGTTCACGCTGCACCCGGTGATGCGGCTGGCCGGCACGGTCGACCCGTCGCGGCTGACCGCGCCGGACGGCCCGGCGATCGAGGGCGGCGCGGCGCAGATCGACCTGATGAACTCGGTGGACCGCCGGCTGCGCGGCGGAGCCCACGGCCCGGACCACGCGGAGCTGCTGCTGCACTGCCGGGTGGTGGTGGCGGACGACCTGGGCGGCAGCGGCTACTGCTATCTGGATGACGACGGCACCGTGGAGCTGCTGGCCGCCACCTCGCGGCGGATCGCGGTGCGGCTGCTGGCCTCGGCGCTGCTGAGCCGCCCGCCGGGCGCCGCGGCGAGCGTGCCCCGGCTGACGGCGGAGCAGGAGTGGGCCGTGGACGTGGGCCTGGCCGCCGGCCTCGCGCTGGCGCCCGGGGGCTACCTGTGCCTGCGCGGGATGCGTCCGCCGGCCCCCTACATCCCGTCGGCCGCCTTCCTCTGAACCGCCGCCGCGCTGGCGGGCTCAGCCGGTGCGTGGCTTGACCAGGCCGGTCTCGTAGGCGGTGACCACCAGTTGTGCCCGGTCCCGGGCGGAGAGCTTGGTCAGCAGCCGGTTGATGTGGGTCTTGACGGTGAGCGGGCTGACGGAGAGCCGCTTGGCGATCTCGTCGTTGGAGAGCCCGCCGGCCACCTCGACCAGCACCTCGCGCTCCCGGGCCGTCAGCACGTCGAGCGTGGAGTCGTCCATCGACTCGCCGCCGTCGCTCTGGGCGAGGAAGCGGGCGATCAGGCCCCGGGTGGCGGTCGGCGAGAGCAGCGACTCGCCGTCGGCGGCCAGCCGGATCGCGGCGAGCAGTTCCTCCGGCTCCGCGCCCTTGCCGAGGAACCCGGAGGCGCCGGCCCGCAGCGCCTGCACCACGTAGTCGTCGGACTCGAAGGTGGTCAGGATGACCACCCGCACCGCGGCGAGCGCCGGGTCGGCGCTGATGGCCCGGGTGGCGGCGAGGCCGTCCATGCCGGGCATCCTGATGTCCATCAGCACCACGTCGGCGCCGGCCTCGCGGATCACCCGCAGCGCCTCCGCGCCGTCCGACGCCTCGCCGGTGACGGTCATCCCCGGATCCGAGTCGACCAGCACCCGGAACGCGCTTCGCAGCAGGGCCTGGTCGTCCGCCAGCACCACCCTGATCACAGCACCATCTTCCTGTTCACGACCCCGAGGCCGGCGCTCAGCCGCACCAGCCGACCTTCCAGCTCTCCGGCCCGCTCCGCACCACGTCGTCCTCGGTGTCCGGCGCCCCCGGCGGGCGCAGCGGCAGCGTGACCCGCACCCGGAAGCCGCCGTCGTCCCTGGGGCCGGTCTCGCAGGTGCCGTGCAGCGCGGCGGCCCGCTCCCGCATGCCGGTGAGGCCGTGGCCGCTGCCCATGCCGCCGAGGCCGGCGGCCGGGGCCGCGGCGACGCGGTCGTGGCGCGGCCCGTCGTCCTCCACGGTGATGTCGAGGAGCGGGTCCACGGCCACCCCGCGGCGCACGATGCGGACCCGGGCGCTCGACTCGGCGCCGGCGTGCTTGTGGACGTTGGTCAGCGCCTCCTGGACCACCCGGTAGGCGGCCAGGTCGACGGCGGACGGCAGCGGCCCGTCGGCCGCGGGGGCGTGCACGGACACCGCCATGCCGGCCTTGGTGAAGCCCTCGACCAGCTCGTCGAGCACGGCCAGGCCGCGGGCGGGCTCGGTCGGGGCGATCGGTTCGTCCTGCTGGCGCAGCAACCCGACCGTGGTCTGGAGCTCGCCGAGGGCGCGCCGGCTGGCCTGCCGGATGTGGCCGAGCGCCTCCTTGGCCTGGTCGGGGCGGGTGTCCATGACGTGCGCCGCGACGCCGGCCTGCACGTTGACCAGGGCGATGTGGTGGGCGACGACGTCGTGCAGCTCGCGCGCGATCCGCAGCCGCTCCTCGGCCACCCGCCGCCTGGCCTCCTCCTCGCGGGTGCGCTCGGCGCGCTCGGCCCGCTCCCGGATGGCGTCGACGGCGGCCCGCCGGTGCCGCACCGCCTCGCCGAGCGTGGCGGCGAGGCCCAGCCAGGCGACGATGCCCAGGTTCTCCGAGACGTACCAGGGCTGGGCGCCGAGCAGCATGGTGGCGGGGATGAACCCGGCGACGGTGACCAGGGCGACCCGGAAGGTGGTGTGCCGGTCGGTGCGCATGGCGACCGTGAAGACCGCGATCACCACCGTCATGGCGAGCGACGCGTGCCGCTCGCTCGGCGGGTGCGACTGGGTGCCGAGGACCAGTTCGAGCACGCTGAGCGCGCTGACCACGACCAGCACCTTCATGGGCGCCAGGCGCCTGGCGCCCAGGGCGGCGGAGGCCAGCAGCGTGAGCACCACGGAGTGGGCGGGCAGCTCGCGCTTGCCGAAGCCGGGGGTGCCGCCGGAGGACGCCATGGTCACGGACGCGACGATCACGACCACGAACACGGCGACCGCGATCAGCGCGTCGAGCGCCATGGGGTGGACCCGCAACCAGTGGTGGGCGCGGGCGCCTTGCTCGGGAGTCACGTCGGCGGTCTCGGTCGGGTCAGTCGGGGATCAGGCCGTCTTCGGTGAGCATGGCCCGCACCTCGTCGATGGTCGCGTCGGGTGCGGGCAGGATCAGCTCGGAGGGTTCGAGGGCGTCGTCCGGGAGCGGGGTGCCCAGCTTCCTGACGGCCGCGAGCAGCGCGCCGAGGGTACGCCGGAAGCCCTCCAGGTCGCCGGTCTCGACCTCGGCGAGCAGCTCGTCGTCGAGTTTGTTCAGCTCCGGGAAGTGGCTGTCGGCCAGCCGGACCTGCCCCTCCCCCATGATCCGTACGATCATGATGCCCTCCGTCCTTCGTGTAGGGGCCCCGCCGTCTCGCCGGGGGTGGTGGTCACGGCCGGGCGACGGTCACTGCTTGTCGAGCCGTGGGGAGCGCTGCTGCTGCTGCCGCTCCTCGGTCCCGTCGCCGCCCTCGATGGCCTGGCGCCCGGCGGAGCTGCCGCCGGCCAGCTCGGCCTTCATGCGCTCCAGCTCGAACTCCACGTCCGCGTTGCCCGAGATCCGGTCCAGCTCGGCCGTGATGTCGTCCTTGGAGCTGCCGGTCACGTCGTCCAGGGCGCCGGAGGCGACGAGCTCGTCGAGGGCGCCGGCGCGGGCCTGGAGCTGGGCGGTCTTGTCCTCGGCGCGCTGGATGGCCAGGCCGACGTCGCCCATCTCCTCGGAGATGCCGGAGAACGCCTCGCCGATCCTCGTCTGCGCCTGGGCCGCCGTGTAGGTGGCCTTGATCGTCTCCTTGCGGGTGCGGAACGCGTCCACCTTGGCCTGCAGCCGCTGGGCCGCCAGGGTGAGCTTGTTCTCCTCGTTCTGCAGCGTCTCGTGCTGCTGCTGGAGGTCGGAGATCTGCTGCTGCAGGCCGGAACGCCTGGTCAGCGCCTCGCGGGCCAGGTCCTCGCGGCCCAGCGCCAGCGCCTTCCTGCCCTGCTCCTCGAGCTTCCCCGACTGGCCGTTGAGCTGGTTCAGCTGGAGCTCGAGCCGCTTGCGCGAGGTCGCCACGTCCGCGACGCCACGCCGCACCTTCTGTAGCAGCTCGAGCTGTTTCTGGTACGAGTAGTCGAGCGTCTCGCGCGGATCCTCGGCCCGGTCAAGGGCCTTGTTGGCTTTCGCGCGGAAGATCATCCCCATCCGCTTCATCACACCGCTCATGGGCCTCGCGCGCCCCCTTCATACCGGGCTCGAACCTGTGACCATTCCTACTGATCCCCTACTACCCTACGGGTCGCCTCTCCATTAGCGCACCGCTCGGCGGCGAATGGCTCCTACCTCAGAACGATTGCTGAGCGGCCGTTCTACACCCTGCGGCCTGGTCTGACCCCTCCTGGCGGGGTCCGTTGCGTGATCGTGCCGGTCGCCCCGGGTCGTCACGCGGAGCGAGACCGTAGTCTTGGGGTTGTGTTCCGAAGCCGTTCGAAAGAAGATCAGGCCCGCTCCGCCGATGCCGAGCGGGAGGAGTCCCGCGGCCGCGACCCGCAGGCACCCAAGGGCCGGCCCACGCCCAAGCGCAGCGAGGCCGAGGCGTTGCGTCGTGCCGTCGTCAAGCCGCCCACCAACCGCAGGGAGGCGTCCAAGCGGGCCAGGGAGCAGCGGCGCACCGCGATGAGCAAGCAGCGGGAGGCGTTGCTCTCGGGCGACGAGCGCCACCTGCCGGCCCGCGACCGGGGCAGGGTGCGGCGCTTCGTGCGGGACTTCGTGGACACCAAGTGGCACGTGGCGGAGTACTTCCTGCCGATCGCCGTGCTGATCCTGGTGCTGAGCATGCTGCCGTCGCTGGCCGCGCGGAACATCGCGCTGCTGATGTGGCTCGCGGTGATCGTGATGATCGTCTTCGACTCGGTCCTGATGACGCGCCGCCTGAAGAAGCAGCTGCGTGCCAGGTTCCCCGACGAGAACCTGCGCGGCACCACGGCCTACGCGCTGATGCGCACCATGCAGATGCGGCGCATGCGGCTGCCCCGCCCGCAGATCAAGCGCGGCGAGGAGCCCCGCTAGCAGGGCGTCGCTCGAACGGCTGGCCGTCGCTCGCGGGAGGCGCGGGCGGCGGCCAGACTGCCGTTGTGAGACGGCGCACCGGTTCCCGAGCGAGCGTGTGGCCGGCCCTGGGCTGCGCGGCGGCCCTGCTGCTGGCCGGCGGCTGTACGGACGGCTCGTCGGAGGCGCGGGGCGGCACCAGCGTGCCGCACGCCATCCCCGGCGACCTCCAGGCCACCTACCAGGACGTGGTGCACGACGTGCTGCCCTCCGTGGTGCAGATCACCACCGAGGACGGCCTGGGTTCGGGCATCGTCTACGACGGTTCCGGCCACATCGTCACCAACGCGCACGTGGTGGGCGACGGCCGGGACTTCGAGGTGCTGCTGGCCACCAGTCAGTCGGCGCAGCCGGCCAGGCTCGTGGCCTCCTACCCTCCGCAGGACCTGGCGGTGATCAAGCTCACCAACCCGCCGGACGGGCTGCGGGCCGCGGACTTCGCCGACTCCTCGCGGGTGGAGGTCGGCCAGATCGTGCTGGCGATGGGCAACCCGCTGGGCCTGGCGTCCAGCGTCACCCAGGGCATCGTCTCCGCCGTCGGCCGCTCGGTCAGCGAGGGCGAGGGGCAGGCGACGCTCGGGAACATGGTGCAGACGTCGGCCGCGATCAACCCGGGCAACAGCGGCGGGGCGCTGGTCGACCTGTCGGGCACCGTGATCGGCATCCCCACCCTGGCCGCCAGGGACCCGGGCCTCGGCGGCGGCCAGGCCCCCGGCATCGGCTTCGCCATCCCCTCGTCCACCGTGACCTTCCTGGCCGACCAGATGATCGACCGCGGCCGCGTCGTGGACTCGGGGCGCGCGGCGCTCGGCGTCTCCGTGCGCACCGTGCTCGGCGACGGCTTCGAACCGGCCGGCGCCGCGCTCGTCGAGGTCACCGAGGACGGCCCGGCCGCGCGGGCCGGGCTGCGCCCGGGGGACGTGCTGGTGAAGCTGGGCTCGGAGCCGATCACCGACGTGGTGTCGCTCTCCGAGGCGCTGGCCGCCCACCAGCCGGACGACACGCTGGAGGTCCGCTACCTGCGGGACGGCGAGCGCAGATCGGCCGAGGTCACCCTCGGCGAGGCGTAGGCCCCGGAACCGGGTCGGCCGGTCGGCCGCTCACTCGTCCAGGGCGGAGTGCAGGCTCATCGGCCCGTAGATCTTCGTGCCGTCCTCGAGCAGCGACACCTGGTCGACGCCCTCCTCGAGCAGCTCGCCCCAGATCTCGCCGATCCAGGACTCCGCGTCGCCCTGGGTCCCGAAGTCACCCGGGTCCTGGGAGGGCTCCGTCGACGTGCCGTCCGCCTTCTCGAACCGCCACTCCCACGCCATGCCCGCCTCCTGATGCACCATCCGGCCGCGACTTCCTGATCGCAGACTAAATCACGGGTCGGCCCCGCGGGGCACTACCGCGCGCATCAGGACGTCGAGCCGGACGATCCGCGAGGATCGGCACATGGACGTCACCCTGCTCGGCACCGGCGCCC